>QGFZ01000001.1:0-338170 GCA_003149065.1 Ruminococcaceae bacterium R-25
AGGAGTCAGACAGCGACAGATAAATGCCATTGTCAAAAGGGAAACAGCCCAGATCGCCAGCTAAGGCCCCAAAATTACGGTTAAGTGGTAAAGGATGTGGATTTGCTAAGACAGCTAGGATGTTGGCTCAGAAGCAGCCATTCATTCAAAGAGTGCGTAATAGCTCACTAGTCGAGTGAGTCTGCGCCGAAAATCACCGGGGCTAAACCGTATGCCGAAGCTGCGGGCGCAACGCAAGTTGCGCGGTAGAGGAGCTTACTGTAAGCAGTAGAAGCACGATCGATAAGGACGTGTGGATGTATCAGTAGTGAGAATGTCGGAATAAGTAACGAGAGAAAAGTGAGAATCTTTTCCGTCGAAAATCCAAGGTTTCCTGGGGAAGGGTCGTCCTCCCAGGGTTAGTCGGGACCTAAGACGAGGCCGAAAGGCGTAGCCGATGGACAACAGGCAGATATTCCTGTACTACCGATACTCGTTATGAGAGAGGCGGGGACGCAGGAGGATAGCCGGAGCGCGCTGCAGGAAATGCGCGTCCAAACATCGAGGATATCTGAGTAGTTAAGTACGCTCGGAGTTTCCAAGGTGCGATGGGGAGGGAATTATAAGTACCGAAGCCGGTGATTTCACACTGACGAGAAAAGCCGCTATCCAGAGTAATGGTACCCGTACCGCAAACCGACACAGGTGGATGAGGAGAGAATCCTAAGACGAGCGGGAGAAGCGTTGTTAAGGAACTCGGCAAATTAACCCCGTAAGTTCGCAATAAGGGGAGCCTCGGAGCAATCCAGGCCGCAGATAAATGGCCCAAGCAACTGTTTACCAAAAACACAGGTCTCCGCTAAATCGTAAGATGAGGTATGGGGGCTGACGCCTGCCCGGTGCTGGAAGGTCACGGGAATCCGTCAGAGCAATCGAAGCGGTGAACTTAAGCCCCAGTAAACGGCGGCCGTAACTATAACGGTCCTAAGGTAGCGAAATTCCTTGTCAGGTAAGTTCTGACCCGCACGAATGGCGTAATGATTTGGGCACTGTCTCGACAACGTACCCGGTGAAATTGTAGTACTTGTGAAGATGCAAGTTACCCGCGACAAGACGAAAAGACCCCATGGAGCTTCACTGTAGATTGTTACTGGGATTCGATATTGTCTGTAGAGGATAGGTGGGAGACTTTGAAGCACCGGCGTCAGCTGATGTGGAGTCAACCTTGGAATACCACCCTGGCGATATTGGGTCTCTAACCTGTGGCCGTGATCCGGTCAGGGGACAATGGCAGTCGGACAGTTTGACTGGGGCGGTCGCCTCCAAAAAGGTAACGGAGGCGTCCAAAGGTCACCTCAGTACGGTTGGAAACCGTGCGACGAGTGCAAAGGCATAAGGTGGCTTAACTGCGAGACAGACAGGTCGAGCAGGTACGAAAGTAGGGCTTAGTGATCCGGCGGTAGAAAGTGGAATTGCCGTCGCTCAACGGATAAAAGTTACCCTGGGGATAACAGGCTGATCTCCCCCAAGAGTTCACATCGACGGGGAGGTTTGGCACCTCGATGTCGGCTCATCACATCCTGGGGCTGAATTAGGTCCCAAGGGTTCGGCTGTTCGCCGATTAAAGTGGTACGCGAGCTGGGTTCAGAACGTCGTGAGACAGTTCGGTCTCTATCTATCGTGGGCGTAGGAAATTTGAGGGGCGCTGTCCTTAGTACGAGAGGACCGGGATGGACAAACCTCTGGTGTACCAGTTGTTCTGCCAAGAGCACAGCTGGGTAGCTATGTTTGGATTGGATAAACGCTGAAAGCATCTAAGTGTGAAACCAACCCCGAGATGAGATTTCCCTCTTTTGATAAGGTCACTGGAAGACTACCAGTTGATAGGCCGGGCGTGTAAGTGGTGAGAGCCATTCAGCTTACCGGTACTAATGACCGAAGACTTGACCACACAAGGTTATGTAATTTCAAGTCTTTTTTCCAAGATACATTCTTGAGAGGATTCTTCAATATTCGTTACTTCTTTCTTGAAGTTAGTTTTCTTTGCAGTCCTGAGGGTATAAGACTCTCAACCATTCCGGTGGTTATTGCGGTGAGGCCACACCTGTTCCCATTCCGAACACAGAAGTTAAGCTCACTGGCGTCGACAATACTTGGCTGGCAACGGCCCGGGAAGATAGATTGCTGCCGGATTAAATTCCTCGATAGCTCAGTCGGTAGAGCGTTCGGCTGTTAACCGAAATGTCACAGGTTCAAGTCCTGTTCGGGGAGCCAAAGCACCAGTCAAATGACTGGTGCTTTTTTGTTGCCTTGATATAGATATTCCTTTTTAATAGAATTGATTTAACAGACAGGATTTGTTTTCGATCAAATTAAAGGAGGTACGATATGGGCTTATTTTCGAATTTATTTGGCGAAAAGGGGAGGGAAGCTGACAGCGTTATTGATAAGATGAAACAGCTGGCAGATGATCTTGATGGTGTTAAATATGCTGATGAGGATGAAAAGAGGATTATTAACGGCGGCTCATCTTCTGCAGCAAGCAGTGGATCTTTTAGCGCAACATTTACAGAAGAAGCTGAATGCGGTGACTCATGGGGCCCTGTGATGCCTTCTGAACCTAACCAGTTCAATTCAGGTCTCAAATACAAGGATTATTTTGAGAAGATCTTTAAGGAGGAGTTCTCCACTTATCAGATCGAGGAGTTTAAGGTAGGTTGGCGTGATGTTGCCTATAATTTTATCCAGGACGGACAGAAGAAGCTTGTCGTAGAGCTCATGGGTGACAGTACCCAGCGTCACAAAGTGAGAAATGACTGCAGGGCTCAGGGCATACCTTACCTTCGTTTCTACTATGATCACGACGGATGGTGGAACACCAGATCCTATGTTACAAGACGTATTGCCGGGCAGCTCGCAAAATGATTCACGAGTTAATCTGATATTCTTTTTGTCAGTTAAAAATATTAAAGCCAGGATCTGATTGATCCTGGCTTGTTTTATATAAACCTCGATCTGAAGATCAGATAAGCTACGAAGGCAGTTGTTGCGATTATTCCAAGAACAATCATCAGAGAAATAAAAAACTTGAGGGTGGATGGCGGATCGCAGGCCACTTTACCCGTACTGCCGTTTATAGCTACATCATATTTATTTCCTTTATAAGTAAACGAAGCAAGATAGACTGGAGCTAATATGTATTTGTATGTAACGTCGGTATAAGAGGTCTTATATTTCAGATTTTGGTATTTGTCTCCACCAAATTTGCGGAGCGCAGCTTCCGGAATTAATCTATTCAGTTCCCTAGTAATATAATCCTGAGCAACATCAAAACCATGTTTTAGTGATGTCGAATTACGTTCTGCATAGTATCCGGCCATGTAATCAGGATTAAATGGACGTGCAGATAACAGGCTGGATAGCCGTAAATTATCGACCTGACCGTTGTATACTTTTGAACTGGCAGATATAGGAATTTCACTGTAATGCTTTTCGAAGCTTCCTTTGCAGGTTTTGTAATAAATGTTACCTTCACTGTCGTAATAACCGATATCGATCAAATAAGAGGACGAAGTATTAGCTTCGAAACCGAAAAAAGGAAGATAAAGAGGAAACAGATTATCAAGCTTACAATGTTTTACTTTGTTCGGAATAAAATGTTTCTTTTTCAGGTGTTCGCGAAAATACATCCTGGCCTTATCTTCATCAAATGAAAAAGGAATGATCCCGTTTGGTCTCATGATGCTTCCGGTCCCGGCAGCAGGAGTAATGTTTGTAGAACCGCAGAACGGACAGGTGCCGGACACCTGCAGGGAATCATAGATAAGTTCAGCTCCGCAGTTGTCACATGAAAGAATCTTGCATTTATCTCCCGGTATTGCACAGTTAGAGTTAAAGATAGCGTTGTATGGTATGCCTTTGACTTCAAGATCCTTATGCGTTCCGTAAGATATCTCTTTGAACTTTCCGCAAAGAGAACAATACATCTGCCTGGCTTTTGCATTATAAGTGAGGGTGCCGCCGCAGTTAGGACATTTGCGCTCCGTTCCAGGCATGGTGGTTGTCTTTGTGAACTTGTTATCGTCTGCCATAATCTATCCCTATATATATATTTAAAGGCCGGCTGTACAAAATCATTATAGCAAATGCTTAAGTTAAGTTTAAGTTAAGGTTTAGCGCTTTTGCTGTTAAGGTTCGACAGTTAGAATATGAATCGTAAGGGATAGGAACCGGCCGGTTTCATTCGAAAAAAGAAAATTAGGAATAGATAATAGAAAGAAAAGAGGTCGCAAATATGTGGACAAGGAAGAGTGTTAAGCAAAAAGGTAAGAAAGCCTTTTTCGGGAATTTTTGGAAGTGCGTTCTGGTTGCAATCATCTTAAGTATAGCAGTCGGTGCAGCCAGCTCAGGATTCAGCGGAGGAACCTCGATTTCTCAGACCTTTCAGAATATCTACAGTGGCAGGGTAACGAGTGAATCTTCAACAGTATCAGACGATGATTCAGACAACGATTCACATCAGGTTACTTTCGATATTGACTTGTCAGATCCTAACAGCGTTGATCAGGATGATGTAAATTTGTTTATCGGCATCGTCGTCGTAGGAACCATAATCTATATCATCATCACGGCATTCGCTCTGGCATTCAAGTACTTCCTCATGATACCGTTCGAATACGGATGCAGAAAGTTCTTCAGAAAGAATCTTGATGAACCCGCAAAGCTCTCGAACATCGTATATGTTTTCGATTCTCACTATAAGAACATCGTAAAGACAGCATTCCTTACAGATCTTTTCGTCTGGCTTTGGAGCTTACTCTTTATCGTACCCGGAATCATCAAGGCATATCAGTACAGATTGGTTCCTTACATCATGAGCGAGAATCCTAACATGAACTTCAAGGATGCTCAGGCAGAAAGCGCAAGACTTATGCAGGGCAACAAGTGGAAGTCATTCGTCCTTGACCTTTCATTCATCGGCTGGGACATCCTCTCACTTCTTACATGGGGCACACTCGAGATCTTCTTCGTAGGACCTTACAAGGCTTCTGCAGATGCAGCTCTCTATGAGTCAATCAAGTACGGCATCGATGCAAAATAACACAGGGAATAGGAATAGGATATAATAATGTCAGCCGGAGGAGATTTTAGGTCTCCTCCGGTCGGCTTTGAAAACGGAGAATCTTATGAATTACAAAGTTTTGATCGCAGATGATGAGAATGAGATAAGAAACCTCTTAAGGCTCTATCTCGAAAACGACGGCTTTACTGTTTCAGATGTTGCTTCAGGCGATCTCGTAGTAGGCGCCATGGCTGAGTTTAAGCCGGACATCGTGCTCCTGGATGTAATGATGCCGGGAAAAGACGGAATTCATGTTCTTAAGGACATCCGTGAAGAAAGCAATGTCCCTGTCATGATCATTTCTGCGAGAACTGCTGATGCCGAGAGGATCTTAGGTCTTAACGTCGGTGCCGACGATTATATCTGCAAACCGTTTAATCCTTTGGAAGTAGTTGCCAGGGTTAAGTCAAACCTCAGAAGATTCTATTCTCTGGGAAGCGGCGAAGAGCATAATTCCAATAAGACGATCACATTAGGCGATTTGGAACTTGATACCGAAAAGTGCCTTCTCCTTAAATCAGGAAAGCCGATGGAGCTTACTTCAGTTGAATATAAGATCATGGAGCTTCTTATGAAGCATCCGGGAAAGGTCTTCACCAAGCAGCAGATCTATGAGCATGCCTGGGGCGAAGATTATTTTGTAGCAGACAATAATATAATGGTTGCGATCAGCAAATTGAGGACAAAACTCGACGAAGATCCGTCACGTTATATAAAGACATTAAGAGGCTTGGGATACAGGCTTGATGTCTGAAAACCGCATAAAACAGGCAGTGTAACATTGTTACAGAGGGGTTAATCAATGGCGAAAAGTCAAAAAAGCAGTGGAAAAGAGCTAAAAGCCTTTTTGCTTATCAGATTTTTCTTAGTCCTTGCGGTTGTAAGCATGGTCGAGCTCATTGTAGTCGGACTTACTGACAAATTTTTGATGCCCGTTCTGGTTACGATTACAAAATACGATAAAGTGATCCAGATAAACGGCGCTGAAGGCCTTTTCATGGTCGTATTCGTCCTCCTGGCAACAGCTATCGTAAATAAGCTGTTTCCTGCTTTAAATGCATCTCCTGTCGCAGTGAATCAGTTTTTGGAAACTCTCCTGATAAGGCGAGGTTTTATTGTAAACAACGTAGAGGATGCGACCGAAACATTGCACGCCTTAAGCAATAATCCGTATGTTATCTTGCCGTTATTAGGATCGCTCCTCCTTGTAGCATTAATCCTTCTGCTGCCTTATATAGTCGGAGGCATTATCTTTTCGATATCAGTCGCAAAAGAGATCAGGAGGCTCGACCGGGAAAGAGAAACCGAGCGCCGCAAGGATGAAGAGCGCCGCTACCTCATGATCTCCAACATAGTTCATGATTTAAAGACCCCGATGACTACTGTCTATGGTTACGCAAAGGCCTTAAATGACGGCATCGTGCCTGAAGCAAAAAGGCCTGAATATTTAGATGCAATTATGGCCAAATCAAACAGGATGAATGAAGTTGTTGCTCTCTTGCTTGATTACGTTAAGCTCGACAGCGAAGGATTTACGATTAAAAGAGAGAGGATCGATCTTTGCGAACTCATCAGGTCCTGCTGCGCATTCTGCTATACGGACATTGAATCGGCAGGTGATGAGTTAGATATCGATATACCCGAAAAGCCTTTATATATAAGCGCTGACAGCGTTCAGTTATCGCGTGTTTTAACTAATCTCATAACTAATGCAATACGTCATAATGATGCCGGAATAACGATAAAGGTTGCCATTAAGAGTGAGAATTTTTCAACTGCTGAGGACGTCAAAGTCTTTGTTGCAGATACCGGAAATGAGATCCCTGCGCCCTTAAATGAGCAGATTTTCGATCCCTTCGTAACAGGTGACGAATCACGTTCGTCAGGTGCAGGAACAGGCTTGGGACTTCCGTTGTCCGTCCGTATCTGCGAGATGCACGACTTCTCGTTAAAGCTCACGCAGTCTCCTGAGATAAAGCGTTATCACTTGGGCGATGAATATAAGAAGGCTTTCGTTATCTCGATGTAACCTTCCGAGATTAGCATAAACAGCCGTTTTGAAGTAAAATCCTTATGCTGGAATTGATGGAATAAGGAGTTCACATGAAGAAAAAGATCTTAACCGCAGTTTTGCTTTTCGCAGTAGTTTTTACTGCATGCGGCTGCTATGCGCGCGTAAAGAACAGAGAAGAACTTATCAAGTATGCAAATGATACATACGGAGATGCGAAATTTCTCGGCTCAAAGAAAAAACTTAAGGGCAAGGAATCCTTTACGACCATTCTAATGGAAGATAAGGAATCAGAATTTAACTATTCTGTAACGTCGAAACTTGTTGATGAGACCGGCGACGGAAAGCCTTCAAGTTATGTAGTTAAGATTGAATCTGACTTCGAAGAAAAGTATTTTTTGATACTTACGAATGAGGCAGTATTTGACATTGATCCCGTAGCATCTGCTTATGGTTTCCATTATGACTGTGTAGATGACGTTGTCAGAATAGACTTTTTAGGCAGTGTTGATGGAGCAACGATTGAGGAAGCTCTGTCGCAATTTGACAGGATCCTTGCAGGATACGACACACGTGGTCTCCGTCCGAACGAATATCACGTTTACAATGTTTCAGGTGATTTCATCGGAACTTACGATGCGGGATTAGAAGTGTTTACCGGCGTGGATATTGAGCCGGATTTTGAAGATACAGATATTTAAGGAGGCTTTATGCGTTACGACTGCCTTATCATTGACGATGAGCAAGAACTTGCGAATAACACCTGTGAGTATTTCAATATGTTTGACGTTAAGACAGCTGCTGTTTATTCCAGCGCTGAAGCGAATAATTTCTTAAGTTCGAACCAGACAAATCTCGTTCTTCTTGATATTAACCTCTCTGACGGAAGCGGCTTTGAACTCTGCAAGAAGATCCGTCAGACAATGAATATTCCGATCCTTTTTATCTCTGCGAGAAATACCGATGACGACAAGATAATCGCGCTTAATATCGGAGGCGACGATTATATCGAAAAGCCATATTCTCTGGGCGTTCTGCTCGCCAAGGTAAAGGTCGTCTTAAAGCGTTTTGCATCGGTTTCCGAGACAGAAGATACTAAGAGCAGCGACTTCGATGACGGCTATCTTAAGACCGATTCAGTTAATAAGACTGTTTACGTAAACGGCGTCGAAAAGAAGATCACATCGATCGAGTGGAAACTTCTCGAATACCTTATCGAAAATAAAAACAGGCTTGTCACCAAGGTCGAGATTTTCGACAATGTATGGAACGACAGATTTACCACTGACGGAACACTTAATGTCCATATCAGAAAGATCAGGGAAGCGATCGAAAAGGATGCGCAGGATCCCAAGTATATCGTTACTGTATGGAAGGAAGGCTACAAGTTCGTAGCACCTGAATAAGATGAGAAAAGCACCGTTTATCCTGTTACTTATCCTTACATTCACCGCCGAAGCTTTGGCGTGCTATTTTACTGTAACGAAGATGCAGGATGTGAAGACCGACCCTGTGAAGGTAAACGAGTGCATATATTCAATTACAGAAAATTACGGTGATACATCAAAGTATAATACACAGCTCGACTATGTCATTATCGGCAACGGCGGAGAGCTCATCTATAAGACAAAGGACGGCCTTTCTGAATCGGTAAACGAAGCGATAAAGACAAGGGGTCTCATATTAGACCTCACAGTAGACGGAGAGCAGGTAGGCAAGGTCATCTTCGACTACAGCATGGATGAACAGCTGTCTGATGTTAAGAGCAAGATAATTATGTTGTTCGCCATTATCGGCATGCTCCAGATAGTGATCCTTGTCATCTGGTATATCTATATAAGAAAGAACATCATATCACCATTTAAGAACCTTAATTCCTTTGCTGCAAGAGTTGCAGAGGGCAACCTCGACATGCCTCTTGAGATGGATAAAGGGCATGTCTTCGGCGCGTTTACTGAGAGCTTCGATCTCATGAGATCAGAGCTTAAGAAAGCGCGTATTGCAGAGAAAAAAGCGAGCGACGACAAGAAGGAAATGGTCGCAAAACTATCGCACGACATCAAGACTCCCGTAGCTTCCATCAAGTCCACATCTGAGATCGGAATGGCCATCACAAAAGAGGAAAGAACGAAGGAGATGTTCGGTGTTATCAACTCGAAAACCGATCAGATCAAATCACTTGTCGACAATCTTTTCACATCAAGCGTTCAGGACATAACCGAGATCGATGTTAATCCCGGGATGCAGCCTTCCGATATCATTTCGGGACTTATCAAAAATTCCGATTATCTTAAGCGTGCAGGTTCATTTGTCATTCCCGAATGCAACGTATTCATCGACAAATTAAGGCTCCAGCAGGTGTTCGATAATATCTTCATGAACTCATATAAATATGCGGATACAGTCATCAGTGTTAATCCTGAGCTCACCGGTGATTATCTTGTAATAAGGATCTCCGATGAAGGCCCCGGTGTTAAGGAAGAAGAGCTCCCGCTTCTCAAAGAAAAGTTCAGAAGAGGCAGCAACGCCAGCGACAAGGACGGTGCAGGTCTGGGCCTTTACCTTACTAATTACTTCATGGAAAAGATGGACGGACAGTTGGGACTTAAGAACCTGGATAAAGGTTTTGAAGTGTCAGTGTATATTAGAGTTGTTTAATAATCGATTTTAGAATTATTTAAGAATTCCTTAAAGGCACTTAAGGGTTGAAAAAGTATCCTAATGCCATAAGGAGGTCGGAAGACATGAAAAACATTATTGAGACTAAGAAACTTTGCAAGACATTTTCCAACGGAGGCGTGCAGCAGCACGTTCTCAAGAATATCGATCTTGAGATCTATGAAGGCGATTTCACGATCATCATGGGCGCTTCAGGTGCAGGTAAGTCCACACTTCTTTATTCCCTTTCAGGAATGGATAAGCCGACATTAGGTTCAGTTAAGTTCGATGGCACAGACATCACAAAGATGAATACAGATGAGCTCGCTATCTTCAGAAGAGGCAACTGCGGTTTCGTTTTCCAGCAGGTATATCTCGTAGATTCTATGAGCGTTTTAGATAACATCATGGCAGCAGGACTTCTCGTGTTTAAGGATAAGAAAGTCCTTGCAAAGAAGGCAGGAGAACTTCTTAAGGCAGTTAATATCGATGAGACTCTCTGGGGCAAGTTCCCTACACAGATCTCAGGCGGTGAGGCTCAGAGAGTCGGTATCGCAAGAGCTTTGATCAACGATCCGAAGCTTGTTTTCGCTGACGAGCCTACAGGTGCTTTGAACTCACAGACAGGTAAGGCAGTTCTTGATACACTTACAAAGTTCAATGAGAAGGGCCAGTCGATCGTAATGGTTACACACGATATCTCAAGCGCAAGAAGAGGCAACCGCATCCTTTATGTTAAAGACGGTGAGATCGCAGGTGAGTGCAACCTTGGCAAGTATGTAACAGGTGACAAAGAGCGTCATCAGAAGTTAGCTGACTTCCTCGCAACGATGGGGTGGTAATCATGGACAAGACATTATTGCTTACCAAATCGAACCTCAGGAAAAACAGAGGTACGTCAGTTGGACTGTTCCTTCTGATGTTTATCGCAACCCTTTTGATCGGTGTGTCATTGATGATATTTTTCGATGCACTCCCGACAGCAAGATCAGAAGCTGAACGTCTTAATGCCGGCGACGGATACATCATGGTCAGAAACGGAATAAGTGATATCACTGATGAGAAGATCGAAGAGCTGATCAAGGATGATACCGATAACTATTTTGTATACAAGAATCTCCAGTTCGGTGCTGTCCCGCTTCCGTTCGGATCCGGCGATGTATCAATCGATATCGCGCTCTGTGACAGCAGTGCATTTAACAGACAGATGGACAAGATGGAAGTGATCATGGAAGATACATCTGTTACAGGTGATTATATCTATCTTCCTTATCAGTTCTATTCCGGCGGCGGTATTAAGCTGAATGATAAATTCGAGTTTTCCGTCGAAGGTGTCAAATACAGTTTTACCGTAAAGGGCTTTACGGCATTAACATACGGCGGATGCAACAATACAGCTTTGTTCTCCTTTGTAGTTGATGACGATACCTATAACGAGATCCTGGAAAGAAACGGTGAGACAGCAGAAGGCCTCATTATCGTATATGATCTGAAGGAAGGCGTCAGCAACGGCGAATTCAAGATCAGGAACAGAAACGAACTGCTTAAGATCAATCCCAAAGCAATTACAACAGGTTATGATATTGATACAGTTATCAGTTCAAGAACATTTATCGGTCTTATCCTCGCCGTATCATTTCTTGTAATCACATCACTGGTTGTTGCAGCAGTTGCAATGATGCTCGCAAACTGCATCTCCAACTACATCAAAGAGAACATGAAGACTTTAGGCGCTCTTAAGGCGATCGGATATACGGGAAAAGACATCAAGGGTTCACTTGTTTTCTGGTTCTTCATCCTTTCTGTTTTGGGAAGTGCAGCAGGAATTGCAGCAGCATATCTGATCATGCCTGTTTTCGCTGAAATCGTAGTCGGTCAGATGGGTTTCCCTTATCAGGTTTCATTCAATCTTCTGGCTACAGTGATTCCGGTAACATTCATTATCGTATTTACCTTTATCGTTACAGCTGCCTGCGCTTCCAAGGTATCGAAGATCCATCCGATCCTGGCACTGAGAGAAGGTATCGAATCACACAATTTCAAGAAGAATCATATAGCTCTTGATAAGACATCTTTAAGCCTTAACGCAAGCCTTGCGATGAAGACATTTTTCGGCAACATGAAGCAGAACGTGATCACATTCATCGTAACCGGATTCATGATCTTCACATGCGTTATCTCGCTTCTTATGTATGAGAACTTCAGCCGTCATCCGAAGCTGGAGATCCTCATGACTGAAATGTGTTCAGGCGTCGTTACGTTCGACAATGGCACTGCTGATGAGGGACTTGAATATCTCGAATCCAGATCTGATATCAAGAACATCAGAAAGATCATCAACACGAATTTCTACTATGAGGAGAAGGAAAGCCTTTTCACATACATCGTTGATGATATGTCGAAAATGAACAACCAGGATCTGTGCTATAAAGGAAGACTGCCCCAGTACGACAACGAAGTTGCTGTAAGCGGTGCGTTCGCAAAAGTATACGGATTTGATGTCGGCGATGAGATCAAGCTTACCCTCGGTGAGAATTCATACTCTTACCTGATAACTGGTTATATTCAGACAACGAATAACAACGGACGCGAAGCTATCTTCACTTTCGATGCAGCTGAACGCATCATGGATATGGATCACATTCCTGCATGGTACTGGTTCGATCTTAAGGAAGAATCCGGTGATTCAAAGGAAAACAAGGAAGCAACCGACAAGGTCATTGACGAATGCAAAGACAAGTATGGCGAGCATATCGTAAACACGATGAATTTCTACGAGATCCTTGAAGGCAGCATGACTACATTCAAGAGTATCTCTGCAACGATGCTCATCGTTATGTGCACGATATCCGTAGTGGTCATTGCCTTGATATTGTTCCTTCTCATCAAGTCCCTCGTTTACCACAAGCGTAAGGACTACGGAATCTTAAAGGCTTTAGGCTACACATCAGGAAGCCTCATGCTCCAGACAGCATTAAGCTTCATGCCTGCGGTAATTGCATCTGTGATCGTCTTCTCAGTCGCATCCTACTATCTGGCAAATCCTTACATGTCTACATTCATGCACATGTTCGGACTGGTTAAGTGCAATTTTGATATCCCTGTTCCGGGCGTAGTAATAATCGCATCAGGACTTGCAATCGTATCTTTCTTCCTTGCTCTCCTGCAGACAAGAAGGATCAAGAAGATCGAAGCATACAACATGCTCGTAGCTGAATAAACGAATAACAGGGAATAGATTGAGTTTGTTGAAGGAGCCGTCCATAATGGGCGGCCCCTTAATTTTCGCTTGTGTTAGAATCATTAAAACCAAATGTTAATTTGCGTTGCTTGTGTCCGGCGCGCCATAAAGCTATAACCGGAGCATAAGCAATGGAGGTTTTGCAATATGCTTAGCGACAACATAAAGAACTTAAGAAAACAGAAAGGCTATACGCAGGAGACCCTTGCGCAGGCTTTAAATATCGTCAGACAGACTGTATCAAAATGGGAGAAGGGATATTCGGTACCTGACGCCGATATGCTCGAGAAACTGTCGGAGGTTTTGGAAGTACCGGTAAGCGATCTCCTTGGCAAGCCCTCAGAAGCTGCTGAGCAAGCCTCAGAGCTCGAGAAGATCTCGGCGCAGCTTGCAATACTTAATGAGCAGATGGCGCGCGAGATGGCCAGACGTAAGCGCAACCGTAAGATCAAGATAATTATTGCCTCAGTCATCTTTGGTCTGCTTTTTATCTTTGTTGCTTCTATTCTGATAACGCATCCTGTCTCCAGCAGTATTATGTCAGGCGATGCATCCAACGTCAGAGTATTAGAACGCCAGTCTTCTTTATATTCACAGGAAGAAATAGAAAGTGCGATCGAAGTTATCAAGCGTGATTTCGAGAATGACTGGAACGGATGCACTCTTAATACCATTTACTATGCAGGCGATGAAGTCTGTGCTGATGAGACGCGCGAAAGAGGTGTTAAGACCATAGTGCTGATGTCGGATTTTACTACCGGCAATTATGATTTCGGCAGTCTTAATTCAAATTACACATATACTAACTGGAACTGGATCCTGATCGAGAATGAGCACGGCCGCTGGGAACATATCGACCACGGTTATGGCTGATAGTACTCGTTTACAAGACTCCTGTAACCTAATACTTTCAAGTCTTCGTATCTTACGTTGAAGCGCGCCTTTGTGTGCTTTCCGCTTATCAGGAATCTAAGAAGATCCTGCGCGTAAAGATCTATCTCGTGGAGGCTTCTCGTAGTCGTGATAACAGGGAAGAACCACAGGCTCCATGTAAGGTCAGAATCTTCATTTACTTCAAGAAGTTTATGGTTGAAAATGCGGATGAAAGCGGACGCAGCCTTTGTTCCATCCAAGCCCTCTCTGTGATACCAGCGGTCAAGTGCTCTGGCTTTCCTTCTCATCTTCTGCTTGAGCTTTATGACCGATGCCGGCGCGATATCGATATCGCCGTTCTTGACCTGGACGCCCAGGAATGTGAATCCGTCTTCAGGCGTGGCTGTGACTTCCTTAGCAGGATTGACCGTGAGGCCCTTGCTTTTCAGGTGTTCCAGGATGGTGTCCTTATATGTTTGTAATTCTTCTTCAGTGTTCGCGAAAACAATGATGTCATCCAAATATCTTGCATATAAAACGCCCAGTTCTTTGAAGTGTTCATCGAGTTCTTTCAGGTAGAGATTTGCATAGAATGAAGCAATCGGCGTGCCTGCCATAATGCCTTTCTGCTCGGTGATCATGACTTCTCCGGATTTGACTCTTTCTTCCTTTAAGAGAGCCTTCATGAAGGCGAGAAGCTTATCATCATCGGTGACCGTTTTATCTAAAGCATCGCACATCTTATCGACCGGGATCGAATTGAAATAATCGCTTACATCGATCTTATATGAATACATGTTCCTGATGTTTTTGGTGTGGAAGATAGCCATGATCGCATCCTTTGCACACACGCCCGGACGGAATGAATAAAGGCTGCTGGTGTAGATGTGATCGTATTTTCGAAGCGTCAGATAAGTCAGTAGCTTTAAGAGCATGTTGAAGTTATAAGGATACTTATAGACGGTGCGCTTTTTTCGCGAACTCATCTTGCTGATTATCGACTTGGCGGGGATGGGGAGATCTGTAAGCGTTCTGACCTGTTGTTCATATTCCATGTAAGCTTCGCTGTCGATGAATTCGCGGAGCTCTTTCTTGAAGCGCTTAGAACATCTAAGCCCGTCCTTATATTCATAGAATCTTTCCCAGCTGCTCTTGTCGAAGAGCTTGTCGATCAGTGACACAAAAATACCCTCGTTCTCCATTCTCTGTGGGTAAATTGTACCACTTGGAGAGGATCGACGCCTATTTTGGGTATAGTTGTACCACTTGGGAGTGTTCGACTATCGCATAGTGCCTTAAAAAAGGCCAATAATTATATAAAATGGCGTTTTTATATAATTATTGCTCTAAAAAAAGGTCCCATGCGATAGTAACGAGGAATAAGACGCTTTAAAAGGAGCTCATGAAATAGTGAAAAATGAGACTAGTCTCAATTACACCCTAAAAGTCTCAACTTGCTCCAAATCTATATCATTACAGTGCCCACGATTCTATAATTTTCAAAAATAATCGGAGGTTGCTTAATATGGCTAAAGCAGTTCGAAATGTATTAAGAGATCGATACGATTTAATAACTAAAACAATAGAAAATATAGAGAAGAAATTGAAGGCATTACCTGCTGGCTGGATTAATATCAGACATCAAAATGGGAAAGCCTATTATTACTATGCCAATGCAAAGTCTAAAGAAAGGTTTCTAACTATAAAAGATAAAGAACTCATTAAGCAACTTCTGCAGAAGCGCTATCTTAAAGAAGTTTTAAAAGCTGCTAAAAACGAGTTGTTGGCGCTCTCGAAAATGTTGAACATCTATCCGGCAGATCTGCCGGAAGAGATGTTCGAGAAACTGCCTGAGGAACTTAGGTCGGGTGTTGAGCCGATCATTCTTGGCAACGAGCAGGATGCGCGTGAATGGATGGAGGAACCATATGTTGGGAAGCCGTTTAAGGATGATGCTCCGGTGTATATGACGATAAAGGGGGAGCGCGTCAGATCGAAGTCTGAGGTAATGCTTGCGGACAGGTTATTTTTCAGGGGAGTGCCGTATAAATATGAATGTCCGATCATGATCGATGGGGTAGTGATCCATCCTGATTTTTCGATGAAGAGAATGAGCGATAACAAGATCATCTATCATGAGCATTGCGGAAAGATGGATGACCCTGAATATTATAGTGATCTGGTGGAAAGAATAAATCTGTATAACCAGGCGGGAATTATGCAGGGCGACCGGCTGACGTTTTCTTTCGAGACTTCGGACAAACCTTTGGACATAAGAGTCATTGACCGTTTGATAGACGAATTCTTTAAGTGAGAACAAGCTGTTGTGTACCACTTGCTCCCTCACTTGTACCGCTTGGTCCTAAAAGCATTGAGCGCCGAAACAGGGCCCGATAGAATGACCTCAAAACCTAAGGAGGTACAGGAAAATGACAGACATTACCAACATCAATGTTAGAACTGAGAATAACTACAGTGAACTTAAGAGAGAGGCGATGATCCTCCAGAAAAAGGGACTGCCGTTCATGATGGCATCGGTCGTTATCTGGACAGCAGTTACGATCGTAAGGACACTTCCGGTAGATATCATGACGAAGAATCTTTATACATTCTATTGCCCGGGACTGCTTATCCCGTGTGTGATCATCTTTTCGCTCATCATAGGCGCAAAACCTTTTTCAAAGAGGAATAATCCTTTTAATAAACTGGGCTTGATCAACACCATGAATCAGATGCTTTATCTCTTGATCGTCATGTGGGCATTTAATCAGAAGCCTGAAGCGATGCTGATGCTTTTCGCGATGGTGTTCGGAGCACATCTCTTGCCATTCGCATGGCTCTATGAGAGTAAGACTTATCTTGTTACATCGATCGTTACTACACTTGGATCTTTGCTCATATCGATCTTTGCACCTGAATTATATATAGGCATCTTCATGATCGTATGCCAGATCGTGATGTCGGTTTTGCTCCTGATTGAATGCAGAAAACTTGATCGCGAAAATGTAAGAGGATGAATTATAATGATTCCAAATATCGGGGTAAATAGGAGTCGCAAATGAGGGTTTCGATCAAGAAAGACATTGAGTCAGGCACGGCAGTGGAGATCCACTGCCGTGAAATCACTCCGGAAACTGAAAGACTTGAGCGCTATATTAAAAGATTCGACGAGCACATAATCGGCACTGCAAACGGCCAGGCTCATCAGATCGCATTAGAGCAGATCCTTTACATCGAAGCAGTTGATAAGAAGACTTTCCTCTATACGGCAGGGAACGTCTATGAGACGGAAAAGAGGCTTTATGAGCTTGAGGAGATGCTCGATGAGAAGACTTATTTCAGATGCTCGAAATCAGTGATCGTAAACCTCAATAAGATAACAAAGCTTAAGCCTGAAGTTACCAGAAACATTCTTGCGACACTTACGAACGGGGAAGTAGTGGTGATCTCGAGAAGAAACGTTAAGGCGCTTAAGTCTTTGATAGGTTTGGAAGGATAATGATATGGAAAATATAAAGAATCTGTTTGTTTATTTCAGAAATGCTCTGGCTTTTTCTTATTCTTGGCTCGTAGTGTGCGCGATGCTGATCAGCCTTGCCGGCGGCGGTGTAAATCTCAATACGTTAATGCTGGTAAAGATCCTAGTGCTTTGCGCGTGGGGTTCGGCGTGTTTTGTTTTCGCGTTTTTCACGAAGCTCATGAAAAAGAAGGGTTTCGTATTTGACCTTACAGTGTTCTTCCTGACGTTCATTCCTGTCGAGATCCTGATGTTTTACTGGATGAATATCTTCTCGGGCGCAGGCACGATGAAGCTCTGGATAATCCTCGGCATATTTGTCCTAATTTGCTATGCGACCTGTATCCTGATCGATGTGTTTGTCATGAAAAAGCGTGCGAAAGAGTATACCCGTAAGCTCTTGGAATATAATGCGAAAAAATCAGGAAATTAAGAAATAGCAAAAATGGTATATCTTTTAGCAATAAAGGTTTTACAAATGCACCCTATAAATGTTACTATCAAAGATACGAACAACTCTAGAAGTAAACAGAGGTGCCTATGAAAAAGAACGAGCGTAAAGACCTTGTTACCAACATCTACACAGCTGATCCTTCCGCACACGTATTCAACGGAAAGATCTACATTTATCCTTCACATGACGAAGACCTGGACATCCCTGAGGATGACGATGGTGAGCAGTATGTCATGAAGGATTATCACATCCTTTCCATGGACAGTCTTGACAGCGAGTGCGTTGACAACGGCGTAGCTATCAGCGAAGACGATATTCCGTGGGTTTCAAGACAGCTCTGGGCTCCTGACGCAGTTTATACTAACGGCAAGTATTATCTTGTTTTCCCTGCAAAGGACAAGGACGATATCTTCAGAATCGGCGTTGCTGAGTCTGATTCACCTGTAGGCCCTTTCAAGCCTCAGGAAAATTACATTCAGGGAAGCTACAGCATTGACCCTGCAGTCCTCTTAGACGATGACGGCAAGATCTGGTGCTATAACGGCGGTCTCTGGGGCGGCCAGCTCGAGATGTGGCAGTCCGGTTCATTCAATCCCAATGAGCACCGTCCTGAAGGCGATGAGAAGGCATTAGGACCGATCGTTGCACAGTTCAAGCCTGACATGACAGGCTATGTTGCACCTCCTAAGATGATCACTATCCTCGACGAAAACGGCGAGCCTATCAAGGCAGGCGATGAGGACAGAAGATACTTCGAAGATCCCTGGATGCACAAGTTCAACGGCAAGTATTATTTCTCATACTCAACAGGCACAACACACTACCTCTGCTATGCAGAAGGCACTTCACCTGAAGGTCCTTTCACATACAAGGGAAGGATCATGGAGCCTGTTATCGGCTGGACAACACATCACTCCATCGTTAATATCGACGGCGAGTGGTACCTCTTCTATCACGATGCAAAGAGATCCGGCGGCTGCTCACACAAGAGAAGCGTTAAGTTCACAAAGCTCAACATCGCTGAAGACGGCACGATCGAAAAGATCTATCCTTACGATCACGAAGCCTGATAAGAAACCAATTAAATATACAAGGGCATCTCTTATGAGGTGCCCTTTTTGTTTGCAAAATATAAGCAGAAAGAGAAATCATTAAATTCAAGAAAATTCTTGAATGTACAGGATCGTACACGGATCGGCTGCCTGCGAAGCCTGATATGAACCGTGCCGGACCCGCCACAGGCGCATAAGCGTTCTCTTTCTGCTATGGAATATTATACTCGCGGGCTGATTCAAATCAAATTGAATCAGTTGGAATCTGCGCCGTCCTGCTGACCGTTACTGCCGTTGTTGCCTTCGCTGCTGTTACTGGATGAGGTGCTGCTGTCGGACTGGCTGCTGTTATTATTATCAACGGTACCGCTGCCGGAATTTTCCTGGCCGTTTCCACCGTTTTCGCTGCCGTTTCCGGCGTCGGGTTTGACATTGCCGCCTTCGTTGTCCTTATTGTTTCCGCCTTCATTGGAAACATCGTCGTTTCCTTCGCTGGTGCCTGTGCCGCCTTCGCTTGAACCTCCGTTCTCGCTGCTGTTTTCATTAGTTGCAACAGGAGTAGGTGTAGCTGTCGTCTTTTTAGCGACAGGCCAATAGACCTGTGTCTTTTGGGGCACCGTTGTAGGCGTAGGTGCCGGAGTCTCTGTGGGCTCAGGTGTAGGTGTCGCCGTAGGTTCAGGTGTGGGAGTAAGCGTGGCCGCAGCTTCAGATGATTCTTCAGCTGCGGTGGTCACTTCTGCCATGGTCGTGGGCGGAACATTGCTGACGCCTTTTGAATTGTTTTTCCTCTGGTCAAAGTAGAAAGCGAAACCGCATACAGATGCGATTCCGAAAAATGCAACAGTGCAGATAGCTGCGCTCCATGAGGACATCTTTACTTTGCTGTAAGATTCCCTGTGCATGTGAGCAAGGTTCATATTCACGATTGCCGGATCTTCTATAAGCGTTTTCTCGTAAGAAACAAGGATAGGATCTTCTCTGGTTTTGTTTTCGTGCGGATTTTCGAAAAGCTCGTCGTCGAGATCAGGCTCATATGCCTGGGATTCATACTTTTCTACGGGTTCTTGTCCAACTTCCGGTTCAGCTTCCTGTTCTGGAGCATATTCAGGTTCTTGCTCTGATTCAGATTCAGGTTCAGCATGATAATCGGTGCCTATATCTGCAAAAGGGTCTTCGTCGTAAACTTCGCTTTGAGATTCAGGTTCTTCTTCAGATATTATTTCGCGGCTGTGAACTTCTGCTTCTGCAGCGGGCAGTGTATCTTCGGTTTCCGGTACTGTCTCATAGCCGTAGATATTGTCTTCTTCGCTGACCATGTCCTTGGCATATCTGTCAATGCGCGTCTCGCTTTGTGTTTCTTTCGGAGTCTCTTTTTGCGATTCATTCCCGTAGTAGGCTCCGATTGCTTCGGATGTTGCTACTGCGCCGTATTTGAAGACGGAGGATTCTTTTACGTCGTATTCGCCTGCAACGGAATCGTCACCGTATTCGAAATCATTAGAACCATTGGAAGTGCTTTTCGCGTTTCCAAAATCAGCACCAAAGGCCGGAAAATCCGGACTGAATTTATTTTTATCTTTGTTGTCTGATATGGCCCCCATCTTTTACCCCTTTTGCCTTCCGCGCATGGTTTTGTATAATGAACGCGGATAGATTTTTCTATTCTTGAGCATCAATATTACTATTTTTCTGTTCTTATACATTAGTATAGATATTTGTCTGAAAAAGAAAGTGTTATTATCGTGACGATTTATTGGCCGAATTATTACAAAGATTTCAAATGCAAAGCAGGAAACTGCCTTCATACATGCTGTGCCGGCTGGGTTATCGGTATCGATGAGAAGTCGCTTAAACGGTTTGAAGGTGAGCCTGAAGTAGCAAGCAGGATTTCTGACGGATGTTTTGTCCTGAAAGATAACGGCAGATGCCCGTTCTTAAGGGATGACAACCTTTGCGAGATGATCTTGAAGCACGGCGAAGATTTTCTTTGTGACATTTGCAAAGAGCACCCCAGGTTTTATAACGCTTTCGATGACCATACCGAAGCGGGAATCGGCCTTGTCTGCGAAGAGGCGTGCAGACTGGTTTTGGAAGCCGAAGGTCCCTTTGAACTTGTTGCTGACGACGGCTCGAAAATGGAACTTCCGGATTATGTAAAAGTAATATTCGATACCTCAAAGCCACTTACTGAAAAGCTTTCTGCGATCAGCGGCGGCAGAAGGGCCAATTCGAAGATAAGATCAGAGATCTTCGATGAGATGGAAGTTATGGATCCTAAGTGGACAAAGCTTTTGAGCAAGGTCATTGAAGCTCCCGTATCGGAGGAAGATGAGAATAAGGCGGTCCTTGAAAATGAGAAGGCGCTGACCAATTTCGCGGCATATCTGCTCTACCGTTATAAGGGTGCGGGAAGATTTGCGGCTGAGTCTGTTTATCTTCTGTCTGACCTCATCGTTAAGGGCTGCGGACTCTTGGATGTTGCCAGAGTCTTCTCGTGCGAAGTCGAATATTCCGACATCAATATAGATCAGGCTCTTGAGACATTCGCATAAGGTCTGAAATTTACGGAAAAACAACTGTGTAACAATGTTACACTCATTAAAATCAAGCATTTGGAGGATATTATGGTTTTCGATTACAACCAGGCAGAATGGACACCTAACCCGGGTTTTAAGGGAGGCGAGGGCACTTTTTTCAATAAAATGTTCACCGACGGAACCAATAAAATGATGCAAGGAAAGTTAGAACCCGGTTCTTCGATCGGATATCACAAGCACGAAGGAAACTGCGAGATGATATTCATCGTAGAAGGCCGGGGAAAGGTGCTTTATGACGACGGTGAAGAAGAAGTTCATGCCGGAATGGTCCATTATTGTCCTGAAGGACACTCACATTCGCTCATTAACAACAGTAGCGAAAATCTGATATTCTATGCAGTGGTACCCAAACAGTAAGGAATAAGGGAGGGGTAGATATGCCGCATTCATCAGGTGGCGGTTCGCATGGAGGCGGATCGCACGGAGGTTCGCATGGAGGCTCTGGCGGTCCACGCATTTCGACGCATTACTTTGCCGGAGCAAGGCACTATAGAAAACATCATGTAAGCACCGGCGAGGACGAGTATATCTATGCTTCGTCGATGCCGAGAAGAACAGGGCTCAGCAGCATAAGCTTTATTATTGTTTTCGCAGTCTTTTTCTTAGGCTTCGGCTTTGCGGGAATCATTTCTGACAGGCCTAATAAGCTTAAGATAGATTACTGGGACACCGCAGCCATTCACGACGACTTAGATTTTATAAAACACAAGGCTTCATTGCTCGCGACAATGGAGGAATTCCAGGAGATTACAGGAATCTGCCCTGTGATCTATACAACCTTTGATGAGGCCTGGCAGGATAGTTATGCGGACCTGGAATCTTATGCCTACGATGTTTATGTCACTAATTTCAAAGACGAATCGCACTTTGTTATCGTTTACAGCATAAAAGAAGATGACCAGGTACTTCTGAAAAACGAGAAAACAGGCGTTCCGGATTATGCATGGGAAGCGATCCAGGGTAATGACACCGATAACATCCTCACTGAAACAACTTTCAAACACTTTGCCGACAAGGTTCAGAAAGAACTTGAGGATGGTGAAAATCCCGGCAGGGCTTTCGATGACGCTTTCCAGTATCTGAACAACAGGTTTAAAAACCAGTTAAAACCCGGTTCGTTCACAAGGATAGTAAGCATCCTGATGTCCTGCACGCCGCTCTTTATAGTTGCCGGATTCTTTGCATTATTCCTTATCCTCAGCATCAAAAATTATAAGAAAGATAAGGATGTCGTTTACGAAGAGGTGCCTTTGGAAATTGATCCTAATGACCCTGCGCTGGCATCCGGTACGTCAGTTACGGGAAACTATCATTCCAAAGAATTTCATTACGACGCATCACAAGGCGGCCCTGTTTCCAAAGCGGCAAAGGTTATTACTTACGCTGTAACGATTCCGTTTATTGCAGTTGGTTTTGGCATGATTGCGGCAGGCATCGGAATAATGCGTTCGGCAGACGCTGCTGGCGGCGGCTTTGTTCTCATATTCGGAGTGATCTGGACTATTATCAGCTTTTTCACGCTGGTCAAAATGACGGCAGCTTTCATGAAGGCGAAAAAGCAGACGGGAGATTCTGCTCCTCTTACAGCTGAATATCCTGACATGAATACTGTTAATAATGCTAAACAGAGTACGGCCACATCAGCTCCGGACCAGGCAGAATTTGATCCCAGGTTCTTCAATAATCCCAAGAGCAACATCGAAGATGACGATGAAGACTACAAGCGAATGAAACGAAAAGGTTTTGAGTGATATTCATCAATAACGGGCTGGCATTTCAGTCCGTTATTTTTTGCAGATGAGTTTTGTGATTTTTCCTGATACAAAAGAGCACACGAACACGAACGGCGTGAGGAGAACCATCGTCCATATGAAGATCAGTATGGTTATCTTTGGCCAGGTGATGAGGAACGACAATTCGCTTGTGTTCTTGAAAAACATACCGCTTAAGAGCCAGTAGAAAATCGAGTTGTTTCCGATGAAGGGATCACGTATCTGCTCTTGAATTTTATGTTGTCCATAAGGAGCAATATACAGCATACGAAGATGGGCCCGAAGACCACGTCCGCCATGCAGCAGTGATAGAAAACAGAGTCGCCGAAAAATGTGTTGACGATAAATCTCAGATAGACCATGTTTCCGAGGATGAGGAGCGACAAAACGATAACCAAAATGCTTGGGAATTTATCTGCAAATCCGCGCACTTTTTTGTATGTATCGTATTTTCCGAAAACAGCGGCAACAGTATAAGGCAGCGCGATGCCCTTGAGGATGGTGGCCTTTTCGGAGGTGATATCCGTACCTGCGGGTGTCTTTGTCTTGCCATTATCAGTTATTCTCGTAGGTCCTGAAAGTGTCGGCGTATCTCAGATTCGGTTTGATATAAACAGGCTTGGCGTGGCCTGTCGCGAGCATGATCTCGTTGACCATTATGTATGTGCTTCCGGTATCGATCCAGACATAAGCCAGTGTCCTCTCATACTGGTCGTAACGGCCTTCATCGTATTCAAGATAGACGGTCTTAACATCAGCTAAGAGCTCTTTCAAAAACTTGGAAGCATCTCTGCCTTCTTCGGTATTCTTGCTCTCGTCTTCCAGAACTGATTCGGGAGCATTGATTCCGGTAAGACGGACCCTCAGCCTGTTGCCGTCAGGGTCGTGGACGATTATCGTGTCGCCGTCAACCACGCGTTCCAATTCGCAGGGCACTAAAACAGAAGGGTCGATCTGGAGCGTGACGCCGAAGGGAAGATCTGTGCCGCCGATATCGTTCTCGGAATAGGCGGAAGCTTCAGTATCGGTCGTTTCCTTGTAGACCGTCTGCTGGGGTCTTGGCTCAAAGCAGCCCGTAAGAAGGACGGATACCAGCGCCAAACATAGTGCCACGGCAGGAATCGAGCGCAAAAAGCGCCTGGAAATCCCTGTTTTCGAGAGGCATGATACCGGGTTAACATCTGACTTTATTACATTTTTCATTAAAGTATTTTAATCCATAATTTTTGCTCTGCAAATACGGACAATCTATGTTAGAATTCTGTCTAGTAATTTTTCATATATTAATTAAGGGGGCGTAAGAATATGCCAAAGAGAGAAGATATCAACAAGATCCTCATCATCGGTTCAGGTCCTATCATCATCGGCCAGGCTTGCGAGTTCGACTATTCCGGAACCCAGGCTTGTAAGGCTTTGAGAAAGCTCGGTTACGAGATCGTTCTCGTAAATTCCAATCCTGCAACCATCATGACTGACCCTGATGTAGCTGACAGAACCTACATCGAACCGCTCAACGTTAAGAGACTTGAGCAGATCATTGCAAAAGAGCGTCCTGATGCACTTCTCCCTAACTTAGGCGGACAGTCAGGCCTCAACCTCTGTTCAGAGCTTGCCAAAGCAGGTATTCTCGAAAAGTACAGCGTACAGGTAATCGGCGTACAGGTCGATGCCATCGAGAGAGGTGAGGACAGAATCGAGTTCAAGGAGACAATGACTTCCTTGGGAATCGAGATGCCCAGATCCCACGAAGCATATTCTGTAGAAGAAGCAGTCAAGATCGCAGATGATCTCGGCTACCCTGTCGTTATCAGGCCTGCTTACACAATGGGCGGCGCAGGCGGCGGCCTTGTTTACAACATCGACGAGCTTAAGACAGTAGTCGAGAGAGGTCTTGCAGCTTCCATGATCCACCAGGTACTCGTTGAAGAGTCCATCAGCGGTTGGGAAGAGCTCGAGCTCGAAGTTGTAAGAGACGCTAAGGACAACGTAATCACAGTCTGCTTCATCGAAAACATCGACCCTATCGGCGTTCACACAGGTGACTCTTTCTGCTCCGCGCCGATGCTTACTATCTCTCAGGATGTTCAGGATATTCTCCAGGATTATTCATACAGGATCGTTAAGGCTATCGAAGTTATCGGCGGCTGCAACTGCCAGTTCGCTCACGACCCCAAGACAGGAAGGATCGTTGTTATCGAGATCAACCCGAGAACATCCAGATCTTCAGCTCTTGCTTCAAAGGCAACCGGTTTCCCGATTGCATTAGTTTCCGCAATGCTCGCTTGCGGTCTCACACTTGATGAGATCCCTTGCGGCAAGTACGGCACACTCGACAAGTACTATCCGGACGGCGACTATGTCGTAATCAAGTTCGCAAGATGGGCTTTCGAGAAGTTCCACGGCGCACAGGACAAGCTCGGCACACAGATGAGAGCCGTAGGCGAAGTCATGAGCATCGGTAAGACATATAAGGAAGCTTTCCAGAAGGCTATCAGATCCCTGGAAAAGGACAGATACGGCCTTGGTTTTGCAAAGGATTTCAACAAGCTCTCCAAGGAAGAGCTTATGCTCAAGCTCACACAGCCTTCTTCAGAGCGCCAGTTCATCATGTATGAGGCTTTGAGAAAGGGTGCAACAGTTGAGGAACTCTATGAGCTCACAAAGATCAAGCACTGGTTCATCGAACAGATGAAAGAGCTTGTTGAGGAAGAGGAATCTCTCCTCAAGGGCGCAGGCAGGATTCCTGATGAGCCCGTTCTCCGCCAGGCTAAGCTCGACGGCTTCTCTGATAAGTATCTTTCTCAGCTCCTCAGCGTTTCCGAAGACCTTATCCGCCGTGCACGTTATGAATACGGCATCAAGGAAGCCTGGGAAGGCGTTCACGTATCAGGCACACAGGATGCAGCTTATTACTATTCCACATATCACCTCGCTGAGGACAAGTCACCTTCTTCCAACAACAAGAAGATCATGATCCTTGGCGGCGGTCCTAACAGAATCGGTCAGGGTATCGAGTTCGACTACTGCTGCGTACACGCTGCATTGGCACTTAAGAAGCTCGGCTTCGAGTCCATCATCGTTAACTGCAACCCTGAGACGGTTTCAACAGACTACGATACTTCCGACAAGCTCTATTTCGAGCCTCTTACATTGGAAGACGTTCTCGCTATTCACGAGAAGGAAAAGCCGATCGGTGTTATTGCCCAGTTCGGCGGCCAGACACCTCTGAACCTTGCAGCTTCACTCAAGGCTAACGGCGTAAACATCCTGGGTACAACACCTGAGACGATCGACCTCGCTGAGGACAGGGATCACTTCCGTGCCATGATGAACCGCCTTGGCATCCCGATGCCTGAAGCAGGCATGGCTGTAAATGCTGATGAGGCTATCTCAATCGCAAACAAGATCGGCTATCCTGTTATGGTTCGTCCTTCTTATGTTCTCGGCGGAAGAGGAATGGAGATCGTCCACGACGACGAGATGATGAGAGTCTATATGAATGCAGCTGTAGGTGTTACACCTGACAGACCGATCCTCATCGACCGTTTCCTCCACCACGCAACAGAGTGCGAGGCAGATGCTATTTCCGACGGCACAAACTGCTACGTTCCTGCAGTAATGGAGCACATCGAGCTTGCCGGTATCCACTCCGGTGACTCCGCATGCATCCTTCCTTCAAAGAACCTCTCACCTGAACTCGTTGAAACAATTAAGGAATATACAAGAAAGATCGCTGTTGAAATGCACGTTGTAGGTCTTATGAACATGCAGTATGCGATTGAAGACGGAGTCGTTTTCGTGCTCGAGGCTAACCCCCGTGCATCCAGAACCGTACCGCTCGTATCCAAGGTCACAGGCACCAACATGGTCAAGATCGCTACTGACATCATGACAAGCAGCATCACAGGCAGACCTTCACCGGTACCGGAACTCCACGACAAGGTAATCCCTCACTACGGAGTTAAGGAAGCGGTTTTCCCGTTCAACATGTTCCAGGAAGTTGACCCTGTACTCGGACCTGAAATGAGATCCACAGGTGAGGTTTTGGGTCTTGCTACACACTTCGGCGAAGCAAGCTTCAAGGCTCAGGAAGCAACAAAGACAGAGCTTCCGCTCGAAGGCAGCGTTCTCCTTTCTGTTTCCGATCTCGACAAGGTAGACCTCATCGAAGTAGCTCAGATGTTCTCTGATCTCGGCTTCAAGATCTATGCTACAGGCGGCACATATGACATGATCGTCGGCAACGGAATCAAGGCTGAGAAGGTCAAGAAGCTCTATGAGGGAAGACCTAACATCGGTGACATGATCCTCAACAGAGACATCGACCTCGTAATCAACACACCTGCCGGCAAGACTTCATCTCACGATGACTCTTACATCCGTAAGGATGCTATCCGCCAGCATGTTCCTTACATCACAACAATGGCTGCTGCCAAGGCTTGCGCTGAAGGCATCAAGGCTGCCAAGGAGCGTGACTTTGAGGTCAAGGCTCTCCAGGATTACCACGCTGAGATCAAGTAATAGTTTAATAAGTATTTGTTTAATGCGGCCGGACCTTATGCCCGGCCGTTTTTTATGTGGCTCTGGACGCCGGTTTGCCCGTATGTCTGGTGCGGCATTTAATATGGCTGCTGCCATACTGTTTGCCGTATTTTAGGCTGTTTTCGGTGAAAATCACGGCATTCAATACGGCTATAACCACATCAATTGCTGTATTTGCAGTGCTGACTCAAAAATCAAGCAAAAGTCAGACACTGCATGGATATCCGCCTGGATTCTAAGTCTGACATGTAATTGAGCGGCAAAACGAACGGCTATAGCCGCCCAAATAGCCGCCCAAATGGCCCCAAAACGCAAAATAAGCGGTAAAACGAACGGCTATAGCCGCCCAAATAGCCGTCCAAATGGCCCTAAAACGCAAAATGAGCGGTAAAATGAACGGCTACTGCCGTCCAAACTACCGTCCAAATGGCCCCGAAACACAAAACGAGCGGCTAAATGAACGGCTATAGCCGCCCATTCCGCCGTCCATCCTGCACCAACCACAAAACCTCATTTTGCCACAGTTTTCACTAGATAAATCTTGCTATTGCTGACCGCAAGAAATGTATAGCAATTTTTGTAGAAATCGGGCTTTTCGCCACTGCTTGAAAACCAAAACTCATTGAAAACAAAGAATACTTACTCTAAAAAGTTAGCAAAATAAGATTAATGGCCGAATCGCAAAAAGTGTTGAATTTGTTGATTACGCATAACTTTTTTTGAATAATATTTGCATTTTGGTAAATGCCTTTTATCTTTTAATCATTTAGTATGTTTCTTGTACTATTATGCGAATCGGGAGGTTCATATGTATTTTATAGGTATTGATCTCGGCACATCGGCTGTGAAGCTGCTCCTTATGAAGAGCGGGGGAGAGATTATCAGAACTGTTTCTGAAAGCTATCCCGTAAACTTCCCTCAGACCGGCTGGTCCGAACAGAATCCTGAGGATTGGTTCGATGGAACGATCAAGGGACTTTCCAAGCTCCTTGAGGGCATCGACGGAAACGAAGTTGCAGGTATCAGCTTCGGCGGCCAGATGCACGGACTTACTCTTCTTGACAGTGAAGGCCAGGTAATCAGACCGGCTATTCTCTGGAACGACGGCAGATCCCAGGTAGAGACAGATTATCTCAACAATGAGATCGGCAAGGCAAATCTTTCCAAGTACACAGGCAACATTGCTTTCGCAGGCTTTACTGCACCTAAGGTAATGTGGGTACACAAGAATGAACCTGAGAACTTCGCAAAGATCGCAAAGATCTTGCTCCCTAAGGATTATCTCGCATACAGACTCTCCGGCGTTTTCGCTACGGACGTTTCTGATGCTTCAGGCACGCTTTATTTCGACTGCGAAAACAGAAAGTGGTCAGACGAAATGCTTAAGATCTTGGACATGAAGGCTGAGTGGCTTCCCGAAGTGTTCGAGAGTTATGAGGCAATCGGTAAGATCCTCCCTGAGATCGCTGACAAGCTCGGAATCAATAAAGACTGCGTAATTGCTGCAGGCGCAGGCGATAATGCTGCGGCGGCCGTAGGTATGGGGATCATCGGCAATGGTGGATGTAATATCTCACTCGGTACTTCCGGAACGATATTTATCGCATCCAGCACTTTCAAGAATGATGAAGCTAACTCGCTTCACGCATTCGATCACGCTGACGGCGGATTCCATCTCATGGGCTGTATGCTCTCTGCTGCTTCCTGCAACAAGTGGTGGATGGAAGAGATCATCGGCACAACAGATTACGCTAAGGAGCAGGAAGGCCTTGAGGCACTCGGTACCAACAAAGTATTCTTCCTTCCTTACCTTATGGGCGAGAGATCACCTCTCAACAATCCTGACTGCCGCGCTATGTTCGTAGGCATGTCAATGGATACAACACGTAAGGATATGACACTTGCAGTCATGGAAGGCGTTGCATTCGCACTCAGAGATTCCTTCGAGTGTGCTAAGAAGATGGGCCTTGATATCAAGAGTTCCTCCATCTGCGGCGGCGGCGCAAAGTCCAAGCTTTGGTGCACGATCGTATCCAACGTTCTCGGTATTGAACTTACTCAGACAGAGAATGACGAAGGTCCTGCTATGGGCGGCGCTCTCCTCGCAGCAGTTGCATGCGGCGAATATGCTTCAGTAGAAGAAGCTTGCGCAGCTACAGTTTCCAAGCATGTTTCCGTTGTTCCTACACCTGAGCTCGTTGCTAAGTACGACGAGAGATATAAAGAGTTTTCAAAAATCTATCCCGCAATGAAGGAGGCAGGTTTATGGTAATTTACGAGGCAACATCTTCCAATTTCAAAAAGTACGGAAGAATCGTTAAGAACATCGATTTTGCACCCATTATCGATGCGCTCAACAAGATCGCTATCCCTGAAGATCACGTAGCTTATGAGCCTACAGTAGCTTCTCTTGAAGAGGCTTCCGCCAAGGTTGATGTCAGCAGACTTTTCGGCGGTGAGTTAAAGCTTGAGACAGGCTATTGTGCAGGTCACAACACTCTTCTTAACGCTGTTGAGTATCACAGATCTTCTGAGGTCAACGTAGCTGCTACAGACTGCATCCTTCTCTTGGGTTCTCTGCAGGACGTAACTGACGATTTTCAGTATGACACATCCAAGATCGAAGCATTCCATATCCGTAAGGGTACTGCTGTTGAGCTCTATGCTACAACACTTCACTATGCACCCTGTGGCATCGAAAACGATGGCTTCATGGTTGGCGTAATCCTTCCTTATGGAACAAACTTCGACTTGGAAGAAGACCATATCGACTGCCTGGCTAACTCAGGCGACGAAGATAAGCTCCTTACAGCAAAGAATAAGTGGCTTATCGCTCATCCCGACGCTCCCGGTGAGAAGGGACATTTCCCCGGACTCATTGGTGCTAATATTGAAGTTGATGTAACTAAAAAACAGATGGAGGAAATCTAAAATGTCAAAAAAATTATTTAACGCACCCGACGTTAAACTCGCAATCGTAGCAGTATCCCGTGACTGCTTCCCGGAATCACTTTCCGTAAACAGAAGAAAGGCTCTTGTTAAGGCTTATACCGAGAAGTATGGTGCTGATGACATCTATGAGTGCCCTATCTGCATCGTAGAGTCTGAGATCCATATGCAGCAGGCTTTGGCAGACATCAAGGCTGCAGGCTGCAACGCTCTTTGCGTATACCTTGGAAACTTCGGACCTGAGATCTCTGAGACAATGCTCGCTCAGCAGTGGGGCGGTCCCGTTATGTTCTGTGCAGCTGCAGAAGAGTCACAGAATGACTTGGTTGGCGGCAGAGGCGACGCTTACTGCGGTATGCTCAATGCTTCCTACAACCTCAAGATCCGTGGCGTAAATGCTTACATCCCTGAGTATCCTGTCGGAAACGCAGAAGAGTGCGCTGACATGATCAAGGAGTTCATCCCTGTAGCTAGAGCTCTCGACGCTATGAAGAACCTCAAGATCATTTCTTTCGGACCTCGTCCGCAGAACTTCTTCGCATGCAACGCTCCCATCGAGCCTTTGTACAGAATGGGCGTTGAGATCGAAGAGAACTCTGAGCTCGACCTTTTCGAAGCTTTCAAGAATCATGAAGGCGACGAGAGAATCCCTGCTAAGGTTGCAGAGATGGAAGCAGAGCTTGGCGCAGGCAACAAGAAGCCTGAGATCCTCGAAAAGCTCGCTCAGTACGAGCTCACACTCCTTGACTGGGTTGAGGCTCACAAGGGTTCAAAGAAGTATGTTGCAATCGCCGGTAAGTGCTGGCCTGCATTCCAGACACAGTTCAAGTTCGTTCCTTGCTATGTAAACAGCCGTCTCACAGGTATGGGTATCCCGGTATCCTGCGAAGTTGATATCTATGGCTGTCTCTCCGAGTACCTCGGATATGTCATCTCCGAAGATATCGTTACTCTCCTCGACATCAACAACTCCGTACCTCACGACATGTACGACGAGTCCATCAAGGGCAAGTTCGACTACAAGTTCACAGATACATTCATGGGCTTCCACTGCGGCAACACATGCTCCAAGAAGCTTGCTTTCTGCGAGATGAAGAACCAGATGATCATGGCTCGTGCTCTCCCTGTAGAGGTTACAAACGGTACTCTCGAGGGCGACATCGTTCCGGGCGACATCACATTCTACAGACTGCAGTCCACATCTGACGGCCAGATCAGAGCTTACGTTGCAGAGGGTGAGGTTCTCCCTGTTGCTACTAAGTCTTTCGGCGGCACAGGCGTTTTCGCTATCAAGGAAATGGGCAGATTCTACAGATACTTCCTTATCGAGAAGAACTTCCCTCACCATGGCGCAGTTGCTTTCGGTCACTACGGAAAGGCTCTCTACAACCTCTTCACATATCTTGGCATTTGCCCTTGCGACATCGGCTACAACAAGCCTGAGGGCGACAGATATCCGAAGGAAAATCCTTTCAACGCACCGTTCAACTGATATAGTTTGGATATGTATGGTGGGGCTTGATCTTTGGGTCAAGCCCTTCCGTATGTCTCAAGCTTGAAGAATAAATCATTAAGAAAAGGGAAAACCTAAAATGAACAACAAAGAACTTCAAATCACAGCGACAAAAGTTCGCAAGGGAATAGTTGAAGCAGTTCACAGTGCAAAGTCCGGCCATCCGGGCGGATCACTCTCCGCTGCTGATATGTTCACTTTTCTTTATTTTGAAGAAATGAACATTGATCCTAAGAATCCGAAAGATCCTAACAGAGACAGATTCGTTCTCTCCAAGGGCCACACAGCTCCGGGTCTTTATTCCACACTCGCAAACAGAGGATACTTCCCTGTAGAAGACCTTAAGACACTCCGTAAGCTCGGTTCTTACCTCCAGGGACATCCCTGCATGACAGAGACTCCCGGCGTAGACATGAGCACAGGTTCACTTGGCCAGGGTGTTTCTGCAGCAGTAGGTATGGCTCTCGCAGCAAAGCTTAATGGCGATTCCTACAGAGTTTATGCTCTTACAGGTGACGGTGAGATCCAGGAAGGCCAGATCTGGGAAGCATTCATGTTCGCAGGCGCTAAGGGTATCGACAACCTCACAGTAGTTATCGATAACAACGGACTTCAGATCGACGGTAAGATCGACGATGTTTGCTCACCTTATCCGATCGACAAGAAGCTCGAAGCATTCAACTTCAATACGATCTGCATCGACGGTCACGATTTCGACCAGATCAGAGATGCATTCGCAAAGGCTAAGGAATGCAAGGGCAAGCCTACGGCTATCATAATGAAGACAACCAAGGGCAAGGGCGTTTCCTACATGGAAAATCAGGCAGGCTGGCATGGCAAGGCTCCTTCTGACGAAGAGTATGAGCAGGCTATGAAAGAGCTTGATGAGCAGTTAGCAAAATATGAAGCAGAGGTATGATCATGGGAGATATAGTAAAAATCGCTACACGTGAGAGCTATGGTAACGCACTCGCAGAGCTCGGCAAAGTGAACCCCAATGTGGTAGTTCTTGATGCCGACCTCGCAGGCGCAACAAAGACTTCCACATTCAAGAAGGCATTCCCGGATCGTCATATCGACTGCGGAATTGCAGAAGCAAACATGACAGGCATCGCTGCAGGTCTTTCCACATGCGGCAAGATCCCGTTCATATCTTCTTTCGCAATGTTTGCTGCAGGCAGAAACTTTGAGCAGGTCAGAAACTCTATCGGTTATCCCCACCTCAACGTTAAGATCGGCGCTACACATGCCGGCATCACAGTAGGTGAGGACGGAGCTTCCCACCAGTGCTTAGAGGATATCGCTCTTATGAGAACGATCCCCGGAATGACAGTTATCGTTCCTTCCGACGACATCGAAGCTAAGGCTGCTGTTTTCGCTGCTGCTGAGACAGAGGGACCTTTCTACATGAGATTCGGCAGAGCTGCTGTACCGGTAATCAACGACAATCCTGACTACAAGTTCGAAGTAGGCAAGGCAGTTGTCCTCAAGGACGGCACAGACATGGTCATCTTCGCTTGCGGCGTTTGCGTAGCCGAGGCTCTTGGTGCAGCTGAAAAGTTAGCTGCTGACGGCATCAACGCAGCAGTCGTAAACATCCACACGATCAAGCCTATCGACAAGGATACAGTTCTCGAGTTCGCCAAGAAGACAAACAGAGTCTTCACAGTTGAAGAGCACTCCGTTATCGGCGGTATGGGCAGCGCAGTATGCGACGTTCTCGCTGAAGAGTATCCTGTTAAGGTTACAAAGATTGGTGTCTATGACAGATTCGGTAAGTCCGGCCCGGCTGGTGCTCTCATGAAGGAGTTCCAGCTAGACGCAGAAGGAATCTACAACCAGATCAAGGCTAAGATCTGATCCATATTTCGATAAGAAATATAATAAAGGCTGTCGCTTGAGTAAGCGGCAGCCTTTTTAGTTTAGAACATCTCTTTTGAAAAACTTATTTCCAGTCTTCGCCTTCCTTGTCCTTAAAGGAGATCTCAGCGCCTAACTTTTCGAAGATCCTCTTAAGGAAGATGGAATAGAACATGGCGATAATCGAGATTCCGAGGAAGATCAAAAGGCTCATGGAAAGGGAAGGGAACTGCCAGAGTGCATATGCCAGACCGCCGGTAATAACTATATACATTATAGTAACAGGCATATTTGTCAGTGACAGGAGAAGACCGTTCTTAAGGATCTGGCCGAAAGATTCTTCGAACCAGGCAAGAAGCGGGAATGAGTAAAGAGTGTGCGCGAGTATTACGCCCAGGAAGAAGTAAGGGATGTACTGTACCCATGAAAGATCGGGCGGGAGCATAGTATTTACCATTACGACTTCAGCTATAAAAAATGCTGATACTACTGCATAAAAGAGCTCTAAAAGGGTAGCCTTAAGGAAGTTATCCCTGAAAGCACGGAAATAATCCTTGAAGATAGCCGGGTTGTCGCCTGCAAGTATGGCAATGGTTATTCTGTAGAGCGCTGTTAATGAAGCGCCGATGGTAAAGACCGGTATAGACGTAATAATGAATAATAAATTAACTATAATCAGATTACATAAACCTGTAAGGAACCTTGTAGCTGTGCTCTTGGGGTTAAAAAATGAAGAGCGCGGTGCAGGAGCCTTCTTGTTATCGGGCATATCAATTTCCTCTTGTTCTTTATATAATAAACATACAAATACTACCACATAACCACAGAACTTGCGCGCTAAAGAAGCGAATTGCACAAGAGCCGGCCAGGCCAGTTGGCAAAAATGCGACACGTTACACTCCTTTTTATGCAATTTATCTTCTGCAAAAGCAAAAATTGTACAATTTACTCAAAAAACGCAAGAATTGTATAACTGTGGTCAAATTGTAGCAAGAAATGTGGAGAAACATATTCCGTTTTTGACTAATATTTACAATGTAGAAGGGCCAAGAGGCCCTGAACAATTTCATTAAGGAGGAAACTTTATGAAAAAGGTTATTGCCAGTGTTCTTTCACTTGCTATGATCGCTGCACTCGCTACAGGCTGTGACACAAAGCCTACTGAGACAGCTGCTCCTAGCAACGGAGGAAACGGAGATCCCGCACCTACAGACAACGGTGGAGATCCTACTGAAGCAACAGAAACAACGAAGCAGACTATGACATTCGGTACAGGTTCCGAGAAGATCAATCTTTGGTCTTTCACAGACGAGATCCCGAAGATGGTCGGTCAGTATGTTAAGCAGAAGCCCGAGTTCGGTGAGAAGTATACTGTTGAGTGTACAATCATCGCTACAGACGGTGGTGCTTATCAGACAGCTCTCGACAACGCTCTCGTAGCTGGTGGTGATACAGCTCCTGATATGTATGCAGCTGAGGCAGCATTCATCCTCAAGTATTCACAGGGTGATATGGCTAAGTTCGCTTCTACATACAAGGATCTCGGCATCGATGTAGACGCTAAGATCAAGGAAGCTGACATCGCTAAGTACACAATCGAAGTTGGTTCACGCAACGGTGACCTCGTAGCTCTTGGTTATCAGGCTACAGGCTGCGCTATGATCTATAACGCAGAAGTTGCTAAGGCTGCTTTCGGTACTGATGATCCGGCTGAGATCGAGAAGATCGTTGGTGCTGGTTCAGGTAACTGGGATAAGTTCATGGAAGCTGCTGCTACTCTTAAGTCTAAGGGTTTTGCTGCTGTTTCCGGTGCTTCTGACATCTGGAATCCTTGTGAGAAGTCCGCTGATACAGCTTGGATCGTAAACGGACAGCTCAACATCGACCCTAAGAGAGAGAAGTATCTCGACCTCGCTAAGACAATCAAGGAAAACGGCTATTCTAACGATGCACAGTCCTGGTCAGAGGCTTGGTATGCAGACATGAAGGGCGAAGGCGCTCAGAAGGTATTCGCTTTCTTCGGACCTGCTTGGCTTATCAACTACGTTATGATTGGTAACTCCGGCGGAAACAAGGCTGGCGAAGGTACATTCGGTCAGTGGAGAGTATGCGCTCCTCCGGTAGGCTTCTTCTGGGGCGGCACATGGGTTCTCGCTAACAAGGACACAAGCAAGAAGGAAGGCGTAGCTGAGCTCATCGAGTGGATCACACTTGACTCTTCCGACACAGGTCTCCAGTATCTCTGGGCTAACGGATCTGTAGACTGGGACAACGATCCTAACACAGCTACAGCTAAGGATACAGTTGCTTCTGCAACAGTTATGGCTAAGTCTGACGGTAAGCTCGACTTCTGCGGCGGCCAGAACGTATTCCCTGCATTCATCAGCGGTAACGCTTATGCTTCTGCAAAGGCTATGACACAGTATGATGAAACCATCAATGGTTACTTCACAGATGCTGCTGCTCAGTATGCAGAGGGCAACGTAGATAGAGATGGCGCTATCGAGCAGTTCAAGACGAACGTTCAGGATAACCTCTCCTTCTAATAGGATCTAATTTTTAGATGCTGTGACGGCAGGGTAGATCAGGTATTTACCCTGCCGTTTTTTAAAACTAGAGGAGGCTGAAATGAGAAACAAAAAACTTGTCAATTATGCAAAATACGGTTACATATTCTCAATTCCTTTTATCGTAACATTTTGCATTTTTACACTTTATCCGGTAGTTTACACTTTTGTACTCGGATTTACAGACTTAAAGGGTGCCGGCAATACCGAATGGCATTGGCTCCCTTCAGTTGGTAAGAATCTTTTTACTAACTTCACAGATGTTCTTACATCTAAGACCTTTATGAAGGCATTCAAGAATACATGGATCATTTGGATCCTCAACTTTATTCCCCAGATCGGATTCGCTCTCCTGTTCACCGCTTGGTTTACAGACAGAAGATCAAAGGTTAAGGGAACAGGCTTATTCAAGATCCTTTTCTACATGCCTAACATTATCACAGCAGCTACAATGGCTATTTTGTTCCAGAAGCTGTTTGGTTACCCGATTGGTGCTGTTAACCAGCTCTTCAACGCTGATCAGCCCTATAACTTCTTAATCAATGAATGGCCTATTAAGCTCATCGTTGCATTCGTACAGTTCTTCCAGTGGTATGGTCACACAATGGTTAACCTTATCGCAGGTGTTATCGGTATCAGCCCTGAGATCTTCGAAGCTGCTGAAATCGACGGTGCAAACAGAGTTCAGACATTCTTTAAGGTAACCATCCCTTGTATCCGTCAGATCATGTTGTTCGTTCTCGTAACATCACTCATCGGCGGTCTCAATATGTTCGATATTCCGCAGTTGTTGGTAGGCCCTAAGGCAGCTAACGGTGCGGCTCTCACAACAAATATGTACATTAAGAACCAGGCATTTGACGGAAGCTACCTCTATAACAGAGCTGCAGCTGCATCTGTCATCTTGTTCCTTATTATCGTTGTTCTTTCTGCTATCGTTTTCTATATCCTCAGAGATAAGGACGAAGCTAAGCTCAAGAAGCTTAGAAAGCAGGAGCTCAGAGCAGCTAGGAAAGGTTTTTGAGGTGAATAGATATGGCTAATGAAGTAAAATTATCTTCTATCAAGAAGAATGAGACAGCTCTTAAAGTAGTTATCTACATTGTCTCGATCTTTTTCTCAATCATGACATTGTTCCCTTTCGTTATGTTGATCTGTAACTCTTACAAGAACACATTCGAAGTTCAGGCGAGCACATTGTCGCTCTATTCGAAAGAGCCTTTTAAGAACCTTGCATTCAACTGGAAGCAGATTACAAGTAAGGATGCTTTCCACCCTGGCGTAGGTTTCAGAAACTCCTTTATCGTTGCTACATTAAGCACAATCCTTAACGTATACTTCTCATGCCTCACAGCTTATGCTATTACAGCATATGAGTGGAAGCTCAGAGAAGGATTCAACGCAATGATCATGGCAGTCATGATGATCCCTGGTACAGTTACAATGATCGGTTTCTTCCAGATGGCTTACAAGATTGGATTGGTTAATAAGCTTTCAGCTCTTATTCTCCCTTCCATCGCAGCTCCTATGGTTGTATTCTTCATGCGTCAGTATCTGCAGGCTTCCCTCTCAATGGAGATCGTACAGTCCGCAAGAATCGACGGTGCAGGCGAGTTCAGAATCTTTAACCAGATCGTTATTCCGCTCATGAAACCCGCTATCGCTACACAGGCAATCTTCGCTTATGTTGGTAGCTGGAATAACCTCTTCTCACCTATGATCCTCCTTACTGACAAGAGTAAGAAGACACTCCCGGTCATGGTATCCTTGCTCAATGGTGATATCTATAAGAAAGAGTACGGCGCTATCTACTTAGGACTCCTTATCACAGTTCTTCCTCTTATCGTCGTTTACGCTTTCCTCTCCAAGTACATCGTAGAAGGTGTTGCTTTGGGTGGTGTCAAGTCATAAGGCTTTTAACCTATTTAAGTAGGTTTGTCTCGGATAAACTTTTTACAACATACTGCGTCTTTGGAAATTGCCTCCCCAAAGACGCAGTTATTTTTTGCCTGCTTTTCCGTAATCGAAATTGGAGAAGCAAGCATTTATTTTGCTATAAAAGAGCATAAAAAATAAGGACGGGTACTCGAGGAGATGTACCAGCCCTTATCCGATAAAAGTGAAAGGAGCACTTTTATTTTTTCTTTAAACGTCTCATCCTGTTTCTGAACTGGGAAGGTGAGCACCCGTACTGCTTCTTGAAGCAACGGCTCAAAGAAGTCAGGTTATTGAATCCGCATGACATTGCGATATCACTGATCTGAAGATCTGTGTCGGTGAGTTGCCTTTCGACCTCCTTGAGCTTTAAAGTCGTCTGGTAGTCGTTAAATGTCATACCTGTATATTCTTTGAAAAGTCTTGCGAAGTGGAACTTCGAATAGCCAACGTGAGTTGCTGCTTCGTCCATGGAAACATTCTCAGAACTGTGCATAGCGAGCCATTCAGCAAGTGACTTGAACTTGATATAGACTTCGCGCTGTTTGTCGTTCTGGACTACAACGAGGCTGTCTGAATAATCCTTCTTCATGAGCATTCCGAAAACATCCATGAGTTTACTGAAGATGGACATTTCCTTGATCGTTGTCGAATAGAAGAAGTAGAGGTCGTTGATCTCCATGAATCTCTCGAAAATGAGGCTGTAAACCTCAGGATGCGTTTCGGGAGTAATAAGGAGAGGTTCCTTGATTATTCTTTTGAATTCTTCGAAGTCAAAGAGACCTTCCAAAAAGTCGATATTAAATAGATATATAAATCTGATACCTGATCTTGTTCCTGCGATCTTATGGAGCATATCAGGCGGTACCAGAAGGATTTCTTTTTCCTTAAGGATAATAGTCCTGTCATCGAAAATATAAGTGTAGGATTTTTCGATAGGAATAGTGATCTCAAGACAACTGTGCTTATGGACAGGGTAGTCCTCGGAACGGTTGTTGTACCAGATTCGCATGTTTGCGCCGGGAATAAAATCAACTTCTTCTACATCATTGCTGACGATTCTTCCGGCAAAGCTGCCGATAGGTTGCTGATATTTGCCCGGAACGGAGTTATCGTTAAACTGCATTATTGATCCCCATATATAAAAGTGAATGTTTTAATTTTATATACTCAAATTGTCTTTTTCAAGCCTGTTTAGGCATAAAAATAGCAAAATATGTAAAATATCAAGCGGAATCTGACATATATTCATTTCCGGATACTGTAAAATCTAAATATCATTTTATAGACAGAGGAGAATACTGCTATGGACAGACAAAAAGCAAAGAAGAGAGCCGAAGAATTAGTTAGCAAAATGACCGTGGAAGAGGCTTGTTCGCAGCTCAGATACGATTCTCCTGCAATCGAGAGACTGGGTATTCCCGAATACAACTGGTGGAATGAATCTTTGCACGGAGTTGCAAGAGCAGGAACTGCAACGAGCTTTCCCCAGGCAATAGGTCTTGGCGCTACTTTCGATACCGAGCTCATGGGTGAAGTAGGCGAGGTATGCGGAAACGAAGGCCGTGCTAAATATAATGAATATAAGAACAACGGAGACCGTGATATCTATAAGGGTCTTACTTTCTGGTCACCTAACGTAAACCTTTTCAGAGATCCAAGGTGGGGCAGAGGCCAGGAGACATATGGTGAAGATCCTGTGCTCATTTCCAGACTCGCTGTTCCTTTTATCGAAGGTTTGCAGGGAGACGGCGAATACATGAAGGCTGCTGCATGCGCTAAGCACTTCGTAGTCCATTCAGGACCTGAAGCCGTAAGACACCAGTTCAATGCGACATGTAATGACAAGGATCTCTATGAGACTTATATGCCTGCTTTCGAAGCATGCGTTAAGGAAGCAAAGGTCGAATCCGTAATGGGCGCTTATAACAGGACTAACGGTGAGCCCTGCTGCGGACATTCCTATCTTCAGGATGTCATCCGCGATAAATGGGATTTCGAAGGCCACATCGTTTCCGACTGCTGGGCTATAAGAGATTTCCACGAAAACCACAAGGTAACAAAGACTATAGAAGAGAGCGCCGCATTGGCTCTTAACAAGGGATGCGATCTTAACTGCGGCTGTACTTATATCCATCTCATGAGCGCATATAACCAGGGCCTCGTTACTGAAGAAACAATCAGACAGGCAGCAGTAAGACTCTTTACCACAAGATTCATTCTGGGCATGTTCGACGAGACTGAATTTGACGGCCTCAATTATCTCGATGTCGAATCAAAAGAAAACCTCAAAGTCGCAAAGAGAGCATCTGATGAGAGCATCGTGCTCCTTAAGAATGACGGCATTCTTCCTATCGATAAGAATAAGACCAAGGTCATCTCCGTAATCGGCCCTAACGCTGATTCCAGAGCGTGCCTCATCGGTAACTACTATGGAACATCCTCAGAGTACATAACAGCCTTAGAGGGCATCAGGAACGCCGCAGGAGACGACATGAGGATCCTTTATTCCGAAGGATGCGATATAAGCACTCCTAAGCCTGACTTCCTCTCCCGCGAGTATCACAGACTCGCTGAGGCAAAGGCTGTAATGAGCAGGTCTGATCTGGTAATCCTCGTCATCGGCCTTAATGAGAATCTTGAAGGCGAAGAAGGCGACCAGGGCAACCAGTATAAGTCAGGCGATAAGCCGGATCTTTTATTCCCTAAGACACAGCGAAAACTGATCGACCTGGTAATCGCTTCAGGCAAGCCTTTCATCACCGTAGTTATGGCCGGATCAGCAATGGACTTAAGCGTTCTTAACGATAAATCTTCTGCGATCCTTCAGGCATGGTATCCGGGCGCAAGGGGCGGCCAGTCTATTGGTGACATTTTATTCGGCAAGGTTAATCCTTCGGGTAAACTCCCTGTTACTTTCTATAAGGACACAAACGATCTTCCTGACTTTGAGGATTACTCAATGAAGGGCAGGACATACCGTTATCTTGAGACAGAGCCTCTCTATCCGTTCGGCTACGGTCTTACATACGGAAAGATGGATATCACATCTGTTGAGCACGAAGGCGATAGGGAAAACGGCGTGAAGATCACTGTTGATGTTAAGAACTCCGGCGATATCGCCGCAACTGAAGTCGTTCAGGTCTATTTGAAGGCTGAAGATCCCAATGAAGTAAAGAATACAAGGCTCGCCGGTTTTGCCAGAATTACGATTGGTGCAGGTGAGACAGGCACAGCTGAAATAACCATTTCTCCTGAGAGCTTCAAAGTCGTAAACGAGAAGGGTGAGAAGGTTCCGGCAGCAGGAATTGTTAATTTCTACGTTGCGTTTGGCCAGCCTGACAGCCTTACAGAGTCCTTAACAGGCAAGAAGGCATTTACTTTCGCGATCTGACAAGAATCCAATAAACAGCAGGTATTTGGGCTTGGTTACCATCCGAATACCAGTGTGAGGAACATATCTCCGAATAATGCAGCTGCACCGAGTCCATATGCAAGGAACGGTGCAAGCTTCATTTTGGAATGACGGTTTGCTTTCTTCCGGAGGAGAAGATAGATTGAATATAAGCCTGCGGAAAAGATGCCTATCAGAGTTCCGGCTATCATATATCTCCAACCGAGATATAAGCCTGCGGCAGCCATGAGTTTTATGTCGCCTCCGCCGAATGCTCCTTTTATCATAAGAGATATAAGCAGCATCGGTACCGAAAAGCAGACAGCACCGATCAAGTGACTTGAAATACTTCCCAAGGATATTGTCTCAGTTGCAAAAAAGCTTATGACAGCTAGAACTGCAATCAAAATGACTATCAGATCAGGGACAATGCCTTTATTGATATCGGCTGATGCACATGCAACAAGCAGCAACAAGAATATTGTGGTCAGTATACCGTGAACATTAAGGCCGCAGACATAAAGCCCTGCAAAAACAGCAACCGCCGCAAATATATAAAACACTGGCGACGGAATGCTTTTAAGGTCTTTTATGAGTCCGTTTGAAGCTTTCGGCGTATCAGTCGTCATAGTAGGCGACACGCTCAAGTTCTTCAAATGAAGTAATGCCTTGTTCTACAAGAGAGATCGCAGCCTGCTTTAAGGTCTGCATGTTCTGATTCTTTACGGCATAATCTTTCATCTCTTCAGATTCTGCACCGGAAGTGATGAGTTTACGCATATGCTTATCAACAACAAGAACTTCATGAATAGCGGTTCTTCCGAGATAGCCTGAACCATGACACTGGCTGCAACCAACACCTCTTTTTGCAGTAGGAATGTCATGTCCTACGAATTCTATCTGTCTTTCAGTAAGAGGTTCCGGTCTAGCGCAGTATGGACAGATCTTACGCATAAGTCTCTGTGCTATTACACCGACCAGAGCGGAGGACAGCATGTAAGGCTCAGCACCGATATCAACGAGTCTTACGATCGTAGATGCTGCGTCATTGGTGTGAAGTGTAGACAAAACCAAGTGACCTGTAACGGCTGCTCTGATGGATATGGAAGCTGTCTCAGCATCACGCGTCTCACCGACCATGATTACGTCAGGGTCCTGACGCATGAGAGCTCTTAATCCTACTTCGAATGTGAGTCCTGCAGTAGGGTGGACCTGTACCTGGTTAAGACGGGGCAGATTCTTCTCTACAGGGTCTTCAATAGTGCTGATATTAATAGGCTTCTGTGAAAGCGATTCAAGAGCCATGTAAAGCGTTGTAGACTTACCTGAACCCGTAGGACCTGTGATGTAGATCAAACCGTTAGGTGACATGAGCATGGAAAGGAACTTCTTGTAGTTGTCGGGAGTCATACCGAATGTCTGGTTGTTATCGATATGAACAGCGGAGAGGATGAGTCTCATAACGACTTTCTCGCCGAAAACTGTAGGAATTACGTTAACACGAACGTTTACGATCTGTCCCTGAATTCTTACACGGAAATGTCCGTCTTGCGGGATACGTCTTTCGGCGATATCCATCTCGCCCATGATCTTAATTCTTGCAACGAGTGAATCCTGAACGTTTTTCTGCAGCTGTATATAATCGATGAGAGTACCATCGATACGCATTCTTACGACGACGTTCTGTTCGAAAGGTTCTATGTGAACATCGGAAGCATTATCCTGGAATGCTTTATCAAGCAGTGAGTTAACAAGGTTGATGATAGGAGCATCGTCAGCACCTGCACTTGTATCGATGACAAGTTCATCAAAACTTACACCTGCTGTGTTGGCATTGGCGTTTTCAGCTGCCATCTGAGCCTTGATGCCTGCATACTGATAATCGATTGCCGATTTAAGAACATGTTCCTGTGCGATAACAGTCCTTACAGGCATACCGATAGTCTGTCTTATATCCTCAATAGCATAAAGGTTAAGCGGGTCATTAACAGCGAGGATTACTTCTCCATTGTCCTGAGCGATAGGAAGCATGACATACTGCTCTGCCATCTGCTTAGGGATGAGCTTTACGGTCTCGGGATCGATTGCATATGAGCTTAAATCGACAACATGGGTTCCGAGTCTGTTTGCGAGAGCAGAGAGCATCTGTTCTTCTGTAACATAACCTAATTCTATGAGAACCTGACCGATTCTTTTACCGCCGGTTTGTTTTTGAATTCCAAGAGCCTCTTTGAGCTGGGCATCGCTTACATATCCGGCTTGGACCAAAAGGTCACCAATACGAATCTTTGAATTATCTGCCATTTATCAACCCTCCGCTTCAGCAACTGCATCTGATACAGCTGTTTCATAGTCAGTGATATCTGCCATATACAGGTTTACGCTGATCTTAAGTCTTGCATTTCCGGAATCAACGAGTTCCTTATAACCTGTTTCGGGATCGATCTGTTCTATCTTAGTTTTTTCCCATTCAAAGCTTGTGATACGAACAGAAGGCTTGGTGCAAAGATCGTCAATGAGTGCCTGGCAATCTTTTTGTTTTCCGGTAACTACGAGAGTCAGATTAGCGCACTGTACTCCTGATGACGAAGTTGACTTGCTTTTGTTTCTGGCAGTTTCGTAAGGAGAAATAAGTGAATCTACAGTTGTAGTTTTAGTTGTTGACGAAGCCGTGTTGCTGCCTGATGGAGTGGGAGTAGCGGTTGTAGAGATTTCGACTTTAGTATCACTCTTAGAACTGCTATCATTTGCTAAAGAAGAATAAATATATGGTATTTCTTCAACCGCTGCTGAAGGCATTTTAATGGTCAGGTTCTCTGAGAAGAGACCTGATTTTAAAACATAAGATGTGACCATTCGATCGATCTCTGAACTGTTCATAAGAGGATAAAAGTCAGAAGTGGATTCTTTGAAATCACTTACAGTCTTGTTATAAATATCTTCTCCGCTGGTCAAATTGATAAGCTTATTCTTGTATTGGCTTTGGGTTAATTGAGCCTGTTCGATCTTGTCGCTGGTAGCCATTATAGATTTAATATTCGGCCTTATCAGGTACCAGACAAATACAAATACCAATCCTGCGAAAAGAACTACAGCAATAGTCATCTTATCTTTTTTGCTGAGGTTTGTCTGCATAGCCATATCAGTTTACCTCCTCGTTGGTTGCTGCATCTTGCGCTGTATCATTGGCTGCAAGAGTGCAAACGACATTGATCTGCCAATACTCACCTTTAGAGTCAATAGCATAACCTGTATAGTCAACGTTTTCGAAAATATCCATTGAAAGCAATTCTGCAATAAACTGGTTGATATCTTCAACCTCAGGAGATGATGCGGTAATTTTGAAAATGCCGGTTGTTGCATTATAAGAATCAAAGCTAACATCAACATCATACTTCTTGGCAGCGGACTTGATCTTTTCATTAATTGAAGAATCAGGAACAGGATATGAATTTAGATATTGATCCAATAAATCAACACCTCCCTGAATCTCACCCATCTCTGCCATATTGTCATACATAGAATCGTATTCGGCGACTTTTATTTTGGTGTTAGAGTTATTAATGTATTGTTCTATCGCTTTAAGTTCAGAACTCTTGATTGCCTTGAAGGTAGCAGTTCCAGCATAGACTAAAACGAGAACTCCCATTATAGCTGCGAAAGGAATAATGAGTTTTTTCATTCCGCCTGCACCGCTCTTCTTTTTCTCCGACTGTTTTGAACTCGTGAGGATAGAGACACCATCGTTTATTTTGCGAAGGCCAGCAATCGGATAAATAAAGAAAGGATACTGGGAAGGATCATTTGCAATAGATGTTCCTGAAGGCGGCTGGGCAATTGAAATGTCAGCAGCGCTATCAATGTTGATAATGTCATTCGCCAATTGACTGACTTGATTATAAGTAAGACCGCAGAACATGATATCCTTAACCGTTTCAGTTAAGTGCTGTGCTGAAGTAAACTGTCTGATAGAAGAAATAGATGAATAGATCTCACGTGCAAACTCCGGTGTGCCTGGTTGAGCAAACACACGTGAAGTGGAGTCATAATAGTACTTTCCTTCTGCAAAGAAAATAGTAACAAGAGACTTTCCGTCAAGGATCATGTAGAGCAGAGTTTTGCCCTTTGCCTGCTTAGTAAAAAATTCAGTGGCAATTTGTACACCATTATGAATCGTTTTCAACTTAAGACCGGCATTAGTAAAGATGTCAATGTATTTCTTAACAAAATCATTCTCAGCTGTCTCATAAACAACATGCTGTGTCTTAGCTTTATTATCCTTTGAAACTACATACCAGCCGGTAATGGGATTCTGGAATCTGCCGTACTCAGAATCACGTGTCTCGCGGTCAATGAAATCGGTAGTTTTCTTTTCAGGGAGTATAGGCGCATCAACTCTGTTAGCTCTCAGCTGAGGGCTGTTGATGATCAGCGTTACTTCCGACTTGGGGAGTTTGTTTGACTGCCAAGCCAGTTTTAAAGTTTCAGTTACACGTTCCTGATCCATTACAACGCCATTCAGAACAGCACCTTCCGGGAGAGGGGCAGATATCAGTTTTGATACTTTAACACCGTCTCCGTTAGGTGATCCCGATGCTATCTGGATGTTGGTATTCGACAGAAATACTACTTCAGACATTTGTTTTGTTTCCTTTCATTTATTGCAATATTACGATCCTGCACCGATTGTTTGATAGGACTGATATATCGGTTGAATGATAGAGATAATTACGAAACCTACGATTACAGCCATTACAACGATCATTACAGGTTCAATGTATGAGGTCAGTTTGAGCAGAGCTTGCTTTGAATAGAAATCCAAATCATTTGCCACGGATTGAAGCATATTGCCGAGCATGCCGGTTTCTTCGCCAACCTTTATAGTTGAGGGAAGCTTTGATACAAACCCGTTTACTTCTTCTAGAGCTGAAGATAAAGGCGAACCACCGGCTACTTTCTTTTCAACCTCATCAAACTGAGCCTCGATATATTTATTACCAATTGTGCTTCTTGATATTTCGATGCAACTGTGAATCGGAATGCCTGACAAATAGAGTGAACTCATCGTTCTGGCAAATCTTGCAGAATAGATAACCTTTGTGAGCTTACCCCAGGCCCCCATAACCTTAATATGGTCGATATGATACTTAACTGCCGGCAGTTTTACGATAATCTTTCCAAATATGATGCCTAATACTACAATAACCAGCAAAACATACCATTTATGAGCAACGAAATCTGAAATACCCATAAGGATCCTGGTAGGTATTGGAAGGGAAGGTAATTGTGAAAACATTTCTTCAAACTGCGGCAATACATAACCGAATAAGATAGCTACAACGATAACTATCAAAACAGCAAGGATCTTCGGATAAGTAAGGGAATTCTTAGCCTGCTGTTCCAGCTGGGATTCACTGGTATACTGATCGGCAAGACGGAGACAAGTAATATCAAGTGTTCCGGATGTTTCAGCAGCTTTAATCATGAAGATGAGAAGAGGCGGGAAAGCAGGTTCTAACTCTTCCATCGCAATAGAAAGCGCTACACCCTGAACTATTCGGTCGCGAAGCCTTAAGAAAAGCTGCCTCTCATAATCACTGATGGATTCGTCATTGGCTATAATCTCAATGGCTTTAACAAGCGTAACACCAGCCTTGATAAGGGTACCAAGCTGACGACAGAAATCAGCGAGCTTAGGCTTCTTAAGAGGCTTTAATGCAACGTTCTTTTGAAGCGGTTTTGCTTCCAATAAAAGAAGACCAGAATCGTGGAAACGTTTCTGCAAATCAGTCTCATCGTAAGCTTCGGCTTTGCCTTTGACGATCTTTCCTTTACTGTCCTGTGCCTGATATTTATATTCCGGCATACACTAACGTCCCTTTCTTAAGATTTCTATTCCACATCGTAATTTAGCAGTTCTAACGAGTAATATACTTTGAAATTACCTTCGAGACCGGATTGAGTATTAGTCCTTTCTCCGGAATCAACATATATTACCTGGTACAACCCTTTTCTATATTCAAATTTAATAGGCGCATTGGTTGTTTCGTCCCATTCATACAGAATGACAGTACCGTTACGACGTGAGATCTCGGCGATCTTCTCTGCTGCACCTTTAGACAATCCGGTTGGATCGTTGGGATTATATATGGAAGACATATCCCCATAAAACTCCGTGCCGACGGCTCTTAAAGCTTTGCGTATGTCTCTAGCTTCTTTATAAGCCTGTCTGGCACCGGTATCCAGAGCAAATCCCAAAGCCAGAATAGTTGTCGAACTGAAAATGACCACTGTAACTACAATGATCCTAAGTGCTTCTCTGAAATTGCTACGCTTATAAAACCGCGTACCTTCAATCTGAACTTCGTTGGATTTGCTATCTGACACAGAGAGTGCCTCCTCATAAAATTAAATTTATTTTATCACTAAAATCTTTGATAAACACTTATATATACTAATTTGTTACATAGCGGTCACAGAATTAAGCGACAGTTTACAAATCCTTTCCTTTTAAGCTTTTTCGGGTGATTTAGAATCGAACTTTTGATGGGGGAGACAGGTTAAGCGACACCAGAATAATCTGTGTAACATTGTTACAAAACAAAAGCGTAACAATGTTACACTTCTGTTCGGTTTCAGCTAACGGAAAAATTGAAAAAATGTAATTACATCTGTGTTGTTCTTTTTGATAAGACGAAAAATGACTACAAGTAATTTTAAGATTATTATTTACCTTCTTGTGACTAATTGTTCACAGAACGCAACCCTGCAATTATTGATGTGAAATTATCGTGGGTATATAATTCAAATATATTTTATAAAAGGATTTTGTTTTTTATGAAGCTTAAGAGCAAGACCACATTATATCGCAGATCTTCCGATATTCTCCGAAGCAAAAAAGGTACGAGTATCGTGTTTGTTTCAATAATTGCGATCATAGTTTTGACAGCTGTAGTTGTACTAAGGACAACTACAAGTTCTTTGTGGGCTTCTGCCGATAAACAATACTATCAGGATAGGGCATATGTAATGGCAACCAGTATGGGTTCATCTATAAATGCTCTTATAAACGATGGAACGATAAAACTTGATGACTATAAGAATTCTAATCAGCTTCAAATACTTCAAGACAATGCTGATAACGGCACTGTTTCTGTAACAGTTACCCATGACGAAGAAGGAAATGGTTATCTGGTAGAGGTAAAGGCTGAAATGCCAAATTCCGTTTATATCTATCGGGCTTACTATTATAAATCCGCAACTACTAGTTCATATAAGAGGCAGATTTTATGAAATGCATTTGGAAAACAGGCAAAGGCATAAAAGATAATTCCGGCGAGACAATGGTAGAAGTGCTTGTGGCATTTACTTTGCTTTCAATACTTCTCGTTATTTTTTCGCAAGGAATAGCGATGGCTACAAAATCTGAGTTTAATGCAGATAAGAGTAGAAACGGTGCGGATGAAGCAATGAAAAACGCACAGGATTATATGGCTGAAGATGATGCAGGTAAACCATATGATCAGGTTCAAGGGTATTTTGACGATAGAATAAAACGAATGTCTTATTCTTGTACAGTTGACGGTCAAACATATAATTACGTGTATTATGAGCCGATTTTGTTATCAAACGGCGGGTGATCTTATGCGAAGAATAACCATGAGAAAGAGTAAAAAAGCTATAACGCTTGTTGAACTTGTTGCTGCAATGGCTTTGATGGCAATATTTCTTTTGGCATGTACTTCATTAATATATCCTGTAGTCAAGATTTATAATCACATGAATGAAATGAGCCGTTCCCAAATACTTGCAGATACTGTAGTCGATTCACTTCGTGCTGAATGTGCAAGAACATATATCTCTTCTAAGAATGATGTATGGATATCAAATAGATCTGGGGATGAAGTTATGGATAGTTTTCCTGGTAGTACTACATTTCCCAGTGGAGTTCTTGTGATTCGAAAGAGTTACGAATATTGCGAGACATTGTCTACTAATTATGCTATTTCCGGTACGCTCTGTAATACTATTTATGATGCGGAGAACACGGATGAAATCGATCCTTTGACAGGAAATCTTACAAGTCGTGCTATCTATACAATGTTTGATACTGTTCCTGTTTCAGTTGATCCGGAAGCTGCAATAGCATCTCAGAAAGGGCATTTGCACTACGGTTTCTTCAAAGTTGGAGCTGAGGCAAATAATGGAGTTTTCCCATCGGAACTCTATGATTTCACAGATCCTTTTATGGATCCGACATATGGAAATTTCACTGTAGAGCTTCAATTCCATGATATTAAATATGATGCTTCCGATATGCCTGTATATGTTCTTGTCGATGTGAAAATATTTGATGGATCGAAGAATATTTATACAAGAAGTAATGTTGTATTGAGTTTTGCATCCCGAGAGTGGCAATGATTCCTTTAGTTCGAGTAAAGCAAATTGGAGTGTAACAATGTTACACTCATCGTTATTTGTGTTTCCAATCCAGAGAATATAGACGAAATACTCCTTTCTTTTTATTCATTTTGAGATATTTTTCACGTAACAAATTAGAAATTTTTTTAATAATTATTTTATTTGAAGTTCCCGAGCGGAAACTTTATAATCAGAGTATAAAATTATATTTATATTTTGCGGTTGCTTTGATGCTTTTTAATGATTGATACAGGAGATGTCATGAGAGTCGTAAGAACAATGAATTCAAATACTAAAAAAAGACACGTCACCCGTGGCTTTTCTTTAGTTGAACTTATTGTGGTTATCGCACTTATCGTGATCCTGGCTACTGTTGGTTTGGTTAGTGCTATAGGATATGTTAAGCATTCAAAGTTTGATAAAAACGAGAAGAATGCCATTACTGTATATCAGACAGCGCAAACCGCTTTGTCTCATATGACATCTGCCGGTACTGTTGACGGTTGGGTACGTGATCTTATCTCTGAAGCTTCTATTGATCATATAAATGCTTTGGAACCTATTGATAATCCTGAAGCTAATGAAACAGTAGGCAAGACAGTACATCTTACTTATAATCCCGGAAAGCCGAATAAAGAGAGCGTGATCCTCTACGATTTGTTGTCCGGTTATTTTTATGATCAGACAATTTTCAATGGTACTATTTCTGTCGAGTTCTATATCAGCATGACATATGATGCTAATAAGATTCCTTATTATTCTGCAAGAGTAAAGTCGGCATTTTATAGCATAGAGAATACTGCAACTATCGGTTGGGATGATACTTGTCTTAATGGTTCTACAGATGGTCTTCCTGATAGAGACACCAATAGAAGATATACTACCACTTTCGTAGGTTATTATGATGGCACTGAAGCTTCAGCTAAGCCGAAGGTCGTTTCTGTTTTCCTTCCCAGGTCTCAGGACTTTGTTTTGGATGGTCATATTGTCGGACCTACAGTTGATCCTAATGCAAGTGCTGAAGGATATTTATTTAATCTTCGTAACGGTGAGACCCTTGATGTGTCTTGGGCTATGTTTGATCAAGACGGTAAGCTTCATGGAGATCTTGACCGTAATGAAGAATTAACTATTAAATTATGTGATGCGCAATCCGGCAATGCTGATTCTTTCAGTGATGTTGTTTTAACAATCGGTCCGGATACTTTAGACGATGTCAGATTTGATATATTAAAAAATAGATCAACTCATGAAATTGTCGTAGAAAGAATAAATTCATATTTAATAACAAGAACTTCTTATGAGTCTACTGTAAGTGTCAAGGTAAAGCGTGGTAGTACTGAAAATGTATATGTATTTCCGATTACCGTAACTAAGGTGGAAGGCGATGGCAGGACCGGATGTCCTGTTGATGCAGAAGGTAATCCGGCAGCATATATTGAATACAAGTTATCTTTGGATTGTATGATGATCCGTTCGGATGAAACTCAGAATAATAAAGTTCGATACAATTCCGAAAGACTTTTCTCAAATGATAATACTCATTCGCTTCCAAGAAATTTTTATGCAACTATTTCCGGAAGGTTTGATTATTGTACAAATGATCAGGAAGAGCCTGTTAAGCTCTCTGTACCTTTAACTTATGCAGCAAGAGCCATGGATGATCCTGTTTATTACACGGGAATGAATGGCACAACATATGTTTATGATCTTCCTAACCTAGATGTTGAAGGTAAGACAGCCAATGACGAAGACAATAATAATGATGAAGGTATTACCGGTAAGTGTATAGTTAATACACTGTTTGGTGATGCTTACTATAATGATCTTGTAGAAGGAACTTCATGGACTTCAAATGGCGGAAGTGCGGTAATAACTTCATTCAGACACTTATATAATATTCGTTGGATAGATTCACAAAAGACAGCTGATTACCATATTATTCACAATCTTGATTGGTATGTTCATAGCGGAAACAACTATGTAAGCGAAGTCAAGGTCTTTATGTCTCACGTTAGAGAAGATAGAGATAATTATGGTTATGACGGAGTTCGTTATCGTTCGCCTGCTCAGAACAATAATCTGTATGTAGTATCATTTCCTGCAATATGTAAGCTTGGTGCAAATCAAACAATTTCATCAATGTCAGTTGCCAACAGAACTACTTACGCAATCAATAATGTTCAAATGCGAACGGCTTCTTTTAGAAGCGGTGATGCCGCATATGGTTTGGTATGTACAAATTATGGTGTCCTCTATAATTTATATATTAATAACCTTAATATTATCCTTGCTGATGTTAAAGACGGATCAGCAAGTGATTATTCACTTACATCTGCTAATTTTAATCCTAATACTACAGTAAATATTAGTACCGGCGGTTCATTGTTGCTTGATGATAAGAGTGTTGGCGGACTTGTAGGTGGTAATTACGGTTTGGTTGGCCAGGCTGATATAACTGATACTGAGAATGTTATTCGTATGAATAACTGCATCATTATGAGTGGTAATTATTGGCAGTTGGCTAATTTAAGGAAAGATGGCAAAGAAGCAAGTTCTTCAACTGGCGGCGTTATCGGCTATAACGAAGGAAAGAGTAGTGGCGCACAATCGACTTATGGAATTATCGAAATGCGCGGAGCTTTCGTTGTCGTTGGTGGTGGTACTTGTGTAGGTGGTGTCATTGGAAAAAACAATGCAAATACTTCTGCAAGACTTATAACAAACGGCGATAAAGTAAAGGGTACTACATGCGAGTATTCGCTTCCGGCTGAAAATCATAATACAACGAGCTTAAGTTGTGTTGTAGCTGGTCGTGGTAGTGTCGGCGGTGCTATAGGAATGTTTGAGAAACATTCTTTAAACTATTCTGTAGGACATGTCTTTGCAAAAGAAGAAGTGACCTATGATTCTGTTACAGGGCAGCCACGTTTCGCTAAAAGAAATGATAGCGATTATCAGATTGACGTTACAATTCCTGCAAAGGGATTGGTTTTGAAGGTCCCTCATGCGACAAATGATAATGATACAACTCCTGTTGGCGGAGCTATAGGCACTTGGAACGTTTGTAACGGGTCTTATGCGAGCATACGTGTTCATAATTACGGCAGTGTTATTTCTGCGGATACCACGAGAAAGATCGCTTGTGGAGCAGCAGTTGGAGAAGATATAAATTGTACTATATCCAAGGTGTTTATCAATGTCGTCAATGAAAAGGGCTCAAGACTCGGTTCTATGTCTGATACTGCAGGTCCGAGACGTGTTGGTGGTGCTTATGGTTATATCGGTTGTACTTCAACAGACCGTACTATTGCCATTGACATTAGTAATGATGGACACATCGTTGCAAAAGGAACCGGTAATGGTTACGGCGAAGGTGCAGGCGGTGCAATCGGTGCAACTTCTCATCTCGTTAAAGTTGATTTCTTTGTCAAAGCAATAAATAAATCCAATTCGTTGATCAAAGACTTGGGCGGCAGTTTGAATAATTCCAGCGGAACCGGTGGCGTTATCGGTTCTATGGGATATGGTGATACTACGGAGTTAACTGGAACTTCTGTGCTGTTTGCTGAAAACCATGGAAGTATTAATGGTCAATGCCGAGTTGGCGGAGTTTTGGGTAACGCTGCTCGTACCTCAGGCAATATTTATTCAGTTAACTATGGTACTATAACCGGAACATATTATGTCGGCGGTGCAGTCGGAAGACATATTTATAATCATTCAGGTACTATCCAATCTATTTTAGATAGCGGATGTTCAATATCTGGTGCTAACTACGTAGGCGGAGCAACAGGAAGATTATCCTACTTTATGGATAATGCCGTTGTTAAGACTATAGTACGTGGCAATTCTACAATAGAAGGATCCCTTTCTGCAGTTGGTGGAATTTGCGGTGATTTGCGAATTGCCGGCAGCGGTATCGGTGGCACTATAAAACTTAGTGGCGACAGTTCGGATCCTATACTTACTGTTAACGGCAAAGATGGTATAGGTGGTGCCATCGGCATTTTGAGATCTGATTTAGTTAATAGTGCTAAGATCGCTACTCCTGATCAGAGCAGTACAAATAAGCTGGCTGTACACATAAGCGGCACAAATTACGTAGGTGGTGCTGTTGGATGCCTTAATTCGGCAGGCAATACTGTAGATGAAACCACGCCTAGTAATCTTTTTAACAATACTGCGGCGATAAAGGAGATTTTGGTTACAGTCAGCGTAAAACTTAGTCCGAAATCATTTGTGTATGGAACAGGTGAGAATGTTGGTGGTGCTGTAGGTGCTGTCATTGGTAGGTATTTAGGAGAGGATTATACAAAATTTGGAGGAATAATTACCGTATTGACTGCTTCCGGTTCGACCTCGAATTCCGCATATATCCGTGGTAAAAAATATGTGGGAGGAGCAGTTGGCCGCTTCGATAGTGTGGTACCAACCATATCAAATAATAATGCCACTGGAAATATCCAAGCAGATTTTTCTGCTGCTCGTTGGACTATTGAGGCAACAGTTTCAGCCGGTACTGAAGCTGATGTAGGTGGTGCTGTCGGTTATTTCAAAGCAACAATAGATAGGAAATATGGCGTTAACGACAATGCTTACCGCATTTCGGTAAATCTTGGACCAACTGATGTAAAGTCTGCTGGTTATAATGTTGGCGGCGCTATTGGCAAGAATCAGGTAAGAAACGGCATTGTTTCTGTTGGCGGCATTAGTGGTACTGTATCCGGTCAATATAATGTCGGAGGCGCTATAGGATTAACTGAATATCAGTTATATGAGGTAAATGCTATTGTAGCTTCAACGGGAATCATAGAAGCAACCGGCTCTTCTCCTGAGGCTTCTTCCTATCTTACTGGCCGTGATAAAGACGGCTCAAAAGGAGATGGTTCTAATGTTGGTGGAGCTATCGGTAAATATAGTTTTACCGGAAGCGATACTATTACTATTACATCAAAAATCAATGCTACGGTAAGCGGTAAGATTTTAGGTCCCGGAAATAATGTAGGTGGTGTTGTAGGTTATTGCTATACAACTAAAAACAAGCATTTAATTAGAAATATTTCAGCTGTTCTGCAAGGTAATGCCATTGTTAGTGGTGCTGATAATGTCGGCGGAGCAATGGGTTTCAGTTTGAGTAATATTACCAATGTAAGATCCAATATTTCCGGTACTTCCAGTATCGAGGGTAAATATCATGTCGGTGGAGCTATTGGCTGGACTTATGCTATCGAACAAGCGACCGGTGCCAATGTTCTTGCACAGAATCCTGAGGATCTTAATCCGGATACCCTTACTATAGCTGAGCTTGAAACAAAACTAAATAGTCTATATAAGTCATCTGGTCGTATAGCTAATATTGTAGCAACTATTTCTGCGGATAAAGCGTTGATAGGTGTTGCATCTATCGGCGGAGCTGTTGGTCAAAGCGGATACAAATCTAATATTGGCAATAGTGGTAATACTTATGCATCGCCCGCACTTGTAAATGTTCAAGCAAATCTTAATACAGGTTATCTGTTTGATCCTTTTGAAACAGGTATCGGTCTTAATGAGTTGAATCCTATAGATAAACCCAAAGCAAGTGTTCAGGGTGCATATGGTAATGCATGCATTGGCGGTGTAATTGGACTTGTTGTAGATGGTCGAATTAACAGCGTAAGATTAGATGGTACAGGTGGTACTGTAAACACTGATTCCCTTTATCCTTGCCCGGAGATTTCAATGAGTGGTGCTGTTCTTATGGCAGCCAAGGGCCATTCTATTGGAGGAATAATTGGACAAATCGGTCTTTTGGGATATGGTAAAGATGTTGGTATTGAAGATAGTGGTGCACAGAATGTTACCGTTTCAGAAATAAGTGCATCTGATACGCTCGGAATCTGTGTAGTATCAATGAATGATGCTAACAATATCGGCGGATGGATAGGAAGCGGCTATGGTGTTTTCGGTGGCATAGGAAACAGATTATATAGCGATTATAAGAATACGAATACTCGCGCTATTTATAATGTAAATAATATTAAATATATTTACAGTAAAGGAAACAATGTTGGTGGTTTCTGTGGCTATTCTCGTGGATATAAAAAGAATAGTAATAAAGATAATAATAACAACCAACCGGGTCATGCAACTTGGGCAGATATTAACGTTAATCTTAAAAATGCAACGATATGCGGCAGCACTGCTGTTGGAGGTGCATTTGGCCGTGCTGAAGGTGTCAAATTTGCCTGGGGTGCAATAAATGTCAATTTGACTGATCACTCCATTATTGGAGATCCTTCAAGGAGCAATATATGCAAAGAGGCTGGCGGAGCAATTGGATATTTGAGAAATCAGACGGTGGAATTTGGTGTACCGGTTACTGTAACGATTGATTCCACATCAAAGGTCAGGGCTAATGGCAAATTGGATGGATCTGGTATTAGTTACGGAGTAGGCGGTGCTTTTGGAAGATGCAGCGGAGTATTCGCCAGACTTAAATATGATGGATCAAATTACTATAGTTGTGTTGGTACCATAACTGTTAATTCTGCAGATCCTAATAATATTTCAGTATATTCATTGTCTTCCAATGCTGGTGGTGTTATTTGAGTGATGGAAAATGTTAATATGTCCGGATATAAATTTAATGCAACGGATTATTGGAGTTTTGCTAATAATGTAACAGTACAAGCAGATGGTGATAATGCTTGCGTTGGCGGATTTGTCGGAAAAATCAGTTCGCTCTCAAGTGACATGTATAATTGCTACAGCTTAGGTAAAGTTTCTGTTCGTGCTAACGGTAATAATTCGTGTGCCGGTGGCTTTGTCGGATATGCGACGTTGGCAGATGATAACAGGAAAATTAATACTTGTTACACAACTGCTAAAGTTATTTCATTATCAGGTGCATATACCGGTGGTTTTGTCGGTGAATTTATTCGCGGCACAATATCCAATTGTTATGTCGGAGGACATACTTTCCAGGGTAGTTATGTATCCGGTGAGGGCAATGTTACCGGTAAAGGTAATGTAGGTGGTTTTATCGGAGCAACTAATGGAACAAATACTATTTCTATAAGCGATTGCTATTCAACTGCATCTGTTCTTGGTACCGGAAATAATGTTGGCGGATTTATCGGTAGTTCTTCTGCGAACACCAAGATCAGTAAATGTTATTGTACAGGCCGTGTTATTGGTTCTGATGAAAATGTTACCGGTTCATTTGCAGGAACTATAGGAGCCGCAAATCTTAATAACATTACGAACAATCAAGTAATGCGTAATATTAACAAGGGTGACTTCCCGTTGATCGGACGTTCGTGGACTGCAGAAGTTGCTGATAGTAAAATCAAATATGCAGATGATACGGAGATTGGAGCAGGCAGATCAGATACCGGCCATCCGTTTGATACAGCATTAACAGATCCGTTTACTCTCCGTGCAGTAATCGGCACAGACCATTATGGAGACTGGCCTTTGCCGAGTGGACAGAATACTATTGATGATGCAGTAGTTCAGATCTATGTTCAGACCGGTGAAAACGATCAGGGCGAACCGATTTATGATTGGATAGATTTTAAAAATGATACATACGAATACGAATTCAACGGTTCATTTGTAAAACTCGATGAGACCCAGATAAGGCTTCGTGTTCAGGGCGAGACACTTACCCAGAATACAGATTATATTGTCTATTACCGGGATAATAATAAGGTTGGTCAGGCTACGATTTCGTTTGCAGGAAAGAGTGGCAGTAGTTATTCCGGTGCAATTAGCAGAACCTTCAATATCACTCCTGCGAATATTGATGGTGCAGAAGCTGTGTTTAATGAGCAGTCTCGTGAATATACCGGTGCGCGCATTAATCCAGACGTAACAGTTACTTACAATGGTATTAATTTGATATATGGTACGGATTATACCTTTGCATTTGATAGAGACGGAAATGTCGATGAAGGTTATGATAATGACAATATTAATATCGGCATAATGAATGTTTACATTATTGGTAAGGGTAATTATGTTGAAAGTAAATTGATCGGTCAGTTCGAGATAGCTTCTGTTGATCTGAGTAATCTTGATGATACTGATATTGATCTTATAGGTGCAGATAACCTTGTTTACAACGAGGTAGACGGTGTAGCTGTTGAGCACTGTCCTGGTGTTGTTGTCAGATATAACGGTCAAACTCTCAAGGGAACAACTAACCCTGAAGAATATAACGAATGTGACTATGTTGTTTCTTATGAAAGCAATACTACGGCAGGCACCGCATATCTTGTCATAACAGGTACTGCGGATCCTTCAATAGGAAAGGGCTCGGTTTATACCGGCATAAGGAGAGTGGAATTCACTATTTCACCTGCAGTCAATACATGGACAGAAGATGCCGCTATTGATGGATGGATCTATGGCGAAAAGCCTAAGGCTCCGACCGGAAAACTGAAATTTGGCGAAATTGTTTATGAATACTGTTATGATTTGGATTGTAATAACAAGATAGACGATATCAGTGCAGTTGGTGTGGGCCAGTATTATGTGAAAGTGTCTGCTGAAGAAAGCGAAAATTATACGGGACCGACATCTACTATATTAAGCTTTACAATAACACCTTTGGAGATTACGGGTGCTTCTGTTACTGTAGACCCGGGTGAGTATCTTTATACCGGTTCTCCAATTGATATTGAAAAGAAAAATATTATTGTTACTGTCGGCGAAGGTGATTCTGCATTTGCGCTTGGACCGGATGATTTTACTATTGAGTCTTATGCGCCTTCCAATCACACAGATGCTGGTACTGTAACGATAACGTTAAATGGTGCCGGAAATTATAAAGGTACTGCTCAAGGCACATTCATTATATATCGTGAATTTACAGTCACATTTATGGCAAACGGAGAGCAATATGATAGTAAACAGATAAGAGAAGGCTACAAAGCTAGTGCGCCTGAAGATCCCACTCCTGCAGAAGGTTATAGATTTGGCGGATGGTACACAGGTTCTGATGTGAAGTATACCTTTAATGAAGCAGTTACGGAGAATATTACACTCTATGCAAAATGGATCAGAATCAGGACGATTAAATTTGAAACAGGAGATCCTAATGTCATAATAAGTCCTAATCCGCAGATTGTTGATGAGGGAACTTATGCTACTCGACCTGCCGATCCGAAACGTGATGGTTATCAATTTGACGGATGGTATCACAATAATTCGCCATACGGATTTGATACTAAAGTTTATGATGATATTACGCTTCAAGCCAAGTGGACACCTGTTTATACGATTAGTTTCGTTACAGGAGATGGAACTGCGATAGATCCACAGTATGTACCGGAGAATGGTGTAGTAACTGAACCTGCAGAGTCTCCTAAACGTAACGGATTTGTATTCGCAGGGTGGTATACTGACGAAGATTGTACTATACCTTATGTTTTTACAAAGCCAGTAACGGGCAGCTTCCCGTTATATGCTAAATGGGACGTCGATCCCAATAGCGAATGACATAATTCATTAGTATTTCAAGATGTTAACTATCGCCGGGCACAAAGCTCGGCGATAGTTTTTTGTATCGGAACCCCAGCTTTGTTAATAGATTGTTCGTAAACACCCCCTCCGTTAACACGCAGTTTTCAAATTAGGGCGTTTTCAGTATTGGTTAAACAAATTGTAACTCAGTGATGAATTGTGGCGAAAATGTGTTGCACTCCGATTTGAGATGGGATATAGTGTAACCATCAAGCAGTCAACAAGATTTGACAACCGTCAAACAGAATTGACAAAAACTCAAAAATCTTATTCACTCGAAGGGTGAAAAATAAAAGGAGGTCACGACCATGAAAAAGTTAGGTAAGTCATCAAAGAAGGGTTTCACATTAGTAGAACTCATCGTAGTCATTGTTATCCTTGCAGTTCTCGCAGCTATGCTCGTTCCTGCACTTGTTGGATACATTGACAGAGCAAAGAAGGAAAAGGATTATCAGACAGCTTCTACAGTTTATGCAGCAGCTCAGGCAGTTCTCACAGAACAGTATGGTAAGAATAATATTACTAAAGATACTAATGGTAAGTATTCTGTAACATCAATCACAAAGGACCAGTTTAAGGCTGAAGACAAGACAACAGATGCAGTTATTGAATTAGCTGGTGTTGATCCCAATAAGGTATCAGGCTACACATTTACTGTTTCGGATACTAATCTTGTTATTTCTTGGGGTTCAGTAACTATCAAGAATGGTGGTGCTGGCGGTGAAGCTGGTGTTACATACTATTTGTACAAGGACGGCACTTGGGGTGTTACACCAACTACAGATGGTAATAAGCCCGCTTGATAAATTCTTAGGTTTGATTATTAACTAAAGATATCAAGGTAGCCGGAGAGCAATCTCCGGCTACTTTATTTATGTCTGAATGTTTATGCTGGGATCACTAACTCTTTTTGCATTTCCTCACACAGTGTATAATCAAAGTCAGAAATATCCCGTTAAGGAGAATACTTGTTTTGATTTTTTCTTATCCTTTGTTTGAGATACCTTTTATAGGAATATATTTAATTATATTAGCTTTTATGTTTGGAGCTGTTTTCGCAAGCTTCATTACATGTACGGCTTGGCGTGTTGTCAGAGGTGAGGACTGGATGTTAGGTCACAGCCACTGCGATACTTGCGGTCACGAGCTTTCCACGGCAGACCTTTTCCCTATCATTTCATATATTGCTTTGAAGGGTAAGTGCAGATACTGCGGTTCGAAGGTTCCGCCGAGAGATCTGATTTTCGAGATCATATTGGGACTGTTATTTGCAGGAACGCTTGCACTGCACGGCGTTGTAGATGCAGCAGTCATTGCGGCTCTGGCACTTGAGATGCTCTTGCTCGGATTGTCTCTGGCGGACTGGGATTCCGGCGTTATTCCTGACGGATTTCTGGCAGCGATCTTGGTAGTCTGGATCCTTACGGTAGGATTCAGGCAGGACATTCAGAGATTTGCGATAGAGGGCGTTATTGCTTTTATGGCATGCGGTCTGCTCATGGCAATCGCAACTGCAATCATCGGCAAGATAATGAAAGCCAAAGTCAGCTACGGCCCGACAAAGCTTGCCATGTGCCTCATGCTTTTCCTTGGCTTTAAGGGTTCAGTCGTAGCTTTGGGCGTTGCGGTTGTGCTGGGAATCTTTTTCGCGCTTGTCTGCAAGTCGAAAAAGAGAAGGATCTCACTCGCACCTGCAATCTCTATAGGCTTTGTTGTTGCTTTTCTGGTTAAGGATGCTTTGGCGGTCTTTTTCGCATAATCTCATATGAACAAACTGAAACCCGACAAACTATGGATAATCTATGCAGTAGTTTTCGTGACGTATATCTGCATTGCTATTTTTGCAGGGATCCATCATGAACCGTGGGCGGATGAGGCCCAGGGCTGGCTCATTGCACGTGACTGCCATTCGCTGATCGAGATCTTCCGCGCCGTAAGGTACGAAGGCACATTGCCGACATGGCACCTGATCAATAAAGTCTTTCAGCTGGCCGGACTCGATTATGAACACATATTTGTAATCCCGCTCGTGTTCTCGGCAATCGGAGTTATCCTGCTCTTCTTTACGGATGCACCGCTATTAGCCAAAGTAATGCTGCCGTTTTCATTTTTCGCCGTTTACCAGAACAGCGCTGTAGCGAGACAGTATGCACTGGTTTTCCCGGCCATGATGCTTATCGTATTATTTTATAAGAAGCGTTTAGAGATGCCCATCAGGTATCATCTGTCTTTGTTCTTGCTCGCAATAACCAGCTCATACGGAATGGTAATTTCGTGCTCATTTATGCTCTGGGATTTCATATGTATGCTGAAGAGCATGTTCAGAGATACTGCTTACAAAAAATTCAAGATCCCGTTTTTCGCAACAGGAATCGTAATCCTGATCGTAACTTTCCTGTCATTGCCGCCGGATGATTCTGCTCCCGGTCTGGTGCTGACATCTTTTTCGAAAAATGCTACCACCGCATTGCTGTTCAATATAAACAGCACGATAGGCCAGTATTTATTCCTGATCTTCATGCTGGTATTCCTTGCTTACTATTTCAGGCACAACCTTATCCAGGCAGCCGTTATAGCTGCACCGCTCGTGCTGTTTATGGCCTTTTTCTACCAGCGGGAATGGCATATGACATATCTGTTCTTCCTTGTAGTCTCGCTGATGATCATTTTCCGTGACGAATCGAAAAGAACGAAGCACAAGTTTGAGAACGGCTTAAATATTGCGGCTAATTGCATTGTGGTCTTGCTGCTTGCGGTACAGTGCTATACCGGTTTCTATTCTGTCTATTATGATTATCAACATGCATATTCTTCGGCTAAAGAAATAGCCGAGTTCTTAAAACCGTATGCTGAATCCGGCGCAAGTATAAACAGAAAAGGTTTTGATGCTGTTGCCATTTCGCCTTACTTTGATGACCATTTATATTCGAACGATCCTAACGGCAAATCGTTTTTTATATGGAGCTCATCTGTTTCGAATGATGTTTTTTCAGAAGAATATCCGGATGTAGTCGTTACGCCGGAATATATCGAAGGGTTTGATTCAAAATACGATGTGCATTTATTCAACAGCCACATGATATTTAAGCTGGACGAAGTTGAGTCAGCCCCTTGCGTAGTCTATGTGAAGAAATAGGCTGATACAGGTCTGTCCATAATGTTTGACTTATCGGCAGTCGTCCTATATAATATGCGAGTTTTAATTCCACGCGAAGAGAGGGGGGATAAAGATGTCTGAGATTAAAGTTAAGGAAGGCGAGTCCCTTGACAGTGCACTTCGCAGATTTAAGCGTTCTTGCGCAAAGTCAGGCGTTCTTGCAGAAGTTCGTAAGAGAGAACATTACGAGAAGCCTTCTGTAAAGAGAAAGAAGAAGTCTGAAGCAGCTCGTAAGAGAAAGCATTAATAAGACTTAAATGAGGCCACCTGAAAAGGTGGCCTTTTTGTTGTCCGAACGGGCAACCTCTTTTTTTGTGAGTTCTGCTATAGCAGGTACCTGCGTATCTTCTCCTCTATAACCTTCGTGTTCAGCGGGTGATTGTCCGTCTCAAACGTCAGTATCAGGTGTGACTCATCGAAATCCTTTGAGAGCGTGTAATTTTCGAACTTATTGGCATTCCGATTCACATAATCCTGATCTCCGAGCTTACCCAAATGCTCCCAATAGAAAACCTTGCGCAGCCTCACATTCAGACACTTGAAGTCCGGCGCCGCAAATATCACGCCGTTATCGTATACTGGAAATTCGCAAAGGTACGGCACCTTATTCCTAAACATGGCATTCGCGATCAGTATCTCCGACTTCGACCTTACACGCTCACCATTGTCCGTATAGAATTCCGGGTCAGTACTCTTGAACCCCGGCCTTGTGTATGGCTGGCTCAAAAACTGTCTGATAAACTCCTCATCGCTCAAAAACTCAGGTGTGACCAGTTCCTTTCTGGGATCAGTCAGCTTCTCGTAGACCTGCTGCGCCGCGTCCGGGTCGTAATCTTTAAGGAACCGGTCAATAGCCCTCTTTTGTTCTTCCAAAACCTTAAGCAGTTTATTGTCATAGTCTTTTTGCGCGAGGCGGGCAGCGAGTGGGCGGTCTTTGCGATGAATGTATTTTCCTGGCTGATATAACTCTGTTTTGATATAGAATTGTGGTTTTCCATGTGTCTTCGATACGCGCAAAGAACCTTCAGGAGCCTTTTCTAAACGCTTGCTTATCTTTTTAATTCGTTTCTCTATTTCGTTCGTTATTTTCTCAAGATCATCAAACCAAGCTATATTTTCCTTCATCTTATTCCTCCTTTTTTCTCTATGACGGACTAATAATCAAAAAGCTGTATTTAGTACGTAATTTTTTCGATATAAAGGCTTATAAAGTTCAGAAATTACGGACTAATAAACGATTTTTCGATATTAGTACGTCGAAAAACATGCGTTAGGGTGTTTGGTGACCTCAAAATTACGGACTAATTTGACGTTGTCGAAAATTGGTCCGTAAAGGACTAGCGATTAACTACTTTTACACTTGAAAATTACGGACTAAAACAGGAAATTAAATTATTAGTACGTCGCACATCCCAAACAACCTTCATACACTTCATATCCTAGTGCCCGGCACGCACTTTTCAACACTTTTACATCAAGTTGAGACTATCAGGCATAGATTGAGACTGGTCTCAATTTTAAAGAGCGCTTTTCAAAAGGCTTTCCTTTGTAAATAACTGCCAATTCGGCTATAATAAAGTCAATAAAGATAAAGTTGAGACTAGTATATGTTGTTGACCGGTAAGAACTGGCGCTTATCGGCATCCCAAAAAGTGGAGGATGCTGATGAGCTCCTTGGTGTTTTGCTTAAGAATCGCGGTATAACCGAAGGACAATCAGTAGAGCAGTTTTTGTCTGAGGATGACGGTATCTGGCACGATCCGTTCCTTTATAATGACATGCGAAAAGCTGTCGACATTATCGTTGAGACGATGGAGCGCCACGGCAAGATCCTGGTTTATGGCGACTACGATTGTGACGGCGTTACCGCTACTTCCATTCTGGTAAGGTATTTCAGGAGTCACTCTGTTAATGTGCAGTACATCGTGCCGCACAGAAGTGAGCACGGTTATGGCCTGACCGAAAAGATCATGGATAAGGTCATCGAAAAGAAGCCGGACCTTGTTATCACTGTTGACTGCGGCGTTACCAATGTTGATACGGTTCAGGAGCTTAAGCACAGAGGCATTAAGGTGATCGTTACTGACCACCACAATGTTAAGGACGAGCTGCCGCCGGCTGACTGTGTTATTTGCGCGAAAAGGCCTGACAACACTTATCCTTTCATTGATCTTTGCGGCGCGGGTGTTGCGTTAAAAGTTGTTGAGGCTTTAGGCAAAGACGGCAGGTATAAGGTGACAGGCAATATCTGGCGCCAGGCAGTGGAGCTTGCGGGCCTCGCAACTATTGCGGATCTTGTATCAGTCACCAATGAGAACAGAACGATAATCAAGCGTGCTTTTAAGAGCATGAAGAATCCTTCAAATGTCGGCGTCGGCGTTATGAACGAGATGCTTTTGGCACCGGGCAAATCTTTGGATGAGACGTTTATTTCATTTAACTTCGTGCCCAGGATCAATGCGGCAGGAAGACTTTACGATTCGGCGGATGCTTTAAAGCTCTTTCTCGAAAACAACCCGACTGAGGCTAAGAATGCTGCCCAGGACCTTACGAGGCAGAATGATGAGCGTAAGGAGATCGAGGCCAAGGTTTTCGAAGAGGCGAGGGCACAGTTAGAAAGTCCGACAAGACCTGACAGGTGGTCACTTACGAATACCTGCGGTCCTATCGTAGTATATGGCAAAGACTGGCACCAGGGTGTTTTGGGAATTGTTGCCGGCAAGCTCTCGCAGTTCTATGGAAGATCCGCGCTCGTTTTTACTGACGATGCGACTGAACCCGGATGCGCAAAGGGTTCGGGCAGGGCGTTTGGCGACTTCGACCTTTACGAGTGCCTGGAACGCATATCTGATAAGCTCGTTAATTTCGGAGGCCATAAGAAGGCTGCCGGACTTCTCGTAAGAAAGACCGAGATGGGCACATTCATGGAAGCTTTGGAGACTGAGTCTGCAAAGATCTATGAAGAGAAGGGCCAGTCTGGCGAGGATAACGAAGAGGACGCTATTCAGGCTGAGTGCGAGATCGATCCTAAGGGCTTGGACTTCGATTCCTATAATGAAGTAAGTAAATTGAGGCCTTTCGGCATCGGCAACCCGAAGCCGGTTTTCGTTACCAGAGGACTTGTTATCTCGGGCATCGCACAGATGAGCCAGGGCGCGCACATCAGGCTCGACCTGACGGATGCTGAAGGCAAGGCAAATATCTCTGCTGTCGGTTTTGGCATGGGAGATTATTTCAATATTTTGAAGGCGGGCGACAAGGTCGACATCGCTTATACATTGAACGAATATTGCTACAGGGGCGAGACTTCGCTGAGCCTGCATTTAGAGGATATCAGGCCTTACATGGGCGACGGATTCATGTGGAAGAAGGCTGAGATCGCGGAAAAGCTTTATACGAGCGGGCTTGCTATGGATCAGATCGCGAAAATGGCTCCCGGCGAAGATATCAGGGGCCAGATGAGGCCGACTTCGGAGCAGTATGGCGCTTGCTATAAGGCAATCGAGCGTTTCGGAGGCACGGCCATGTCGACGGTCGATCTGGACCTCCTTGCAAGATTGGTAACTAACAATTATGATGTAGCGGTGACTCCGTTCCAGCTCAAGAGGTGCCTCGAAGTTTTCGCCGACTGCAAGCTTATAAGGCTCAGGACGATAAAACCGATGAGAGTCTGCTTCAACATTTTGAGAACGGGCGACAAAGTCAAACTCAGTGATTCTGAGGTTTATAGGAGAATACAAGGTGACCAGGGGCAAGAATGACAAAGAATTTAATGCCGTAACCGAGGAAGAAGTGCAGGCTGAGGCCGAACGCGCTTATCTTCAGGACGACAGTATTAAGCCCGAGATCCCTTCGGAACTGGAAGAGAAATTCCAGGAAATATTGAAGCTCTACGACGAGTATGCGAGGGCTGCAAATCTCGATGAGAAGGATATCGAAGAAGATAACGCCGAGATGGAAAAGGCGTTCATTTTCGCATACAAAGCTCACCGCAACCAGAAGCGTAAGACAGGCGAGCCCTACATTACGCACCCTGTAGCAGTCGCACTTATCCTCGCTGACCTTAAGGTCGATTCAGCTACCATTGAGGCCGCGCTCCTTCACGACACGATCGAAGATACAATTGTCGACGACCAGATGGTCACGGAGAAGTTCGGTTCAGTCGTATGCAGCCTTGTTGACGGCGTTACAAAGCTCAATTTGAGCCTCGATAATGTTGTTTATAATTCAAAGGTCGATATCCAGGCGTCGAATGTTCGAAAGATGTTTATCGCCCTGACCGACGATATCCGCGTAATCTTTATCAAGCTCGCTGACCGTCTGCACAACATGAGAACGTTAAAGTCCATGAGCCCTGAAAAGCAGATCGAAAAGGCTCAGGAGACACTTGATATCTACGTTCCTTTCGCAGGCAGATTCGGTATCTACAAGATCAAGTGGGAATTGGAAGACCTCTGCTTGAGATATCTCCATCCGGACGATTACTATGAGCTCGTAAAGCTCGTAAACGGTAACCGTGCCCAGAGAGAAAACTTCATGGAGGAAGTTGTTTCCGAGATCCGTGGAAAGTTAGAAGAGAACGGCATTGTCCATTACGATATTGAAGGACGCCCGAAGCACTTCTACAGTATTTACAAGAAGATGCACGAAAAGGGCAAAACGATAGATGAGATCTACGATCTTTTCGCGTGCCGTATTATCGTCGACGAAGTCATCGAGTGCTATCAGGTATTAGGTATCATCCACGAGATGTACCAGCACGTTCCCGGCCGTTTTAAGGACTATATCGCGATGCCTAAGGAGAACAAGTACCAGTCGATCCATACGACGGTCGTAAGCCACACGGGCACGCCTTTCGAAGTGCAGATAAGAACATTCGCGATGCACCAGATCGCGGAGTTCGGTATCGCTGCGCACTGGCATTACAAGGAAGCCGGCAATTCACAGGAATTCAAGGCTGACAGATACGACACGAAGATCAACGAGATGCGCCAGATCATTGACTCACAGAACGAGCTTACAGACTCGGGCGAGTTCATGGAAGCGTTCAAGATGAATATCGCACCGGACGAGATTTTCGTATACACGCCTAAGCACGAAGTCATTAAGCTTCCTAAGGGTTCATGCCCGATCGATTTCGCTTATGCGATTCACTCAGGCATCGGCAACCACATGCACGGCGCCAAGGTCAACGGCCGTATCGTTCCTTTGTCTTACGAGCTCAAGAACAGCGATATCGTTGAGATCCAGTCCTCTGCAAAGCTCGTTAAAGGCCCTTCGCGCGACTGGGTAGCGATCGCACGCACAGCGAACGCAAAGTCCAAGATCAATTCCTGGTTCAAGCGTGAGGCACGTGCCGACAACATCACGACAGGCCGTGAGCTTTTGACAAACGAGATCACCAGAAACGGCTTTGATCCGTCTAAGCTCCTGATGCATAAGTCCATCGAGATGATCCTGAAGCGCAACAACTTCCAGAATCTCGATGACATGTTCGCTGCATTGGGCTACGGTTCCATCAGCGTCAGCAAGGTTTTCTCACGTCTCCGTGACGACTATATCCGCAATATTTCTGAAGAAGAGCGCCGTGCTCTGGGCTACCGTGTAACTGCTGACGGCAACGTCGCTTACAGCCCGAACGAGCTCCCGATCGAACTCGGCAAGGCTGACCAGACACGTAATTCCAAGAGCTCGAAAACAAAGGCTCCGGAGACTTCCAAGCAGGTGCTTGATTACGATGTCGCTAAGATAAACGCCCTGAGCATCGATCCTCACCAGACAGGTGTCGACCTTCAGAATGCTGCTTCTGGCAACGCTAAGCCTACAAGAAGTGCCAGGACCGATGCCGCAAGAAGAGCGCACAGCAATGACGCTGTCGTCGTTAACGGCCTCGACACGATTGCTACGCACATTTCCAAGTGCTGCCATCCTGTTTTCGGCGACGAGATCATCGGATATGTCACGCAGGAAAAGGGTGTTGGCATCCACAAAGTCAACTGCAAGAATATTCTTAATATCATCAAGAACCGCGGCAATTCCGAAAAGGACGAGCAGAAGTACCAGCGCCTCGTTGCCGTCAGGTGGCTATCAAAGGCGAAGTTTTCCAGCTACGATGTCCAGCTTGTCGTTGTTGCCATGGACCGCAACGGCCTTCTCATCGACGTTCTCGATAAGATCAATGAAGAGAAGATCAACATCGTCAAGCTCAACACAGTCGTTGACGGCCCTGAAGCAAGAATCTTCGTAACGATCAACGTTTCAGGCAGAGAGCAGCTCGACCGTACCTGCGATCGCATCATGCGCGTCAAGGACGTTGTTGACGTAATCAGAAACTGATAAATAAGCACCCTGTCGGTTTGGTTTTTACGTACTAAAAATCCATTTTCCCGGATTAGTACGTAGTTTGCGCGCTGCAATTCGCGTTCTTTGCAACGATTTACGGACTGATTTATTGTTTTCGAAAATTAGTACGTAAAAAAGCTGCATCAGACCGGCCAGAACCTCAAAAAATACGGACTAAAAATGGATTATTGAAAACTAGTACGTAAATTCAGCCTTCAGTGATGCCACATCCTGAAAAATTTACGGACTAAAAAAACTATTCCGCATTTTAGTCCGTAAGTTATTAGTCAATAGTATATTAGTCGGCAGATTAGTAAACTGAATTACCTGTCCCCGTAGTAAGTGTCGTCGTCGCTGTATCCGCCGACGTAGCTGATGTTGAATATTATCATCGGGCGGCGGCCGGACTTGGAGTAAACGAAGTTCTTGATCTGTTCCCTGAAATTGCGCTTCTGAAGGAAAGCTTCGACGCTGCCTGCCTTGTTGCTGGCCTGCTTTAAGAGGTCGTCGACCTTGTCGGAAATAAGCTCATAGAGAACGCTCTGATTCTCGTCGTCATCGAAGCATCCAATCGAATTGACGGCAGGGGAGCACGCGAGGTCGCCGGACTCTTCATCGACCGTGATGGCGATCGCGAGGCATCCGTCTTCACTCAAATGAATACGGTCTGTCAGGACCCTGTCGTCAGCGTCTACCGTGTTGGTGCCGTCGATGAGGACAGGCGCTGCAGGAACATGATCTGCGATCTTTGCTTCATCGGAAGTGAGTTCCAGAACTGCGCCGTTTTCGAGAATGCAGATATTCTCTTCGTTCATGCCGAGGCTCTCTGCCATTTCCTTGTGGAGGCAGAGCATACGGTATTCGCCGTGAACGGGGATGAAGAACTGAGGCTTGATAAGGGTGTGGAGCATCATGAGCTCGTCCCTGTAAGCGTGGCCGGAAACATGGACGTCAGCCAGGGACTGGTAGATAACGTGCGCGCCCTTTTTGTAGAGCTCGTTGATCACTCTGTATATAGGCTTTTCGTTGCCCGGGATAGGGTCAGCGGAAATGATGACCGTGTCGCCCTTGGTGATGTCGACTGAGCGGTGGGACGAATAAGCCATACGTGTGAGCGCGCTCATCGGTTCGGCTTGAGATCCTGTCGTCAGCACGACGATCTTGTTGTCGGGATAATTGTCGATAGCATCGATGTCAATCAGCGTGTCGGGCTTGATATCGATGTAGCCCAACTGATTGGCGATATTGAAAACCTGGACCATCGAGCGGCCGGAGAGGCAGACGTGGCGGCCGTATTTTTCGGCAGCGGTGATGATCTGCTGCATTCTGTGAACGTGTGATGAGAATGTTGCAACGATGATGCGGCCTTCAGCTTTTCTGAAATAGTGCGAAAATGCCTCGCCGACATGCTTTTCGGAGGGTGAGAATCCTTCGATCTCAACATTTGTGGACTCGCACATGAACATCAGGACGCCTTCTTTTCCGAGCTCGCCTAAGCGCTGGAGATTAATGGTCTTGCCGTTGATCGGGGTGTAGTCGATCTTGAAGTCGCCCGAATGGACGATCCTGCCGGCAGGCGTGTTGATGCAGAGCGCGTAGGAGTCGGCGATCGAGTGGTTGACTCTGATGAATTCGACCGAGAATGAGTTGCCGAATCTTATGATGTCGCCGTTCTTGCATGTAGAGAGCTTAAGGCCTTCCATCGGAACGTTCTTGTCCTGGAGCTTTAACTTGATGAGCTCTATTGCCATTGTGCCGCCGAAAACAGGGCACTTGAATTCTCTTAAGAAATAGGGGAGTGCGCCGATGTGGTCCTCGTGACCATGCGTAATGACGATGCCCCTGAGCTTTTCGTGATTGCGCCTGATGTATGTGAAATCGGGGATGACGCAATCAACGCCCGGCATGTTTTCTTCAGGAAAGCTCATACCGCAGTCAACGATAATTATGTCGTTGTTGTATTCAAAGGCGGTCATGTTTTTGCCGATCTCGCCGATACCGCCTAAGGGAATGATCTTTACGGGATTTGTGTTCTTGTACTTAGGGTCTTTGTAACTGTGTCTTTTCGAATTGCTGCTCATAATTGTTCCTTTATAAAATGCAAATACTTTCCGCTGTTTAGTTCGCGAAAAGCATTTGGAGATAGCTGTTTACTTCACTACGGAAACGTTGCGGTAGCAGGTAGCGTGGCTACCTGTCTCACCGTCTTCTGCGTAGATGTCTATGATGTAGCCTTTAACTGCGCCGCCCTTATCTTCAACAGTATAATAGCCGTCGCCACCCAAGGGGTCGTTTTCGATGTAGATCTTGGTGCCCTTAGGGAAGATGGACCAGTCTGCTGCAACAGTACGGCCTTCCGTGCAGGTCGTTCCGGAAGCGGTGGCCTTGCTGTAAGAACCGTCCTTCATCTTCTGGGGACCGTAGAAAGTGATCTTGCATCTTACTGCCTCGCCTGCAGACTTGGGTGCAGGAGTGCTGGTAGCCTTGGGCTTAGGTGTTGCCGTTGCCGATGAATGTTTGGGCTTCGGAGTAGGTGTATTAGTAGCCTTTGCCTTCGGCTTGGGTGTTGCAGTTGCCTTGGGCTTGGAGTCAGTTGTAAGAGACTTCTTTACATAGTTGCCGTTAGCTGTCTTGTACCAGCCGTTGGAAGTAACTGCAACAACATCGATCTCGTCACCGGAATATACCTGCTTGACCTTGTCGTAATCGGTGCCTGGACCTTTTCTGACATTGACAGTAGTCGTTGCGTAAACTTTCTTATATTCTTCGGACTCTGTGACCTTTTCGGTTTCTTTTGTAGTAGCCTTAGTGGTTTCCTTAGTTGTCTCTTTGGTGGTTTCTTTTGTGGTATCTTTTGTAGAATCTGTCGTTGATCCTGATGTTGATCCTGATGTTGATCCTGATGTTGATTCAGAAGTGCCGGGCGTAGTTGTAGCTCCGGATGTGCCGGATGTCTCTGTAGAGCCTTCTGATGTAGATGTCTCGGAAGTCTCTGAAGTGTCAGAAGAAGATTCGCCGGCAGATTCTGAAGTGTCGGTGGGATCCGGATTATCGGGATCGTAACCTTCAGGATAGGAAACAATGGTAATAGTAACTTCAGTCTCAGTCGGCTGAGGCATGGTGTCATTGCGGTCAATAGCGGAATCTACTGCAAATGTAGCTGTTGCGCAGAGCGAAACAACGATGCAGCAATTAACGGCCGAGATCATCTTGGCGCGTGTAATATTATAGAATTCCTTTACTCCAACCAGTTTCAAAATCAGATTTCTCCTTGCATTTTTGCCGCAATATCTGCGGGCATAATTACAACATTATTATATCATAACGATATTGTTGGCTATCCCGTGGCGAAAAATGGGCATTTTTGTAAGTTTATTCTCAACTTTTCTCATTTGCCCTTTACCGCAAAAGTGATTTTGAGTAAAGCGTTTTTCGAAATTTGTCAATTGATTGTCACAAGGCTGCAAGGTATGACATATTCTAAGCGTCTATAATCTAGACACCTGCAAGGGGAAAAGTAATAGGGGGGTGAGAGCAAATGTCGTTGGGACGTGTCCGCAAACCGGCCAAGAGAGCAAGTTACGGAACAACTGAGCACGATGTCGAAAAGAAACGTGCGAGAATCCTCATAGTATGTGCTCTGATCCTTATTCTCTGTGGCATTTTAGACGTAATCTTCCTCGTTGGAATACTTGATTTATAAGCTTTTTGAGGCTGTCACTTTAGGTGGCAGCCTTGGTTTTTTGTCTTGCTTAATGTTGCGGAAAATCCGCCAAAAATCCGAGTGCGCCTGACTTTTGCACGAATTTTCATGACCAGTTGCATATGAGCGGCAAAATGAGCGGCTATAGCCGTTCAAATAACCGCTCAAATTGGCATAATGGGCCAAAATGACGGTAAAACGGACGGCTATAGCCGTTCAAACCGCCGCTCGTTTTCTATACGGCACTTGATACGGCAGCTGCCATGCCAGTTGCCGTATTTTCGGGCGTTTTTGGCTAAAAATATGGCGTTCGATATGGCTACTACCGCATTGACTGCCGTGTTTACAGGTCATTTCGACCCAAAACACGGCATTTAATAAGGCAGCAACCCGATCATCCGCCCTATCCATTACATTCATTTTCAAGGAAATTGCAAAAACAACCCCTCTCGTATATACTTACACCCGTAATATTATTAATAATATAGGGAGCAGAATATGAGAGTTTCCGAATTGTTTTTGGCTACACAGAGAGAGATTCCTGCAGATGCAGAGATTCCTTCACACAGATTGATGCTTAGGGCGGGCCTGATCCGCAAGATGGCATCCGGCGTTTATTCCTTCATGCCGATGGGCTACCGCACCTACAGAAAGGTTGAGGCAGTTATCAGGGAAGAGATGGACAAGGCAGGAGCGCAGGAGCTCATCATGCCGGCACTTCTTCCTGCTGAGGCATATCAGGGTTCAGGCAGATGGGAAAAGTTCGGCCCCGAGATGTTCAGACTTACTGACCGTGGCGGCAGATCTTTCTGCTTAGGTCCTACACACGAAGAGCCTTTTACTGAGGCTGTAAGAGATTCGATCAGATCTTACAAGCAGCTCCCTGTAACTCTTTATCAGATCCAGCACAAGTACAGAGACGAGAAGCGTCCGAGATTCGGCGTTATCCGTGCACGTGAGTTCGTTATGAAGGATGCTTATTCCTTCGACGTTGACGAGGCAGGTCTCGATATCTCCTACAAGAAGATGTATGACGCTTACAGAGCGATCTTTGACAGACTCGGCCTGGACTACACGATCGTTGATGCTGACTCAGGTGCAATGGGCGGTTCCGGTTCACAGGAGTTCATGGTAAAGAGCGAAGTCGGCGAAGATGCTATCTGCTTCTGCGACGAGTGCGGCTATGCTGCTAACGAAGAGAAGGCAGGCTGGACAAGAGGTGCTGCTGATACAGCTGAAGAGCTCGCTATTGAGAAGATCCACACACCTGATGTTAAGACTATTGAAGAACTCTGCGGTTTCATGAACTGCGGAGCTGACGCATTCGTTAAGACTATCCTTTATAACATTGACGGCAAGTTCGTTGCTGCTATGTGCAGGGGCGACCGTGACATCAACGAGACAAAGCTCGGCAACCTCTACGATGCAACAGAGATGGAGCTTGCTGCATTTGCTGACGTTGAGATGATCACAGGCGCTAAGGTCGGTTTTGCAGGCCCTGTTAACCTTAAGCAGAAAGTCGACATCGTTGTTGACCCTGAAGTTGCAGGCATGAAGAACTTTGTAGTAGGCGCTTGCGAGACTGATTACCACTTCAAGAACGTTAATATCGGCAGAGATTTCGAAGCTGATAAGATTGCTGATATCACAAATGCTAAGGCCGGCGATATCTGCCCCAAGTGCGGCAAGGGCAAGCTCGGAATGGCTCGTGGCGTTGAGGTTGGACATATTTTCAAGCTCGGCACAAAGTATTCTGACGCATTGGGCTGCATCTATCTTGATAACAACGGCAAGGAACACAGCATGGTAATGGGATGCTACGGCATCGGCGTTTCCAGAGTTCTTGCTGCAATCATCGAGCAGTATCACGATGACGACGGAATCATCTGGCCTACGATCGTTGCTCCTTACGAGATCATCGTTGTTCCTACAAAGGCTAATGACGAAGAGCTCATGAGCGTTGCAAACAAGATCTATGACGATCTTACAAAGGCAGGCTGTGAAGTTCTTATCGATGACAGAAATGAGCGTCCCGGTGTTAAGTTCAAGGACGCTGACCTCCTCGGAATTCCGCTCAGGATCACTGTCGGAAGAAGAGCAGGCGAAGGCATCGTAGAAGTTAAGAGAAGAGATTCAGCTGAAACATCAGAGATCACGGTAGAAGAAGCTATTAATCTTGCCAAGGAGATCTGATCATGATCCCAAGGGTAATCTTATCCGTAGTGCTTTGCGCTGCAATTACCCTCGGATCATTTCCCGTCATGGGAAAGCAGGATAATTTTGCGCCTGCAGAATATGACACATATGACATAACGCTCGTCGACGGAGGATCATTAACGGTCAAGCTCCTCGGCGGGCGTTGTTTTTTCGTATCGAGCAAGAACCAGAAATATTATGTGACGCTCTCGAAAGCAAAATCCACAAGAACAGTAAGGACTTTCACGGTGAGCGGCGAGACCTTCGATGTCGAGCTCGCAAGCATCATGGACGAAGATGTTCTCTACAACGTCACCGTTTCCTATGAAGCTTACGGAATGGAAGTAAATAACGGTGATAACATCATCTTCAAAAGAGGCGGCAACATTTATTTCTGGAAGTCCGCAAACTACGAATATAATCTCGAGACTGCGGCTGAGCTCTGGACCGATGAGCAGTCTTTGAAGGAGTGCTTGGAACCCCAGAACGATATTGAATGCGATGATCCCGTGCTGATCGCATACTCGGACAGGATCGTGGGCGATGCAAAAGATGACTGGGAAAAGGTCTTCCGCATCTACAAATTTGTCTCGAGCGAGATGGCTTATGACGATACTGAGGCTGAGACTTCGTCTGCAGGATTCCAGGACAGTGCAGTTACTGTGATCAGGGCCGGAAGGGCAATCTGCGAAGGCTTTGCGAATGCTTTTGTTGCGCTTTGCAGGGCGCAGGGGATCCCCGCTGCTGTCGAGTTCGGAATAGGATTTTCGGACTATAAGGCTATGACCACGAAAAAGCCCGCTTCGACTGATATTGCTGATCACGCATGGGCGGCTGTCTATCTGGGCGGCAAGTGGCTTTTCGTAGATCCCACATATGACATGTCGAGGTTTTATCACGGACCCAAAGATATCAGGGTTTATGAGGAGAGCACGAAATACTATCTCCTGTCTTTGGAAGCTTTTTCAAATGACCACATGATCTACGATGCCGACACGAGGCACGGACTGCCGAAGGCCGGTTACTGCGGCGATAAGACATCAGGAACAAGATTTGAGATAACCAGAGACGGTGTCTGCCACATCATGGGTTCCGGCACGGTTGCTCTGCCTGCGGGCATTACAGGTTTCCACACCGTTGTTTTCGAGGAAGGCAGCAACATCACTGACATCGGATACGGGTGCTTTTTCGACTGCGACCTGCTTACTACGGTGATCCTTCCCGATACGGTGACTTCGATATCGGACTATGCTTTCTGCACGTGCGAAGACCTGCAGTATGTTTACATTCCTGATTCCTGCGGCTACATCGGCGAAAATGCTTTCATGGGGTGTGACGAGCTAAGTTATGTGAAGGTTCCAAACGCTTGCTGGAAGCTTGGCGATAAGGCTTTTGACGGTTGTCCGAGACTTTATATAAGCGTTCCGACAAAAGTGTCGGATTTCGCTGATGATTATAGTACGAAGCCGATGTATATTGAGAACAGGTAAGGGTAGTTTTTTAGCGTGCCCGAAAAGAGTACGGTTCAAGGAGATTTCTATGGCTTATATAGAATTTCGCGATGTAAAGAAGATTTATAAGACTGGTACGGTCAATGTTACAGCGTTAGACGGCGCCGATTTCTTTATCGATAAAGGCGAGCTCTGCGTAATCGTCGGACAGTCAGGTGCCGGCAAGACCACGCTTCTTAATATCTTAGGCGGCATGGACAGGCTTACGTCCGGCAGGGTTTTTCTGGATGGCAACGAGATCTCAAAGCTTAATTCCAATGAGCTCGCGCTTTTCAGAAGACAGAATGTCGGATTCGTATTCCAGTTCTACAACCTGATCCCGAACCTTACTGCATATGAGAATGTCGAGATGGCAGCCCAGCTCGTAAAAGATCCTATAAGCTGCGATCTTCTGATGGAAGAAGTCGGTCTCGCGGATCGTAAAAATAACTTTCCCGCGCAGCTCTCGGGCGGCGAACAGCAGCGGGTCGCAATAGCAAGAGCGATCGCCAAGAACCCGAAACTCCTTTTGTGCGATGAGCCGACAGGTGCTCTGGACTATCAGACAGGAAAAGCAATACTCAAACTTTTGCAGTCTTTAAGCACCGAAAAGGGCATGACTGTAGTTATCATCACGCACAACTCTGCGCTCACCGCAATGGCAGACAGGGTGATCAAGGTCAAGAACGGAAAGATCACCAGCAACATCATTAACAAAGACCCTGTTAACGTAGAAAAGATTGAATGGTAATGAAGCCTTACGCTAAAACGATATTAAGATCCATAAAAATGACACTTCCGAGGTTTCTCGCGATCTTCGCGATAATCGCCTTGGGCGTGGGCTTTTTTTCGGGCCTCAAGGTAACCACTCCATCCTTCGTTCACACGGCGGATATCTATACCAAAGAGTATTCGATGTTCGACTTCAAGTTCTTATCGACTATAGGCTTTGAACAGGAAGATATCGATAAGATCAGGGAGCGTACGGGATGCATTGTCGAAGGCGCTTATTCTGCTGACTGCTCAGCTGTTATGGGAAGCAGCGTCAGCACCGACACGGTCCGTTTTATATCGATCACCAAAGACGTCAACAAGATAAGCATGGAAGCAGGCAGGCTCCCGGAAAAGCCTGATGAGATCGTTATCGATGCATATAAATTTCCAAATCTTGAACTCGGAACAAAACTCGTGATCTCCGACGAGACCAGCGAGAGTGCAATGAAGATGTTTAAGTATAAGGAGTTCACTGTCGTCGGAAGGGGCAGGTCGCCTATATATCTGAACTTCCAGAGGGGCACTTCCGATGAAGGTTCGGGCAGCGTTTCTTACTATGTCTGCGCACTTCCCGAAGCATTCGATTCCGAGTATTTCACAGAGGCTTATCTTTACGCAAATACCGGACTTTACATTTATTCTGATGAGTATAAGGCCTGGGCAGAGTCAGCCGAAACCCAATATGGCGATATTGTAGAGAACGTTATCGGCGAGAGGTTCGATAAGCTCTTAAAAGATGAGTATCAGAAGCTTTACGACGGCTTTGACGAATTCAACGACAAGATCGGTGATGCATGGGATGAGATCTCTGACGGCCGCAAAGAATTAAATGACGGCAAAAAAGAACTCGAAGATGCCCAAAAAGAGATAGACGACGGCAGAAAAGAACTTGCCGACGCAAAGAAGACTCTGGATGATTCGAAAAAGAAACTTAATGATGCGAGCAAGAAACTCAATTCTGCAAAGGTCGAGATCAATGCCGGAAAGGTCCAGCTCGACAATGCAAAGAAGCAGTTAGACAGCTATAAGGCTCAGCTCGACGGTTACCAGCAACAGATAAATGACGGCAAAGCTAAACTCAGCGAAGCAAGGGCTAATGCGCCTTCACAGATCGCAAGTCTAAATTCTGCGATCACCGGCTTAAGAGGCCAGATAGCTGACTTAGAGGCAGGGATCGTCAACAACCAGGAAAGGCTTGCCCAGGCGGCCGATGAAGATGAGAAAGCCGAGATCCAGGCTCAGATCGAAACTCAGCAGAAAAACAAGAGTGCTCTCGAATCCAAGCTTTCCGAGGCTGAGCAGCAGCTTGCAACCCTTGAGACTATGGTCGCTTCAGGCTTTGATGCCCAGGAAGCTGAGCTCAATTCACAGCAGGAACAGTTAGACGCCCAGTATTCCGCATATACAGAGAACTACCAGAAATACGATCTGCAGAAAGACGCTTACGATAAGGGCGTTAAGGAGTACAACAAGGGTAAGGCCGAATACGATTCAGGCTTAAAAAAGTATAATGACGGTCTCAAGAAATATAACGAAGGCGTCAAGAAACTGGACGATGCCCAGAAGGAAGTAGATGACGGCTGGAAAGAATACAATGACGGCGTTTTCGAGCTCTGGCAGGGTTATTCGGAGTTTTCTTATGAGGCGCAAACGGCTTTCAGTTCCGAACTCGTCTACGGTTATGTTCTGCTCGAAGCAGTCGATACGCCTGACACTTATACTTTGGGCCGCGACAAGAATACAGGTTATGTATGTTTTGATAACGATGCGAAGATCGTCGACGGCATCGCAGCCGTTTTCCCGATCTTCTTTTTCGCGATCGCTGCACTCGTATGCTCAACAACGATGAGCCGTATGGTAAGTGACGAACGCGGCATCATCGGCACGATGAGGGCTCTCGGATTTACTGATACCGCCATCGTCATGAAATACGCTATCTACGCAGGCTCCGCGTCCGTGCTCGGAGGCGTTCTGGGATTTTTGGGCGGAACGAAACTCTTCCCGGCGGTAATCTGGGAAGTCTATGCGATGATGTACGGCTTTACGGAACTTTCATTTACGACCAGCGTACCGTTGTTCATCATCGCGCTCGGCGTAGCGCTCATCTGCACGGTCGGCGTTTCCGTAGTGACTGCATTATCAGCCCTGACCGGAATGCCCGCCGAGCTTATCAGACCTAAGGCGCCGCTTCCGGGCAAGAGAATTCTTTTAGAGCGCATCGGCTTTATCTGGACAAGAATGAAGTTCCTGCATAAGGTTTCCGCGCGCAACGTCTTCCGCTTCAAGAAGAGAATGTGGATGATGATCGTCGGCATCGCAGGCTGCACCGCGCTGCTCCTTACTGCGTTCGGTCTCTACGATTCGATCTGCAACGTCGTAAACATCCAGTACGACGACATCATGAAATACGACCTCCAGGTCATGTTCGATGACAAGTACAGGCAGTATGAGATCGAAGATGCCGCAAAGGCCGCTGCCGAGAATGCCGGTGTAAACTGCGAATATGCCATCGTCAAAGATGATATGGCAAAGAACAACGGCTCAGGTTACGTCAGAGATCTCGAAATGTTCATCTCCGACGACCCTAACACGAGTAAGATCTTCGGCCTCACAGACATCAAGACAGGGGAGACTCTTTCCTGGCCCGCTGACGGCGAAGTAGCCATCTCCGGCAAGCTCGCTGAAAAGAACAACGTCAAGGCCGGCGACAGTGTAACATTGTTATACGGCGACGATGAGCACGAAGTAACGCTCAAAGTCGGCTCGGTCTTCACCAACTATACCTTCCACTATGTCATGATGACGCCCAACACCTACAGAGAGGCATTCGGCAAACCGTACACGCCCGAATCGGTCCTTTTCAAGACAGAGACAAAGACTTCCGCCGACTCTTACAAGATCGCATCGTACCTGACGAATAACTACTCTATCAAGACATGGTCTTCCACAAACGATTCCAGAGAGAGCTTTGCCAAGACCATGGAACGTATGAATTATGTCATCGTCCTGGTCATCACCTGCGCTGCTGCTCTGGCCTTCATCGTGCTGTTCAACCTCAATAACATCAATATCACTGAGAGAATCAGAGAGATCGCCACGCTTAAGGTCATGGGCTTTAACAAGCGCGAGACCGGCGCCTACGTCACCCGTGAGAACGTCATTCTGGTCTTGCTCGGTTTCGTTGTCGGCATCCCGCTTGGCTTCCTTTTGCACCGCTACGTCATGGCGCAGATCGCCATGGACATGGTCACATATCAGGTAAGGATCGTGCCTTTGAGCTATTTCTACTCACTTGCGTTTGTCCTGCTGTTCTCAACGATCGTAAACCTCATCATGCGCGCCAAGATCGAAAAGATTGACATGGCCGAGTCGCTGAAGAGCGCAGAGTAAGGGGTTCTCTGATTAGACTTACGTACTAAAAATGTTTTTTCAAGTATTAGTACGTAAATTTCTCGCCTTTTACAGAGTTCGCCTATAAAATTACGTACTAAAATTGCTTTTTTGAGGATCAGTACGTAATTTTCGCTTCTTTAATAGTGCCTGCCAAACGAAATTACGTATTAAAAAATGATTTTTGAAAATTAGTACGTAATTTCAGTGGCTTAAAAAGCTTTTGCCTAATAAAATTACGGACTAATAAAGCTTTTTCGAAATTTAGTACGTCAAGATTATGTATTAGAATGATTTGAAGTTCTAAACCGACGGACTAATCATTCAGTTTACATTTTTAGTACGTAAACAAGAGTTCATACTTGGAATTTCCAAAACAAATAAGGCTGCCCTTAAGGACAGCCCTCAATCAGTGCATTTAATTGGAGTTTACTCTTCGCTCTCGCCGTTCATCCAGCTCTGGTGATAGTTCCTGCGGCGGTATTCTTCAGGTGTAAGGCCTGTGGACTTCTTGAAAACCTGGATGAAGTGGGACTGGGATGAGAAGCCCAGGTAGTTTGCGATCGTCAATGAAGACTCGTCCAAGTGGCGGAGCATGTTGCATGCGACATTGATCTTTTGGTCTCTGATGTAGCGGCTTAACGTGATGCCCATTTCCTGCTTGAAGAGCTTGGAAAGGTAGCTGGAGTTAAGAGACAGGGAATCAGCGATTGATTCGACTGTGAGGTTCTCCTGGATGTGGGACCTGATGTAGTCGATGGCAACGACGATGTGGCGTGAGACGACGCGGTTCTTGGAAAGGTCGCTCATCTTTTTGCAGTAGGAGCGGAGCATGTCGTTCTGGACGTTGTAGACCTCGTCGACTGAGCTTGCAGCGTCGATAAGCTCGATGTATATGTCGCTCAAGTTGTAAGCAACAGAGATCTCAAGACCTGCCTCGATGCAGAAACGGCTGACGAGGGCGGTGAGGATGACTGTGTGGTATTTGACGTTGCGGAGCTTGTCAGGGCTTAAGACGCCGAGAGTCTGGGTTGAGCCGATCGTCTTGAGGGCTTCTTCCAGGCGGTGAAGGTTGCCGCTTGCAACGAGCTCGTAGAAGCTGATCTCGTGGTTATATGCGACCTGGCGGTTACCGGATTCGCCTTCGTCCATTAATCTCTTGGCAAGTTCTTTTTCGATGTTCATATGCGTCATCCTCGTTTTTTGTAAAAAAGGGTTTTATATCAAATCTGTTATAAAAATTTTATATTTCTTTTTGAGTTGTGTAAAGCATATTGACTTGGCGGGTTGAAAAAAGAATTGTTACAAACTCGCAGAATAGGGGATTTGAGCGCAAAATCTTATTGAGTTATTTCCCAAAAAGTAATAAAATTTTTAAGATAGCAAAAGTGGAGGTTTGTGCATTTATGACTGATGAACTTAAAGACATTATATATGCCGATTTGTTCAGATACACCGGTAATGCACGCCGCTTTAAGAACATCTATGCATGCTATCTCGAAGAGCGAAGATCTTCCCCAGAATTCAGCTATATCAGCGTAATGAGACGTACGCGTTACTATGCTGACCAGATCAAGAAGTATGACGGCATCAGGAAAAAGCTCTATCAGCTCAAGTTCGCAGTCAGTAACTACAGACTCGACAGACTCAGCCGTAAGTATCACTTCCAGATCCCTTATGACACGGATATCGGCAAGGGTTTCTATCTTGCGCATTTCGGCCGTGTCATCATCCACCCGAAGAGCGTTATCGGCCATAACGTTAACGTTTCCACAGGTGTTGTCATCGGAACACAGTTCAGAGGAAAGAGGAAGGGTTCTCCCCATATCGGTAATTACGTATGGATCGGCGCAAATGCCGTAATTGTTGGTAATATCAGGATCGGCAACAACGTCCTTATCGCGCCAGGCGCATATGTCAACTTCGACGTACCGGACGGCTCGATCGTAATCGGTAACCCCGGCCTCATCAGAAGATCACCCGGTGCTACGCTCAATTACATCAACAATACTATTCTTTTCGACGAATATAATGTTCGTTCGGACGGAGTCAAGCAGTGGTAAATTCTTCATTTTATATAAACAACAGAGAGCGCTTTGCCGCCGCGTTGCCGGACCGCACCGCGGCTTTACTTTTCTCAGGCGAAGAAAAGCCCATGTCCCTGGATTCCAATTACAGGTTCTTTGCTGACCGCAATTTCTTTTACCTGACCGGCCTTGAGCGTTCAGGCCTTATTCTCGTGATCGAAAAGAACGACGGCGCGGTATCCTCTAAGATCTATGCTCCTGCCCACGATTCCATGAAGGAGCGCTGGCACGGCAAGCGCATGGACTTTTCCGATATCGCTTCCATAGCAGGCCTTGATGAAGAGGACATTCTCGATCTCGAAAAGTATGAGGAAAAAGAGTTTGAGCTCATCAGCAACACTGACATCAATATCTTCCTCGACAGTTCGTCTGTGATGGATAAGCCCAAAGAGCTTAAAAAGAAGATCGAAAAGGACGGCCGCAAGGCTTCTGACCTCTCTGGGATCACGACTCCGATGCGCCTTGTAAAGCAACAGAACGAGGCTGATTCCATAAAGGAAGCTGCAAGGATCACGGAAGAAGCGATAGATGAGATGAAAAAGCTCATCAGGCCGGGCGTTTCCGAGTATGAGCTTTACTTAAAGCTCGAATATGAGATGGCGAAAAGAAGCTCCATGAGCTTTGCTTTTGAGACGATCGTCTCATGCGGCATGAATGCCTTTTATCTCCATCACTCCGACCCTGAGAGGGATGGCGACGGAATTGCCGAAGAAGGATCGATCGTCCAGATCGACTGCGGCGCGAGATATAACGGCTATTGCGCTGATATTTCGAGGGTTTTCTTCGTTGGAAAACCGGACGGCGAAGACGACAAGAGGATGCTGCTTTTGGGGCTCATTCAGGACTTGAGGAAAGCTGCTTTTGACTATATCGCACCCGGAAAAACCTTTGCCGGGCTTAATTCACAAATGTATGACATCGCAGGCAAATGGCTTGCAGGACAAGGCTTAATACCCGATAATTTTACAAATGAGGATGTAAAATGCTACTACTGGCACAATACGTCCCATTATCTTGGTCTGGACGTTCATGACGTCGGTCCGAGGGACAAGGAATTTGAAGTGGGTAATTGCCTTGCTGTCGAGCCCGGTGTTTATATCCCTGAGTGGAACATCGGTTTCAGGATCGAGGACGATTGCCAGGTTATAGAAAATGGCTGTCAGCTCCTGAGTTCCGGGTGTGACAGCCCGGAGGGAATAATTGTCGGATAACGGTTCGGGATACACCGCTGTTCTCGTTGCGGTTCTTATAGTGCTCGTATTGATCCTCGTAGGGGGAGTTCTTTATGCGCTGTTCATCTCATATACCGACAAGATCTTCAAAAAGCTTTTCAAGAGACCGAAGCCGCTTCCGCAGGTCGACAGGTCACCCAAAAAAATCGACAGATCCACTATCAACGGACGCGGAAAGAACTGGTTTTATACATTCCATAACGAGTGGCTTGGAGTAAGGACGAATACCTTTGACGGATGCCAGCTCTCAGCTTATTACAGGCCATCTTCTGACAGCACTTGCCCTAATATGGTCATCCTGGTCCACGGCTACGATGAGTCTCCTGCCGAGATGGCTGCATATGCGCGCCTCATGATGAGAAAAGTCCAGTGCCACTGCCTCATGACACATATGAGAGGCCACGGCATGAGCGGCGGAAAGACATATACATGGGGACTTATGGAGAGCGTCGATCTCGATTCATGGATCACATTTACGAAAAGGCGTCTGGGTAATAACTGCAGGATCTATCTTGTTGCAAGAGGAGCAGGGGCTACCGCATGTCTTCTCGCTGCACAGCAGAAGGGCTTTGATGAGTGTGTCTGCGGAATCATTGCTGACTCTCCGATGGCATCTCTTACAGGCTTTATGAAGGCCACTCTCCCTCAGAGCACGAGCATCAATCCTGACTGGATCATCGGCCAGGTAAGAAGGCTCGCCCAGCGCAAGTACAAGTTTGATATCAACCGTTGTGACTGCGCACTTCACGCAAGCGCTATCAAGGTTCCTGTCCTTATTTTCCAGGGCGGGGAAGATGACATAACACCGCCTTCAGGTTCGCGCGAACTCTACGATAACTTAAGATCCCGTAAGAGAATGGTCATCGTCAACAATGCCAAGCACATGGAATGCTACGAGAGATCGCAGGCGATGTACGAGCGCGAGGTCCAGAAATTCATTGAGTCTTGTGTAGTGCGACTCGTAAAGATCGGTCGTCTATAAATCACTTTTGTTTATTTTCTTAATATGAGAATCGCGAAAAAGGTGATATAACCTTCTAGTTTGTTCGCGAGGATTCATATGAACGCCAAGAAGTTGAAAAAACAATCCATGACAGAAGGAAGTCTCTGGAATAAGATCCTGGGATTTGCTTTTCCATTGGCAATGACGGGAATCCTGCAGCAGGCTTTCAACGCCGCTGACATCGCAGTAGTAGGCAACTTCACAGGTAACCTGGGTGAAGCCTGCATGGCTGCCGTCGGCGCGAACACACCTATCATCAATTTCATTATCAACGGATTCCTCGGAATATCGCTCGGTACAAATGTCGTCATCGCAAATGCTGTCGGAAGCAAGGATGACGAGACAGTACAGAAGGCAGTGCACACTTCCATGATCGTAGCCGTGATCGGCGGCGTTATCGTTGCGCTGTTAGGTGAGCTTATTGCCGAACCACTCTTCAGGATGCAGAACATATCCGAAGAGTCATTCGGCATGGCGCTGCTTTATTTCCGCATCTATATTGCAGGAACTCCGGTCATCCTTCTTTATAACTTCGAAGCTGCGATATTCAGGGGCATCGGCAATACGAGGATACCGTTCCTTGCGCTCGTAATAGCAGGCCTTATCAATGTCGGTCTCAATGTGTTCTTTGTCGTATTCATGGGCAGGACTGTTGACGGTGTTGCGACCGCGACGGTAATATCCAACATGATAAGCGGCATAGTGCTGCTGCTCTTCCTGAAGAAGTCCAAGACACCTGCAAAGTTCGATGAGAAGAAGCTTAGGATCAGCGGGTCCGTGCTTAAGAAGATACTTAAGATCGGCATTCCTTCAAGCCTTCAGGCATGCGTTTTCTCAGCTGCGAACATCATCATCCAGTCAGCCATAAACAGCCTCGGAACCCTTGTCGCTGCTGCATCTTCAGCTGCATTTAATATCGAGATATTCTCTTACTATGTGCTTAACAGCTTCGGCCAGGCATGCACGACATTCACGGGCCAGAACTATGGCGCGAGGAAGTTCGACAGATGCAAGAAGTCACTAAAGCTCTGCCTTCTTGAAGGCATCGTCATAGAGGGCCTGATGGTTGTTTTCCTGCTGTTCTTCGGCAGGAACCTTATCGCGATCTTCAAGCCAGGCAATCCTGAGCTCGTTGAGATCGGTTATGTCCGCGTAATGTTCATTACCACAGCGCACCTCCTCTCGCTCTTCTACGATGTTATGAGCGGCTACATGAGAGGTTACGGTATATCGCTGTCTCCTGCGCTCGTTACGATGTGCTGCATCTGCGGAATAAGGATCATCTGGATCTATACTGTTTTCGAGCAGTTCAAATCGTTTACGAGCATCATGGCGGTTTATCCTTTGAGCCTCGGTGTAAATGCCCTGGCGATCGGTATTTTGCTCCTTATCAAGCGCCCTGCGAAAAAGTACAGTGCGAAGGCCTGATTTTTTGGGCAGTTTTATAATTGTAATCACTCAAATCAAGTAGTATATTTTGGGCGACAAACGGAAATCGGGGAGCTTTAAAAAGCTGAGAGGGATCAAACATCCGACCCGCTGAACCTGACGGATAATGCCGGCGTAGGGAACCTTATATATATTCATTTTGGCCTCCTGTAATTGGTGTGATCTAAAAGGATCAGAAATCCATTTGACGGAGGTGTTTTTATGTCCAAACAAACAATCAAATCGAACCGTGAGTATATCCTGAGAGTATCCACGGGCGGCGTATGCCTTGCACTGGCATTCGTACTTTCACAGTTAAAGCTTTTCGAGATGCCAATGGGCGGAACAGTTACACCGGCATCGACATTGCCTATCATCGTTTACGGCGTAGCATTCGGACCTGTATGGGGCTTCGTGCTCGCTTTCATCTTCAGCCTTTTGCAGCTCATCGGCGGCTGGCTGGTAACTCCTTTCCAGGTGTTCTTAGACTACACGCTCGGCTATACGGCACTTGGCTTTGCAGGCTTTGCGGCACTTAAGGCTGATTCGAGATCCAAGCTTTCCGGCGCTCTCAACAGATTCAGAAATGCGTCACTCCTTAAGATCATAGCTTTCACATATGTTGCTTACTTCGTAAGGTGGCTCGGATCAGTTGCTTCCGGCATTATCTTCTATTCCGAATATGCAGCTGAAGCAGGCTACGACAGTGCGCTCGTTTATTCCATGGTCTACAACGGTTCATTCCTTTTGGCTGACCTCGCGATCCTTGCAGTCGTTCTCGTTGTACTCTACATGGTTATCCCTTCTTCAAAGGAAGATACAACACTCGCATCTATCCAGAAGTTTACTGCAGAATTCATCGGCACATTCGTCCTCGTATTTGTCGGATGTGGCACTGCAATGGCAGTAGGCTGTGACGCTGAAAACGGCAGCGGATATATCCTCACAGCTTTTGCTTTCGGCCTTGTTATCGTAGCTATGGCTTACTGCATCGGAAACGTTTCAGGCTGCCACATCAACCCTGCGGTTTCTCTTGCTATGCTCATCTCGAAAAAGATGACCATCACTGACTTCTGGGGCTACATCGTTTTCCAGACTCTCGGTGCGATTTCAGGTGCAGGCCTTCTTCAGTATCTTTTCAAGGCTGCCGGAAAAGTTGACAAGACAGGCGTCTTCGATAAAGATGTCGGCGAAATGACAAAGTGGGGACTCGGTGCTAACGGCCTTGCTGGCGTAAACGGAAGCTGGCTTGCAGGACTCATTATTGAAGTTGTTCTTACATTTATTTTTGTAATGACTATCTTGGGTGTTACTGACGCTAAGTTCAAGCATGGTTCATTTGGCGGAGTTGTTATTGGCTTTGCTCTCGTTCTGGTACACATCCTCGGAATCAGCTTTACAGGAACATCAGTTAACCCTGCACGTTCTATCGGTCCTGCGATCTTTGCAGGCGGCGCAGCTCTTGCTGACCTCTGGATCTTCATCGTAGCTCCTATGGCCGGCGCAGCTCTTGCAGCAGTTGTTTATAAGGCTATTACAAGAGCCAAGGAAGAAGTTAAATAATAAAAGGTATCCGCTGATACCCTTTCACGTTAAAGCCGGCCGGACCAGGTGGATGGTCCGGCCGGTAATTTTATTGTTTACGCTTATTATTTAAGTGGTAAAATAAATATGATTTTTGAATAGGGGAGTATTCTAAGTTGCCGTCAGATAACAGCATTTTATCTTATGCGATCAAGAAGAACACCAAGCGCCAGGCGTGGGAGCTGGGCGCAGGTTCTGACATGGAAAAGCAGCTCATCGAAAACGGCAAGCTGATAGCTCACCCTGACGGTATCTATGAAGTATTTACGAAGGAAGCGACAGAAGGCAAAGGACAGATCGCAAATGCCGGTGACTTCGTAAAGGTAGATACTGACGGTTTTCCTTCTCCTTGTGAGAGGAACTGGTTTTTCGCAAACCATAAGCATGTTGAAGGCGACTGGTATGAGCAGGTTGCAAAGCCTTTGAAGATCTGGCGCAAGGACGATCCCGAATCAGAAGAGATCAAGTTCCTGATAGACAGCGGCGCGCTCAACATCCATTCTGAAGACCTCAATAAATACTATTCGGCTTATCTGTGGGGAACAATGGAAACGGCAGCGTCCGATGCGGTGATCGTTCTCTATTCTGTCGATAAGGATGAGCAGGGAAAGATAGAAGCGATAAGTTTCAATTTCGTAGAGGCGGATTATTTCAAAGCAAACTACAAGATAATAGATTCTTAAACAGTTTTTCATTAACGGAATAAGGGGGAAATCATTATGAAAAAAGCTGTTAAACTTGCGGCACTTATTATGGCCGGCCTTATGATGGTCTCTGTTTGTTCATGCGGAAACAAACAGGATAATTCAGGCGGTAAGACGGGCAAAGTAACTGTGGAAGAGGATGATTCCGGCAGCAGTGAAAGTTCGGAAGATACTAAGGCTAAATCTTCCGGCAACTTAGGACAACTCATTGAGTTATCTCACGATGCTTTAGGAAAAGATGCAGAGACAGCCGAAAAGATGATCGGCGAATTCTTTGGCGTTGAACTTGAAGACAGATTAAACGGCGTCATGACTAATACGAGAAACGATGTCGTTACAGTAATGCGTGTCTATATTCAGATGCTCCAAAAAGATGATCTCAGATTCAACGGAATGGAGATGTGGGTTGACCAGAATGACGGCCATGTCAGAAGGATCGAATACAGCCTTAGTCTCGATAGCTATAATAGTGTTCCGATAGACGATTCGCCCGAGTTCAGAGAAGAGATCAAGAATCTTTACAAGAGCTCAAAAGATGAACTCGAAAATGCCTACGGAGACGCTTTCATGGCGGATAAAATAGAATGGGATGAGGACTCATTTTTCTGTGCATTCAACACACCGGGTAATCTCTATGCTTATACAGAGATCCGCGATTTTACCGAGCCTGGCGGAAACGGTCTTTTGGAAACGTCTATGGTCTTTGCAGATGAAAAGTTCCTTTTGGATTAAATAATATGCCTGTAGTAAAAGTTTCGATGTTAAAAGGGAAGACTCCCGAATATAAGAAGACAGTTCTTGACTGCATTCACGAAGGATTAGTCCAATCGATCGGAATCGAAGACTGGGACCGCTTTCAGCGCATTTCCGAATACGAAAAAGCTGATTTCGAAAAGCCTGATTTTAAGTCAGATGATTTCATGATCATTGAGCTCTCGCTGTTTCCCGGAAGGACAAAAGAGCAGAAGGGCAGACTCATAGACTGCATTTGTGGTAATCTTAAGAACAGATTGTCTGTAGACCCTGCTGATGTGTTTATAGTCATTAACGAACCGCCGCTTGAAAATTGGGGAATAGGCGGAAAACAAAGAGGATAATATGATCACAGATTCTTTTGATACAAGTGAAGCAATAGTCTCTCCGGAGCCGTTTTTCGGAGAGCAGAAGCATATATGTGATATTGCGATAGCTACTTTTTCGCGTGAGATATTTGCAGCTGTTTTAGAGAAGTATCCGCACGAGGTAATTACCAAGTTAGGTTCAGTCAACAAGATCAGACAGGTATTTCTTGTCGATGCTGACGGAGTGAAGTTTGTTTTCTATCTTTCAGAGATGGGCTCGGCACAGGCGGCCACGGATGTCATTGAGATCAACTGGCAGACAGGCGCAGAGAAGTTCATCCTGTTCGGTTCCTGCGGCGCTTTGGATCCTGAGAAGACAAAGGGCAAATATATCATCCCGGCATCTTCATACCGTGATGAGGGCATGAGCTATCACTATGCTCCGCCTGCTGATTATATCGACATGAAGAATGCGGATTTCATGGGTTCGTTCTTTGAAGAAAAAGGTTACCCTTATGTCAAGGGAAGAGTGTGGACCACGGATGCGCTTTACAGAGAGACCAGAAATAACGTCAAAAAGCGCAAGGATGAAGGCTGTATCGCAGTAGAGATGGAACTTGCGGGGGTTCAGGCTGTATGTGATTTCCACGGGCTTGAGCTTTACGATTTCCTTGTTGCAGGCGATGTTGTCGACCAGCCTGATTACACGCCGGACGGTTTAAGCGAAGCTAATCACTCTTTCGATAAATTCGACATAGCAGTAGAGATCGCAAAGCGGATCAAAGGCATTTCATAAGGAGAAAAACATGGATAACAAATATACGGTTTCAGCTTTTGCGTGTTTTATTGCAGTGCCTTTTTTCGGATGGCTGATGTTTTCTCTTTACGATTATCTTGCTCATCAAATGGGACGTCCTGATAACTTCCTGGTTAACCTCACGGGTATAGCAGGAATTGCAGGCGTCGTATTCCTTATTGTTTACGGGATCGTAAATCTCGTTAAGGGTAAGAAATACAAGAACAAGAAGAAATAACAGGAATCTTTATTCTCCGAAAACCGAATCGCAGTATCTTACGGTCGCCATTGCATCTTTTGCATATGCGTCAGCACCGATCTGCTCTGAATATTCGGGTGTCATTACAGCGCCGCCTACAACGACTTTGGTGTCAGGCTTTCTCTCGCGGAGCTGCTTTATTGTCTCTTCCATTGAAGCAACAGTTGTTGTCATAAGGGCAGAAAGGCCAACTACCTTAATATTGTTTTCGATTGCACAGTCAACGATCACTTCAGGCGGTACGTCTTTGCCTAAGTCGATTACATCGTAGCCGTAGTTTTCGAGCATTACCTTTACGATGTTCTTCCCGATGTCGTGGATGTCGCCTTTTACGGTTGCAAGGATAACCTGTCCCTTGGTCGTTCTGGGCTTATCTGCCATTGCTTCCTTGACGACTGCGAAAGCTGCCTTTGCGGCATCCGCGCTCATGAGAAGCTGGGGAAGGAATACGGTTCCTTTCTCAAAGCCTTTTCCGACTTTGTCGAGAGCGGGAATCAATTCAGCATTTATTATCTCCAACGAATCCCTGCCGGAAGCGAGTTCTTCTTTCATAGCTTCGGCGGCACGTCCGACGACGCCTCTTTCGATCGATTCAGCGAGTGTTAATACTGCATTGGATGTGGAAGAAGCAGCTTTCGAGCCGGAAGAAGACTGAGCTGATCCTGCCACATAGTCCTTATATGCATTGATGTATTCTGAAAGATTGGGGTCAAGGTTCATCAGCGCATTATATGACCTGTAAGAAGCCATCATTGGGCCGTTGCAGGGGTTTATGATCGCGCATGAAAGACCGTTCTGCATTGCCATCGTAAGGAAGTGCGAGTTGACTAATTCCCTGGCAGGAAGTCCGAAAGAGATATTCGATACACCGAGGATCGAATGACCGTTAAATTCATCTCTTACACGCCTTACGGTGTCGAGTGTCGCGATAGCGGAATTGGGGTCAGAAGATACTGTCATTGCGAGGCCGTCGATAACGATATCCTTTCTCGGAATACCGTATTTGTCAGCTGCTTCGTAGATGCGCTTTGCAATTGCGATACGTCCGTCTGATGTCTCAGGAATACCGCTCTCATCCAAAGGAAGTGAGACTAAAACACCGCCGTATTTTGCGACCAGGGGCATAACTGCCTTGATGTTTTCTTCCTTGCCGTTTACGGAGTTGATCATGGGCTTGCCGTTATAGATGCGAAGGCCTCTTTCCAATGCTTCGATATTGGTCGTATCGAGCTGCAGGGGGAGGTTTGTAACTGACTGGATCTTTAAAACAACATCTTCCATCATGGAAGGCTCATCGATCTCAGGAAGACCGACGTTGACGTCAAGAATGTGCGCGCCTGCTTCTTCCTGGTTTAATGCTTCGGTCAGAAGATAATCGATATTGTTGTCACGGAGAGCCTGCTGGAGTTTTTTCTTGCCGGTAGGATTGATCCTCTCACCGATTATAACGGGCTTTCTGCCGATCTTAACGCAGTCTGCAAAGCTCGTAACATAAGTCTCGTTCTTTGTTGTCGGCGCAATGAAGGGAAGAGTCTTGACCGTGTTGATCATCCTGCTTATGTGAGCAGGTGTCGTGCCGCAGCAGCCACCCATAACGTGTACGCCCAGCTTCGCGATCTGTTCCATAACAGCAGCGAAATCATCAGGATCGACATCGTAAACTGTCTGTCCGTTTTCCGTTCTCGGAAGGCCTGCGTTAGGGTTAACAACGATAGGGAGGGAGCAGCACTTAACGAGACGCTCAGCGATAGGGAGCATCTGCTTAGGACCGAAGCCGCAGTTGATGCCGATTGCATCTACCTTAAGGCCTTCTAACATTGCGACAGTTCCTTCAACGCTGCCGCCCGTAAGGAGCTTACCTGTCTCGTCGTATACCATCGTAACGATGATGGGCAGGTCGCAAACTTCTATTGCAGCAACGACAGCAGCCTTGGCTTCGTATGAGTCACTCATAGTCTCAATGACAACTACATCGCCGCCGGCCTCATAGCCTGCCTTAATGATCTGCGAGAAAACCTCAACGGCCTCATTGAACTTCAGGTCGCCCATGGGTTCCAAGAGCTTTCCTGTAGGGCCTACGTCGATAGCAACATAAGCATCGTCTTCGCGGCCTGCGTCTTTTCGAGCTTCCTGGCAGAGCTTAACGCCTGCTTTTACGATCTCCTCGACGTTGTCGAATTTAAACCTGTTCGCACCGAAAGTGTTTGTGTTTACGATATTTGAGCCTGCTTCGAAATAGCCTTTGTTAAGATTCCTGATATCGTCAGGTCTTGTGAGGTTCCATGTTTCAGGGAGCTCGCCGCCTTTAAGGCCGAGCTTTTGAAGTATCGAACCGGTACCGCCGTCACAGAATAACCATTCTTTGCCAAGTCTTTCACGTAAACCCATATTAAGATTTTCCTTTTGAATATTCACAAGTATTTTTCATGCTGCATCCGCCGCATCCCGAACCTGAGCATTTGCACTTATCTCCGCCGATGCCGATGATCGCGGTAACCGATTTTGTAGGAACCATCAGAAGGGAGTCGGTAAGTTCGATACCGACCTGTTTTGAAATATCTAAGAGTCTGAACCAGTCTTTCTGGTGGTCAAGCTTTAAGTCACCGTAACCTGGCGAAAAGCGGGGCCTCAGATAAAGATCTTCTGCTTCATATTCTTTCTTGAGTCTGTCGTTTTCATTGTCTAAAAAAGCTTCGATCGCAGCAGCTCCGGCAGCCTGATAAACAGCTGCATCAACAGCAGATTTAACGGAAGCTCTTCTTACCAGCATGTCGCATGAAGGACCGATCGTGCAAGCTAACAGAAGCGCTCTTTTGCAGCCCGAAAGATTCCTGCAAAGAGATTCGGATTCCAAAGTGACGTCTTCGTTTTCGGCATGGATCACAACGGTCTTATCGGAAACGCTGATCCTGAATTCCTTGATCAGGAGCCTGGGATGAGACTGTGAACTTACCTGGTCGATTGCCTTATCGATGCGCTCCTGAATATCAGGCGCGATCTCGTTGATACCGTGGTATCCCATGTATCTTTGGACTTCTTTTACAGGTATGTCTACTCCTAAAGGCATTATCCGATGATCCCCTTGAGGTTGTAGAGAATATCGGAAGCAACGTCAGGCTTGTTCATTGAATAAACGTGAATGTGCGTGATGCCGTTTGCGATAAGGTCGATTATCTGTTCGCTTGCATAAATGATGCCTGCCTGGCGCATAGCGACAGGGTCATCGCCGAAGCGGTCGACTATTGCCTTGAAACGCTCAGGAACACTTGTGCCTGAGAGCTGGACTGATCTTGATAACTGCTTTGCAGTAGTGATAGGCATGATGCCCGGAACGATCGGAACATTGATGCCGACGTCCTTAACCCTGTAAAGGAAGTTATAGAAGATGTTGTTGTCGAAAAACATCTGTGTTGTAAGGAAGTCACAGCCGGCATCGACCTTTTCCTTGAGGAAGTGGATGTCGTCAGACTTGTGTGCGCACTCGATGTGTCCTTCGGGATAGCACGCGCCGCCGATGCAGATGTCGGGATCTAAGGATCTGATCTCTCTTACGAGGTCTGAAGCGTGCTCGAAATCGTGGCAGACATTGCCATCCTTAGGGAGGTCGCCTCTAAGAGCCATTACATTGTCGATATTGTTTTCGCGAATTTGACGGATCATGTTGGCTACGTGCTCTTTGGTGGAGGCAACGCAGGTGAGGTGGGGCATTACGGGAACGCCGTGAAGATTTTGGATGTCAGATGCGACTTCGACAGTGAGCTTGGAAGTAGAGCCTGCAGCACCGTATGTTACGGACATGAATGAAGGACCCAGAGCTGCGATGGCGCCTGCGGCTGTCTTAACGTCATTAAGGCCTGTCTCAGCCTTAGGCGGGAATACCTCGAAAGATATCGTAGGAGTCTTGTCTGCAAGTATCTTGTTAATCTTCATAATAATTTACCTTGTTTGCGCATAGATTTTAGATATAGAACAGTTGCCAATAAGTATACCTCAAAAGTGGGTTGAATATTATAATTTAGTCGAATAAGAAGACAATAGCAGTTTTGCGTTGTTTTAGGAGGTTTCACTAAGAATGAAGAAGATTATTTCAATAATCCTTGCTGCCGCAGCTACATTGGCACTCGCTACAGGTTGTAGCAGCACAAATGTTACGGTTCCTTCTGTAACAGTTCCTTCCGAGATCGAGTCACTCGTATCCGAAGGCAAGGAGATCGTTGACGAATTGAATGTTGCGATCCCTACAAAGGACCGTGCAGGCAATGACATCAAGGTTCCTGAGACGGTCGAGAATATCGTATCCATGGCACCTTCCACAACACAGTTCCTTATCGACTTAGGTCTTGCTGACAAGATCATCGGTATCGACACAAACTCTGCTACTTATGCGGATAAGCTTAAGGCAGACATTCCCCAGTTCGACATGATGAACCCTGATAACGAAGCTATCGCAGCACTTGCTCCCGATATCGTTTTCGTTTCCGGTATGAGCTCTGTCGGCGGCACATCACCTTTCCAGTCTCTCGTTGACAGCGGAATCTGCGTTGCAGACATTCCTTCACCTTCTTCCATCGAAGGCATCTGCGAAGATCTTGAGTTCATCGGCGCATGCGTAGGTAAGGGCATGGAAGCTCTCGCTTATTCAAAGGGTCTTACGGCTTTCATGGCAGGCATTGAAGAGATCGGCAAGAACATCCCCGCTGAAGAGCAAAAGACAGTCCTCGTTATGATGAACGTTCCTTCTGCTGAATATCCTACGATCTACACATTCGGCAAGGGCACTTACATGAACGAGATGCTCGAAGCAATCGGCGCTAAGAACGCTTTCGGCGATCAGGAAGGCTGGCTTTCTGTTTCCGTTGAGGATGCTATCAAGGCTAACCCTGATGTAATCCTTATGGACTGCAACTGGCTGCCTGATGCAGCTGACCAGGTCAAGGCTCTTGCAGGCTGGGAAAACGTAAATGCAATCAAGAACGGTGCTGTTTATGCAGTTAATGAAGACCTCTGCTCACGTCCTAACCAGCATGTTGCTGAGGCAACACTTGAGTGGGCTAAATTCATCTATGCTGACAAGTTCACTGATTTCTCTTTGGGCGACGAATTAGGTAACGCAGTCAAAGATGGCGTAGACAAGGTTTCGGATAATTAATATCCCAATAAATGATTATGACTAAGAAGGGCACAGGACTAAAGATAGCGATATCGGCAGTCCTGTGCCTTTTTATATTGCTCCTGGCGATCAGGCAGGGAAGCGTATACATCTCGCTCAAAGACCTCTTCGGCATAATCGGAGGCCACATTACAGGCAAGGGAACACCTGATGATATTGAACCGATGCTCGATTCCATCTTCTGGACCATCAGAATGCCGAGAGCCCTTATGGCGTTTATGGTCGGAGGCGCGCTCTCGATAAGCGGCGCGTGCATGCAGGCTTTGCTCCAAAACCCTCTGGCATCTTCTTACACTTTGGGTGTATCGTCCGGCGCTTCTTTAGGCGCTGCATTTGTAATAATCTTAGAAATTTCCATCCCTGTTCTGGCAGGATTCATGCTTCCTTTCGCAGGTTTTGTATTCGGCCTCATAACAGTTGCAGGAGCACTTCTTCTGGCGTCCGCGATCGACAGGAGCGTATCTAACACGACAGTCGTCCTGATAGGTATGATCCTGTCGCTTTTCGTAAACGGCATAATGAACCTTTTATCGACACTTTATTCAGACAACTCCAAGCAGCTCCACCTCTGGATGATGGGCTCTTTCTCCGCAAGAAGCTGGACACACTGCGCTATCATGCTTCCGGTCTGCATTTTAGGGTTGTTGTTCTTAATGCTGATGTCCCGAAAACTGGACATCATGAGCTTCGGTGATCTCCAGGCCCAGGCTATGGGTGTTGATTCGAAAAAGACGAAGATCGTCGCTATCCTTATCTGTGCACTTTTGACCGGCGTATCCGTTGCATTCACTGGCGTCATCGGATTTGTCGACCTCGCTGCACCTCATGTGGTTAGAAGGATCTTCGGACCTTCACACAAACTTGTTATCCCTATGTCATTTATCTACGGTGGCGCATTCATGGCGCTCTGTGATCTCATATCAAGAACTCTGTTATCGCCGAGAGAGATCCCCGTCGGAGCAGTTACGGCCCTTATCGGTGCACCGTTCTTTGCTTATGTTTTCTTCGCTTCAAGGAGGAAACGCGCATGAACATAATCTGTAAAAACATGAGCGCCGGCTACGGCAAGACAGAGATCCTTAAGGATATAAACCTTGAGATAAATCCCGGCGAAAAGGTCTTTATCGGCGGCGCTAACGGCTCCGATAAGACTACTTTGCTCCGTGTGCTTGCAGGTATAATTCCTCACGCCGGAGAGGTCCTTATTGACGGCAAAGAAGTCTCTTCGATGAAGCGTAAAAATATTGCAAAACTTATCGCTCTCATGCCTCAGACAAATGAGATCTATTTCCCTTATACGGTCAATGAGACAGTGCTCTTGGGAACATATGCTTCTATAGGAAATTCTTTGTTTGGCAGTAATGCCAAAGCAGCACAGTTTGCGGTTAAGTGCATGGAAGACTGCTGCGTTCTTGAGTTTAAGGACAGACACTTAGATGAACTCTCCGGCGGACAGCTCCAGCGCGTGCTTTTAGCAAGGACATTCGCGCAGGGTTCACCGTTCCTTTTCTTAGACGAACCCGGCAACAATCTTGATATCAAATACAGGGCAGAACTATGCGACAAGTTGAATACCTGGTCGGCAGGAAAGACCGGTGATATCGATAACACACTGGTCGCTGTTTTCCATGATTTGGAACAGGCTAAAAGATGCTGCACAAGGGCGGTTATGCTTAAAGATGGCTGTATCGTTTTTGACGGTGATATAACCGATGCGATGAAGCCTGAAATGCTTATGAATATCTATGATTTTGACGTAGCATCTTACGTTAACGGATACTCTTCTTAAACCTAAAACGCCCTTTTTAATTCTCCAGAAGTTATGCAATATGCAATTTCCTTTGAGAATCTTTTGTACATTCAGCACATTGAATGTTCGATTCCAACCCTTGTAGAATACACGATGGCAAAAAATGTAACAAAATTGCCATAAATCTATTATTTTATTGGGGGAGAGGTAATTATATGCGTTACTCTATTAAGCATGTCATTAAGCTCATCAGCTGTGTGCTAATTGCTGCTTTTGTTGTGGGAACTATCCCGTGGCAAGAATTAAGCGCAGCTTCCAACACTCACGGCGATTACAAGTCTGATCCTTTCAAGATCACTTACGATCAGAACTCTTCCTGGGGCTACAGCACTCAGGGACAGTATCAGATCAAGAACACGACTGAATATGCAGTTAATTCGTGGACTCTTGAAATCGATTATTCAGGTGATGTCAGAATTTCCAATATCTGGAATGCCAAAGATATCACGAACTATGATACTGATGACAAGATAATCGTTTCCGGCAATTCAAGGATCGAAGCCGGACAAACTTATACTTTCGGACTTATTGCAGAAGGCAAGGATAATGCTCCTGTTGCTCCGAAAAGCGTAACTACCATTAACTATACGTCTGACAAGCCTGTCAGCACTCCTACATCTACCCCTACTGCAACCCCGGAAACAGAAGTTACAGTTACAAATACAGTTACTCCCACCTCAACCCAGGCGGCTGCAACTTCTACAGCTACATCAACAGCTACTCCAACTCCTACTCCGAAACAGGAGGAAGAAACTGAGATTTTCCCTTACGCTATTTTTGCTGCAAGCAGATCTTCTGATTTTACTTTCAGCGGCTGGAAATCAACTATTGTCGGAGATATCTATACCGGTAAGGACTTTGTTTATCAGGGTTCTGAACTTTACATGGATGGTTATGTAAGAACTGCGGGAACGATCAGAACTTCCGGATGGAAGATCAACATGACAGGTTCCGAAAAGCATATTACTCCGCTTACGATTCCTGACTGGTCTGCTGCCATAAAAGCAAAAGAGAAGGAATTACCCTCAATCTCCAAAAACACTCTTACTTCAAAAGATAAAGTTGTTGCTAACGGTTATTACTATACCAATGGCGACCTTTCTATCAACGGCACCGATTTTACAGGTGACGCTGTTATTGTTGCTAAGGGCAACATCACTTATAACGTAGACAGCTTAAACGCTGAATCCGGAAGAGTATTGCTCTATTCCGAAAATGGAAACATCACAATTAACGGAACAAAGATAGGCATTAACGGAATTCTTTATGCACCTAAGGGCAAAGTATCCATTAATGCAAATGAGGTAACATTAAACGGACGAATCGTAGCAGATAAATTCAGCTACAGCGGATCTATTTTAAACGTTACTGCAGATCCTTCAGATCTTCAGTTGTTTTCTGAACTCCCTGATGTAAAAGTAACGGCTTCAAAGAATCAGGTGTTTGTCGGAGAAACGGCATTCTACACGATCGAGATCCCGAAGAATAATGTATTTGAGATCCTCTACAGACTTAACGGATCTGACGTTACAGTCGTATTGCCGGCTAATGATAAGGATCCTGTCAAATACGATTTGGATACACGTCTTGCAGGCACATATGTATTAGAGGCATATGTTAAGCTGCCTTATGGCGAGTTTGTTTTAGACAGCGACAGAATCGTAGTAAGCGCAAAGCCTACAGTTTCACCTACAAACACGCCTACATCAACACCTACTAACACACCTACGGCAACATCTACACCTACAAGTACGCCGACATCAACTCCTACGAATACACCTACGGCGACACCTACACCTACAAAAAAGCCGACATCAACACCTACGAATACATCTACGGCGACACCTACACCTACAAAAAAGCCGACATCACACCTACGAATACACCTACGGCGACTTCCACACCTACAAGTACGCCTACATCAACACCTACGAATACACCTACGGCGACTTCCACACCCACAAGTACGCCTACATCAACACCTACAAATACACCTACGGTGACACCTTCACCTACAAGCACACCTGTAGTAACATCAACACCTACAGGCACACCTACATCAACACCTACGAATACTCCTACGGCGACATCCACACCTACAAGTACGCCTACATCAACACCTACAAATACACCTACGGCAACTCCTACGCCTGCGCCGTTATCAGAGAATTATAAGTTCTTCTCACAGGGCGATCCTGCGTTTAAGTACAAGGAACCGTTTAAGACAGAACAGTGGGTCGGAGATGGTAAAACGTATATAACACCTCATTATATTGGCGATTCAAGCGATATTTGGTGGTGGTATGGAAATATTGTTTCAACATCTTATATTGAATTCTCTCCTGATTATTCATTCAATATGAGATACACCTATTACAATTGTTACAGCAGCGGAAATACTTACAGATTTGGTTTGAGAAATGCTGACGGCTCCAGATCTATTGAATTCAAGGTTAGGAAAAGTAATCAAACTGTATGCATAAACTTGAATGGCAAAACTGGAACTGATTACGAAGTTACCGAATATCCTGCATTAGCACGAGATAATCTGTATACTGATTTCTGGGTTGAATATGACGGCAAGACAGAGACATTAAATGTTTATGTAGCGCCTTATGAAAACGGTGTGGCTATTAAACCGCCGGTCCCCACAATTACATATAACATCAGTTTGTCTGAATTGTTCAATAATGATCATAAGATTTATATTGAATCATTAGGTGATGTTGGTTCTGCACGAACAACTGAATACATCTATGGTATCGAGATTGATCCTTATCCTGAACTTCACCAGACAACACCTACTCCTACTCCCACAATGAGTTTGCCTTTCTCAGAAGGTAATACTGAGTATGGATATAAAAAGTCATTTGCTAAGAGCAGTTGGAATTATACTGGTGAAAGTGATTTCTCCGGAAAAGCACAGGGTATCCTCGATAGTAATTATTCACACCATAGCGGCGATACATTTACTTCAATGCCTTTAAATGTCGGAACTGATTACAAATTCTATACGAGGTTCTCATATACACTGAAAAACGATTTTGCAAATGGCGTTGCTTTTGTAATCGAACCCTATGGTAACGGAAAGTCCTTGGGTTATTCAGGAGCCAATGGTTACGACAACCACACAAACAGTGTGATCGTAGAGATGGACTTCGATGCCCAGAAGGGCATGTCCAAGCTCAACAAGAATAAGTTTGAGAACTATGATGAGAGCAACGCACATGTAAGTGTTGTAGTCGATGGTAATGAAAAGCGCCATTATGTAGTAGCAGACTACAAAGCAATGCGTGAACTCGGATTGCGCACAGACTGCTGGGTAGATTATGACGGTCATACATTGAGAGTCTATATTTGCACGATCAATAAATTCGGACATCTTTATAAGTATGAAGAACCGATTCTCACACTTGATATTGACCTCAAAGAACACTTTGGCGGAGATACAAACCTCAGATTCGGTTTTGTCGCAGCAGATGGCAATAAAGCCTCTGGTGTTGAGATCAACGGTTTTGAGATAGCTAAAACACCGTTCAAAACACCGCTTCCTCAGGATCTTCCTGTAGAAGAACAGGATGGCGCACAGATCATCTCAATGGGTGACGCCAAGTATGGATATAAGACTAGATATGATTCAAAAGAGTGGTCCAGTGGCGGCGTTAAGCCTGACAGCCTGACCGTAGTATCTGGCGTATATGAAGTTTCAGAGAAATTCTACGCTCATCCTGTAGAGCTTTCTGAAGACTATTCATTCTCAGGAAGAATGACGATGAGTTATTACATGGGAATGGATTGGGGCCATTACATGGATTTCGTCATAATGCCTGAGTACGGACATCGAGAGAAGTCAGTCGCCATTATTATGGACTTGTCGAAGACCGGACAGTGTTACTGGAGAAATGAGTTCGGCGATCCGGTTGAAGGCACCGAAAACGGCTTTAACTACGGAATGGAACCGTTTGACGCCACAGTCGCGATTGATACTAACGGAAACGACAGATGTTTCTATGCTACTGGAGAATATCTGGACTTCCTTAATAGCGGAGCAGTTCACGAGATCTGGTTCAATTATGATGGCGCAGAGAAGAAATTCTATGTTTATGTTGCCACCTACGATGAAGATGGAAACGTAACTAAACCTGACACGCCTTTGCTCGTATGCCCAATCGATCTTGAACAAGTATTGGGTTCCCGTAAGGTTTACATTGGAACATACGGAAATAACGGTATTTGGATCAACGGTACATTCTATCTTTATGGAATCGAGTTCGATCCTCGCCCTGATGTCCATAATGACTTTAACGGTACGCTTCAGGTTCTGGCACCTCAGGATAAGAGAGAATACATTATCGGCAAGACAATTGATATTTCAGGCAGAACAGGTCCTTTGGCTGATCCTGATACTGATATATCTGTTGTTGTTAAGGATTCTACAGGAAAAGAAGTATATAAAAAGACCGGAGATGTATCTGATGAATTCGGATATATCGACAGGATACCTACGGATCAAATGGATCCTGGAGCATATACGGTTGTCCTGACGGTAACCGATAAAGACGGCAAGGATTATGTCAAGGAAATAAATATCACACTTAAGAAGCATGTAGATCTATCAGCTGTGCTTGAAGGTGTTCAGTTGGTAGACGGCGGAGTAGCTTTCAAAGGCAGTATTGAATGCAGTGAAGACTCTTCATATGAGCTCCAGATCCTTACAGTAAAGGATGATGGCACGGAAGAATGGACAACATTTGCTTCCGGTAATGGTAATAAGAGCAAAGAAGTCTTGGGCATTCTCTCCGACGAAGGTCTCGCAACCGGCACATACAGCATAAGACTTGTTGTTACCAGCGAGTCTGGTGTCACATGCGAAAAGATTACAGAGATCGATTATGTTGCTCCTGAGAAACAGTTCGATCCGGGAGAACTCTTTGCTGATGTTGATGACAGCTTTAACGGCGTTGAGATTACCTTTATCAGGGATATCTATGGAACTGTAACTGGTACAGAACTCAAGAGCTATACGTTTGAAGTTATTTCTGTAGATACAGGTGCTGTTGTCTATTCCCAGACCGGAACCGGTCCTGTGGAAGGAACAGCTGATCAGAAGGGAATTGTCGGCAAATTAGATCCGACACTCCTCATGAACGGCTACTACAGGCTTGTTCTTACTGCTAATGCAGAAGAGGGTTCAACATCTGATGAAGCAATAGTTCTTGTTACCGGTCAGGCAAAGATCGGCAACGTTTCCATGACCTTCAATGATATGACTCTCCCTGTTGCAGGCCTTCCTGTAAATATCTATAGAACATATGACAGCAGGCAGAAAGATCAGGTTGGTGAATTCGGTTATGGCTGGAATATGTCTTTCGGCGGCCCCACTATCCATGTAAGTGCGGATCTTGGCAAGGGCTGGAGCTTCTTAAGACAGCAGGCACTCCCAGGCAAAGCTTACTGGGCACCTGATTACTCACATGAGATCTATATTGATTGGGGTAATGGCTCAAAGGATAAGTTTGTGCTGAAACTTACACCTAACGAATGGATGGATCCGCCGGTATATACGATCGAGGCATATTTTGAGAACAAGACCGGCAACGGAAACGTTCTTACTATCCTTGATGACCATACCAGCATGACATATGATCCTGTGGCAGGCTCACTCTTAGATGGCAATCTTGAGAAGTTTGCTCCGAAGAATTTCATGCTTACAAAACCCGATGGAACGAAGTATTACTTCAATCTCGAAAAGGGTCTTTATAAGATTGAGGATAGCTACAAGAGAACAATAACTCTTGGCGAGAACGGCATTATATACAATGACGGCTCAATCCAGAAGATCGCACTTTTTGATAAGGATGACGAAGGAAGAATTACAGCAATCTCATATGCAAATATGAAGGTTGAATATAATTATGACGATAAGGGTGACCTTGTAAAGGTTACAGATATCGGCGGTTATAAGACTACATTTGAATATGATGATCATTACGTTGTAAAGGTTCTCGATGACCAGGGTAATGAGGTTGCATTAAATGAGTATGATGACGGCCGCCTGAAATCAACAACTGATGCCAATGGTAATAAGATCACCTTTGACCATGATCTTACTAACCGCAAAGAAGTGGTATTTGATCGTCTGAATAACAAAACAACTTATACATATGATGAAAGAGGTAATGTAATATCTATTGTTGATGCTCTCGGTCATGAGACCAAGTACGAGTATGATGGCAATAACAACAAGATTTCTGAAACATCAGCTGACGGAAGAAAAAAAGTAACTTATAAGTATGATACTAAAGGTAACGTGATATCTGGCACAGATAACAAAGGAAGAACATTAGAAACTGTTACTAACGATAAGGGCGTTATTACCAAAGTTAGTGTAATGGGCAAAGATGAGTTGTTCCTTACTTATGATTCACACTTAAATCCTACAAAAGCTAAAGATGCAGATGGAAACTATCAGAGTTACACATATGATAATAAAGGCAATTTAACTGGTGTTACTGATAATATCGGCAGAGTCATGACTATGACATATCAGAACGGAAATGTGACCTCAATAGTCGACGCCGAGAATCAGAAAACAACGTTTTCTTATGATGATAAGGACAGAGTTAAAACCAGGTCGTATTCTTATGGTAATAAACAAAGAACAGATACTTACATTTACGATAATTCAAACAGAGTAATCGAAATTGTAAGTGCTAATGGCACATCTGTTAAGTATGAGTATGATCAGGCAGGTAATGTAACTTGTGCTACTGATAGTCTTGATAGAAAGACTTTATATGAGTATGACGTTTTTGGAAACTTAACGAAAGTAACCTATCCCGACAAGACCACAGAGTTGTTTGATTATAACGCTGAGGGCTGGAATATATCTGCTACCGACAGACTCGGAAGAAAGATTACATTCACTTATGATAAGGTTGGAAATGTTGTCCAGAAAACATATCCTAATAAAACATATGAGAAGTATGAATACGATAGTTGTGACAGATTAGTTAAGGAAACCAGTGTTTATGGCGCCGTTACTAAGTATGATTATGATTATCTTGGAAGATGTACGAAGATAACTGATCATAATGGTGATTCTGTTTCATATGTATACGATGACAGAGGAAATGTAACGTCAATAACTGATGCTAAGAATAACAAGTATGAGTTTGATTATGATCTTAACGGCAATCAGACATCTGTAACATATCCGAATGGAAGCAAATTCGAATATGAGTTTGATGGAAGGAATCGTTTAGTATCAGAGAAGGATGCTTATGGTCACAAAACGACGTATAGCTATGATGGATTAGACAGATTAGTTTCTGTAACGGATGCTTTAAACGGTACTTGGAAATATGCTTATGATGTTCTTGGAAATGTTACAAGGGTAACGGATGCAAAGGGCAATGTTACTTCATATAATTATGAATTCACTGATACTGGCCTTGTTGTTACAGTAACAAATGCCCTGAATCAAAAATCAATAACCAAGAATGATCTGTATGGACGAGTAAGTTACACTACTGATTTCGGCGGTACAACGACTGAATACGAATATGATGAGTATGACAGAGTCAAGAAAGTTACTACTGGTAGTGAAGAAACAACTTACACCTATGATGCAAAGGGCAATATTATCAAGGTAGAAGGTCCGTCCGGAACTGTTAAGTATGATTACAATTCATTGGGCTACCTAACGCTTGTAACTAATGCTAAGGGTGAGAAGATATCTTACGAGTACAATGACGGATATCAGCTCTCCAAGGTATCCATTGATAATCAGGATATCAGCTATGGTTACGACAAACTGGGAAGGCTCACATCCGTAACAGACAGCAAGGGTACAACTAAATATGCCTATGATGACAACGGTAACAGAAAGAGAATGGAATATCCCAATGGTGTTATTACAACTTACAGTTATAACAGCCAGAATATCCTTACTGAACAGGTAAGCAAGGATAAAACAGGAAAAGTTATTGCAAGTTATGAATACACGATTGGATTAAACGGTGAGAGGCTTGCATGCAAAGAACTCGGCAGAACTGTTGAGTATGAGTATGATGAACTTGACAGGTTGATTACAGAGACGGTAAAAATCGGAACGCAGGTTTCTGTAACATCCTATACTTATGACAAAAACTCTAACCGTATATCCATGACGAAGGACGGCTCAAAAACGACATATGCATATAACAAGCTTAATCAGATAACGAGAGCCGGGGATATCAATTACACATGGGATGATGCTGGTAACCTTGTAAGCCAGACAACCACAGCCGGTGTTTTGGTTGCTTCATACACATACGATAGTCAGAACAGGATGATCTCAGCAAATGTAAGTACAAATGCTGCACCTTTAGTTGAGACATACGAATATGACTATCTCGGAAATAGAACAGCAAAAACATCCAATGGGGTAAAGACAGAGTACACAACAGATCTGTCAACAGGATATTCTCAGGTTCTCAAGGCAACGACAGGAACCAAGGCTGTTTACTACACTAGAGGTTTTGAGCTGATTTCCAAGAGCGAAGGTTCTTCTGCATCCTACTATCTCTATGACGGTGGTCTTTCTTTCAGAGCTTTGACAAACGAGGCAGGTTCAGTTACAGATACCCTTGTATTTGATGCCTTTGGTAATGAGATAACAAAGAGTGGAACTACAGATAACTCTTATGGTTTCAAGGGTGAAGAAAAGGATGAAACAGGTCTCTACTACTTGAGAGCAAGATACATGGATCCTGTTACAGGCACATTCACCTCTATGGATACCTATGGCGGTTCTTTGACTGATCCTATGAGTTTGCATAAGTATTTGTTTGCAAATGCTAATCCAGTTATGAATTCGGACCCAAGTGGGCATTTTACATTAACTGAAGAAAACATATGTGCAGCTATTGATTCAGCGCTTCAAACTGCAGTGATGGATTGTCTTGAGTGGTTAGTAACAGATCCTGAATGCGAGAAACAGAGTTTTTGGGAGCATGTTGGAGGAATTTTCGTTGATAGTATCATTTCTGGTATTTTGGGAGGTGCGTTTAACGTGCTTACTACAAAGTTAAATCCTGGAGTTGACGGTTTGTGGGATAAATTAAAGGGTAACTACAAGTCGAAATGCCCCAAAAAACTATCATATAATGAAAAAATGGCTTTAGTTGCAATCCCTATATGGGGAATGATTGCAATACCTGTCGGTTATGCGTTTAAGGAAGCTGCTCAAGAAGAAGATGATGTTTTCTATAGTAATTTCTTAAATTCATTGGGAGACTTGTTTTTGGATCCGTATTATAATTTTTTAGCAGCTGTGTTCAATTGCCCGCCAGGTGTTGTGTCTGGATATTTTGATGGTTTATTGATGGTCAAAAATATCGGAAAATCATAATTGTGAACAAAAGAGTGTAATTGCCTAAGAGGCCTTCTGTGCAAGCATAGAAGGCCTCTTATGATTTAAGTGTTAGAGTTTCTTTCACTTAATACATCTCTTAATACATAACAGTGTATAGACTGTGATTCTTTGTTAATGAAATAGATTGAGCATATCGTAGTATACTTATTGATTTATTAGTTTCCTCCATATCTATTTAATTTTGGTGTACCAATTTCATAGTCGAAAAAGCCTGTTATCTTCTTGTTCTTCAATAGATATAGAGCAATTTGGCTTGCTTGCTTTGTGCAACTTACACCCTTTAGGCGGTCTGGTGGCTGTTTAAAATGGGAAATGTAATATTACACATCAAATATAGGCAATGATATTATCTTCTCAATAATTTATCCGGGAGGGGTTGGAACATGGGTAAATCCAAGGCAAAGAAGAAGAGAACCTTTAAAGAGTTCGCGGCTTCTAAGGATATCAAGTTTTCCGCAAAGACTTATTTTGTTGATGCCATGGGCGGTATGGCTCAGGGCCTTTTCGCATCACTTCTTATCGGTACGATTCTTTCTACTATCGGTAAGTATCTTGCAATGATCGATGTCGAAGCTATCGGCAGACTCGCTCATTTCATTTCAAAGGCAGGTTCACTTGCTTCCGCAGTAACCGGTGCTGCAATCGGTGTCGGTATCGCTGCTGCTCTTAAGGCGCCTATGCTCGTTATGGCATGTGCTGCAGTTGTCGGTCAGTTCGCTAATGCTTATCCCGGCAAGCCTTATGCTGCAGGCCCGTTGGGAGTTTTCTTTGCAGTTATCATCGCTGTTGAATTAGGTAAGCTCGTTTCCAAGGAGACAAAGGTAGATATCCTTGTAACTCCTATTGTTACTTTAGGTTTTGGTTTCCTTTCCGGATACCTTATCTGCCCCCCGATCGCAGTCGCTATGAACTGGCTCGGAACATTTATTAACGAAGCTACAAAGCTTCATCCGTTCTCAATGGGTATCGTTATCTCCGTTGTAGTCGGTATCATCCTCACACTTCCTATTTCTTCTGCTGCTATCTGTGCTTCGATCGGTATTGCAGGTATCGCAGGCGGCGCTGCTCTTGCAGGATGCTGCGCTCAGATGGTCGGCTTTGCTGTCGCATCTTACAGAGAGAATAAGTGGGGCGGACTTGTTTCACAGGGTCTCGGCACATCAATGCTCCAGATGCCTAACATCGTAACCCACCCTCAGATCTGGATCCCTGCAACTCTTGCTTCTGCGATCACAGGCCCTATGGCTACCATGATCTTCAAGCTCGAGTGCAACGGTGTTGCTGCAGGTATGGGTACATGTGGTCTCGTTGGTCCTATCGGATGCTTCTCAGCAATGTCTGAGTCCGGCACACTTAACTGGTATGCATGGCTCGGTATGTTCTGTATCTGCATTTTCACTCCTGCAGTGCTTTCACTCCTGTTCAGTGAGATCATGCGTAAACTTGGCTGGATCAAGCCTGGTTACATGAAGCTCCAGGGCTGATTTTCTGCATATTTGCGGGCATTTTTAGCCTAAAATTGCTTTGAAAATCGAATTAGTGAATCGGTATATTTTCGCCTAAAGTTTGCCCGAAAGATAAGGGCAGTTTGACACAATTGAAATTGGACGAAATAACATATAATTTTTACAAGGGAACTTCAATAGGAACCCTCGACATTTAAGTAAGTTTTAAATGTTTTTTGTTTCTCATAGGCGCGGCTTCCGGTTAGGGAGCCGCGCTTGCATTGTAGAGGTATTTTGTTTTTTTATTTTTCTGTGGTAAAAGTAGCGTATACACTACTGAAGGTGTAGGTTTATCAGCGCGAAAAGGAGACATACCATATGCCACCAGGAGGAAGGATGGGCGGCCCGATGGGCGGGCAGTACCTGACAGAAGAAGAGAAGAAGAACCAGCCTAAGGTAACGCCTGAATTATTGAAGCGCGTTTTCTCATATCTGAAACCATATACGAAGCAGTTTATACTGGTGCTTCTTTGCATAACCGTATCGTCATTTTTTTCGCTCCTGCCTTCAATCCTTACCGGTAAGATCTTAGATGACGGTCTCATGAAAAAGGACTTCAAGATGCTCCTTTTTTACATCGGACTGTCTCTTTTGGTCACGCTGTTTTCGAGCCTTATCGGCGTTGCTGAAACCTACATAAATACGTGGATCGCACAGCACATTACTTTCGATATGAGAAACCAGATGTATGCGCATCTGCAGAAGATGAGCCAGAAGTTTTTCACTTCGAATAACCAGGGCGACATCATCACCAGAATGACAAGCGATATCGACGGCGTTAAGGCAGTCATAACGAATACTTTCAGCAGCATCTTATCGAACTCGATAACACTCGTTATCGCCATGATCGCTATGTTCCAGAAGAACTGGATCCTTGCATTGGTCGGCATCGTTATCGTTCCTTTGTTTACGCTCCCGACGAGAAAAGCAGGTAAGCAGAGATGGAAGCTTACCAACGAATCGCAACAGGTAAATGATGAAGTAAACGGCATCTTAAATGAGACTTTGTCTGTAAGCGGACAGCTTCTGGTAAAGCTCTTTGGTAAGGAAAAATATGAGTATGCCAGATACGAAAATGCTAACCGCAAGATGATCAGTCTTAACATCAAAGAGAGTATGGCAGGACGCTGGTTCAGAGTTATCCTCACGACCTTCACGACAGTAGGACCGATGCTGATTTATCTCGCCGGCGGTATCCTCATGATGAAATACGATTCTGACCTCACGATCGGTGATATCACGGTGCTTGTTTCACTCCTTGGCAGGATGTACATGCCGGTCAACAGCCTCCTTAATATCCAGGTCGAGTGGATCAGATCAATGGCACTTTTTAAGCGTATCTTTGATTACTTCGATATTCCTGTTGATATCAAGAATGCTGACGATGCGATTACACCTGAGACAGTTACAGGTGATGTTGTTTTCGAGCACGTTGAGTTCTCTTACGATGAGTCGAAGAAGATTTTGAAGGACATCAACTTCACTCTGAATGCAGGCAAGAGTATCGCTATCGTCGGACCTTCAGGTTCAGGTAAGAGTACCATCGTAAATCTCATTCCGCGTCTTTATGATGTTGATTCCGGAAGCGTTACTTTCGACGGTATTGACGTCAGAAAACTTGATCTCACGTTCCTGAGAAACCAGGTCGGCGTCGTATCGCAGGAGACATATCTCTTCAACGGAACCGTAAGGGACAATCTCTTGTATGCAAAGCCTGACGCGACTGAGGAAGAGATGATCGAGGCCCTCAAGAAAGCCAATATCTGGGACTTTATCGAGAAGCAGGAAAAGGGCCTTGATACCGAAGTCGGCAACCGTGGCCTTAAGCTCTCGGGCGGTGAGAAGCAGCGTATCTCTATCGCGAGAATTATCTTAAAAGACCCTACGATCTTTATCTTCGACGAGGCTACTTCAGCACTCGATTCGATTTCCGAAAAGAAGATCCAGGATGCGATCGATCCGATTATAAAGAGCAAGACAAGTATCCTCATCGCGCACAGATTATCTACGATCCTTGCTGCCGATGAGATCCTGGTCGTTAAGGACGGCACGATCGCCGAGCGCGGTACCCACAAGGAACTCCTGGGCAGGGAAGGCGTCTACAGGGAACTCTATGAGACACAGTTCTCAAAGGCTCTCATGGAGGAGGAGACCGTGTCAGAACTCGAGAAATATATCTGGGGTGTCCAGCCCGGAGACGAGCCGCACGAGGACGAGTAACCGTTGAGCAGCCGCCTGGCGGTCATCCGGCATCCCAAAACTATGCAAAATCCCTATGGAGATTTCCATGGAAGCCCCCGATTCGTACAAATGACGAGGGGGCACTTTTATTTAAACCTCAAAAATATAGTATAATTTCTTCTTGGGTAACCCCCAGAAAATGAGGATAGAAATATAAAATGACAAAACCATATTCGGCAACCGCTGAACAGATTGCAAAAGAGATAGACACAGACCTGGTCAAGGGTCTTACTTCAAACGAGGCATCCTTAAGACTTGCCAAGAACGGTCCGAACTCTCTTGGTGAAGAGAAGAAGGTTCCGCTCTGGAAGAGATTCCTGCAGCAGTTCGCGGATGCGATGGTAATAATCCTTATCGCTGCGGCAGCCCTCTCGGCATATATGGCATTTAAGAGCGGCGGCGGATTCGAAGAGTGGATCGACGTTATCGTCATCCTTGCTATCGTAATCCTTAATGCATGCCTTGGCGTTTACCAGGAAGGTAAAGCTGACCAGGCACTTGCAGCATTGAAGAAGATGAGCTCACCCCAGACAAAGGTCATTCGTGACGGCAAGCTCCACATGGTTGATTCAGAAAATGTCGTAGTCGGTGACGTCATCGCTATCGACGCCGGCGACTCGATCTCGGCAGACCTGAGACTTATCGAATCAAGCTCTCTGAAGGCTGAGGAAGCATCCCTTACAGGTGAGGCAGTAGCAGTCGAGAAAGACGCTTCTGTTGTCCTTCCTGAAGACTGCACACTCGGCGACCGCAAGAACATGCTCTACATGGGTACTGCAGTTACATACGGAAGAGCAAAGGGCGTCGTTGTTGCAACGGCAAGGGATACCGAGCTCGGTAAGATCGCTACAAAGCTTACGACCATGGAAGACGAGGAGACACCTCTCCAGAGGAGCTTAAATAAGCTCGGCAAGATCCTTGCAGTTGTCTGCATCGCAGTTTGCATCATCGTTCTTCTTGTTGATATCTTCGTTCAGAAGCAGCCTTGGGAAGACGCTCTCATGACAGCCGTATCACTCGCAGTTGCAGCTATCCCTGAAGGTCTTGCAGCAGTCGTAACGATTGTTCTTTCGATCGGCATGACAAAGATGGCAGAGAACAACGCTATCGTAAAAAGGCTCCTTGCAGTTGAGACTCTTGGCTGCGTAGACGTTATCTGCTCCGATAAGACAGGTACACTTACACAGAACCAGATGACAGTTAAGGTCCTCTATGACGGTGAGAAGAAATACAACGTTGAAGGCGGCGGATATGCCCCTGTCGGCAACATCGTCGACGAAGGCGGCAAGCCCGTTAAGATCGAAGGTGTTCTCAACACATTGATTCTTTCTTCCGTTCTTTGTAATGACGCTTCTATCGTAAAGCAGGGTGAAGACTATTCCTGCATCGGTGACCCTACTGAGGGCGCGCTTACGACTCTCGGCATGAAGGCAAAGATGCTCCGTGAGGAGACGATGCACACATATCCCAGAGAGACAGAGCTTCCTTTCGATTCCGACCGTAAGATGATGACCACATATCATTCAGGCATCGACGAGGGCAAGTGGATCAGCTTCACAAAGGGCGCTCCGGACATCGTTCTTTCACGCTGCTCTTCGATCCTCACAGCTTCAGGCGTTCAGAAGATGACACCCGAAAAGCTCGCTGAGATCCGTGAAGTAAACCACAACTACGCTATCCAGGCTATCCGTGTTTTAGCCTTTGCAACAAAGGAGCACGGAGACGGTTCCAAGGCAACATTTGCCGATGAAGAGAACATGACATTCTTAGGCCTCATCGGTATGATTGACCCTGCACGTAAGGAAGCAAAGGATGCAATCGCCGTATGTAAGGAAGCAGGCATCAGAGCCGTCATGATCACGGGCGACTTCAAAGATTCTGCAGTCGCTATTTCCGATAATCTCGAGATGCGTGACCCTGAGCATATGGGCGCATACTCAGGCGAAGAACTGGACAAGCTCTCAGATGAAGCTCTCCAGCTCACAGTCGAGACAACCAGCGTTTATGCTCGTGTATCTCCTGAACACAAGGTAAGGATCGTAAACGCTCTTAAGCACAACGGACATATCGCTTCAATGACAGGTGATGGCGTTAACGATGCCATGGCATTGAAGTCAGCTGATATCGGTGTCGCAATGGGTATCACAGGTACAGACGTATCAAAGAACTCTGCAGACATGATCTTGATGGACGACAACTTCGCTACGATCGTTAAGGCAGTAGAGCAGGGCAGAACGATCTACTCCAACATCAGAAAGTTCGTAGGATTCCTCCTCTCATGCAACGTAGGCGAGATCCTCGTAATCTTCCTGCTCTCGCTCGTCCCGAAGACGCTGGTACCCGGCATCGCAGCACCTCTGACCGCGATCCAGCTTCTCTGGCTCAACCTCATCACTGACTCGTTCCCGGCTCTCGCATTAGGCCGCGAAAAGGCCGAGCCCGGTATCATGAAGGTCCCGCCGAGATCAAAGCACGAGCCCATCATCAACAAGTCCATGATGCGCCACATCGCAATGCAGTCCATCGGCCTGTTCGTAGCAGTAGCAACATCATTCATCGTTGCCCTCATGATGACGAACAACGGAAGCACGTTCTTCTTCTCCGGTGCTCTGGCTGAAATCGGCGTTAAGGGCGTCCATCCGATCGACATCGCACGTACGGTAGCTTTCGCAACACTGATCCTCGCTGAGCTCTTCAGAGCATTTGCCGCAAGATCAGAGAGCATCTCCGTATTCAAGCTCGGACTCTTCTCCAACAAGATGATGAACATCGCCGTAGGCATCTCACTCGTATTGCTCGTTGCAGTCATCTACATCCCGGGCGTTAATACGATCTTCAACAACGTGGCACTTAACCCCATGGCATGGCTCATTATCCTGCCTCTGGCGATTGTCCCGTTTGCCGTAAGCGAGATATCCAAGCTCATTAAGGGCGCAAAGAAGTAAATTATGTGATCATTGCCGTTTTCCCCGCGGAAAATGGCAATAATTGCAGTTTGCATAAGTAAAAACCATGTGTTATTATTCATAGGCTTAACTATAAAAGGGGGCATAGAACAGATGACAACTTTGAATATCGTTCTTACTGTTATAGATATAATCCTGGCAATTGCCATCATCATTCTCTTCCTCGTTCAGGAAGGTAATGACCAGGGTATCGGCGTAGTTGCAGGCGGTTCATCCGATTCATACTACAGCAAGGCTAAGGGCAGAACATTGGAAGAGCAGCTCAAGACATGGACAGTTATCTGCTGCGTTTTGTTCGCTGCAGTTTCTATCGTTCTCTACCTGTCTATCGTAAAAGCCTGGTAAGAGACTTAAGAACATGAACTTCAAGGCCGTCTCTGTGAAGAGGCGGTCTTTTAATTTGCTTAGCGGTGGGCTTTGTTTTTGGCGTTTGGGGACTTTTTTCTCGAGCTCGGCACTGCTCACTATCGCAAGTTCGGTGCCGTTTTTCGAGCCCGGCACTGCTCACTATCGCAAATGCCCGAAAAAATGGCAAAAGCGATAGAAAATCGCCTTTTTCTATCGCATTCGCCCAAAAAAAGGCCGTTTGCGATAGCCAGAGGCTCTGGCGGCCGTAGGGGATGCGATAGCCCGTGGCCCATGCAGGTGCGGGAGATGCTATAAACTTTAGGACCAGCGCCGCAAACATTGTAGTAAGATATAGAAAATGAAAAGAGGAATAAAGAGATGGAAAGTAAACAGAAAAGATCCGGCTTCGCTGAAAGAATGAGCGAGAGCCAGCATAAGAGAAACAGAGTAATAAAGGCAAAGGAAATAAGCGCAGCTCTTCCTGAGACTTTGGCTGACCAGGCGCCGAGAGGACCTCTGCAGGTAAAGAACCAGGTGATCGGCATATTGAGACAGACCCCTACGGGTGCTGCCGTTATTCCTGATCCTTCATTCAGGAGCACTGATTACGGCGCAATCGAGATCGACAAGAATCACTTGAACGGTGCGCCTTTCAATATGGTCGTAGTCTGCGAAGTCTTAAACCCCAATGACAACAAGGGCGACTTAAGAGGAACCATTACTGAAGTATTGGGCGATTACGGCAATAATGACGTCAGGATGATGACTGTCTTAAGGCAGTTCGGCCTTTCGCAGACTTTCCCTGATAAGGTTTTGAAGGAAGTTGAGCCCTTGCCGGTAAATCCTGATCCAGAGCTCATCATTAAGGAGATTGCAGGCGGCAGACGCGATAAGCGTGACCTTCTTACGATCACGATTGACGGTGAGGACGCTAAAGACTTAGACGACGCTATCTCGATCGAGAAGCTCAGGAACGGCAACTTCAAACTCTATGTCCACATAGCTGATGTATCTAATTATGTAAGGGAAGGCACGATGCTCGACGCTGAGGCATTCTCCAGAGCTACATCCGTATATCTCGTTGACAGGGTTATCCCGATGCTACCGCCGAAGCTCAGTAACGGACTTTGCTCGCTTAACCCCAATGTCGACAGGCTCGCCATGACCGCTGAGATGCTGGTTGACAGGGAAGGCGGCATCTATGGCGGCGAAGTTTATGAGAGTGTCATAAGATCCGACAGGAGAATGAGCTATAAGGAGTGCTACAGGATCCTCACAGATCCCCAGCCTGAGGACGAAAAGGAATATGGCGAGATCGTTCCGATGCTTATTAAAATGAAGGAACTCGCAGAGATCTTAAAGTCCATGCGTGAGAGACGCGGCGCTATCGGCTTTGAGATGCCTGAAACAAAGGTCATCTTAAATGACGACGGCACGGTTAAGGACATCATGGCTTACCCCATTAACTTTACGAACGGCATCATCGAATCTTTCATGATCTGTGCGAACGAGTTCATCGCTAAGAAGTTCTTTGACTTAAAGTACCCTTTCGTTTACCGTGTTCACGAAGATCCCGATCCGATCAAGATCGCGAGATTTTCCAATATTGCAAGGTATTTCGGCGCATCAGGAAGGCTCTTTGGCAGGATCAAGCCTTTGGACGTCCAGCGCTTCATGGATACGATCGGCGACAAGACTGCGCTTCCTGCATTAAACGAACTTCTGTTGCGTTCAATGGCAAAGGCGAGATACTGCTCGGACAACTTAGGCCACTTTGGTCTTGCTTCGAAGTACTACTGCCACTTCACGTCTCCTATCAGACGTTATCCTGACCTTTATATCCACAGGATAATAAAGAGCTATCTGCATGGCGAGAATTCCAGGAGCCACTTCGCGGGCCTCGTAGATAATGCAGCAGAGCACTCTTCCGACATGGAGAGAAATGCAGTCGACGCTGAGCGCGCATCTGATGATATCAAGATCTGCGAATACATGGCAGACAAGATCGGTGAGCATTACGACGGCGTCATCTCATCGATCATCGATGCAGGCGTTTTTGTAAGGCTCGAAAACACAGTCGAGGGCTTTGTTCCGTTCAGAACATTAAGAGACCACTATTTCTTCGATGACAGGACATACAGGGCAATCGGTGCTCACGGCGGAAAGATCTTATCTATCGGAATGCCTGTCACGATCGTGGTCGAAAAGGTCGACACCGAAGAAAACAAGATCGACTTCTCTTTCGAGTACGGATTCGAAGAAGAGAGGACAGACAGGGGCGGTGCGAGACCTCCCGTAAAGAAGGGCAGAAAGGGCAAGACGCCAAGAGGAAACAAGCATTCGTCGGTAAGCAGACCAGGAAGAAAAAGCAATCCAAGTGCTTCTCTCGGCAAGGCCGGAAGGTCTAGGTCTTTTGGAGGAAGAAGAGGAAAGAGATAGTTTTGATTACGATTAATGAATGGTCTGAAAGGAAATCCCAAAATGGTGTCAATTAACGATAGAACAAAGAAATGTGCAGGCATAATACTATTAGTTTCAGCCATAGCATTGATACTGGGATTGATGCTTTATTGTAATCTGCATACTGGCTTGATGGCAGATGACTATTCTTACAGTTTTTCTTTCAGTAACGGCCAGAGAATAACCAACGTATCTCAAATCTTCGATTCTATGCGGGCGCACAGACAACTTGTGAACGGCAGAGTAATTACGCATTCTTTCGTTCAGCTTTTCCTTATGATACCTCATGTAATCTTTGATATTGTTAACTCTTTAGTTTTCATATTGGAAATTTTGATGGTCTTATTTTGTTGTGGTGCAGTAAAAAAACACAATTGGATATCAATGGCATTATCTGTTTTCTTTGCGTTCAGCTGTTTTTGGTTATTCCAGCCCAGTTTTGGTGAAGCAAATCTCTGGTTGGATGGATCGATTAATTACCTGTGGCCATCGGTGCTGTTTTTGTTTTATTTGCTGGGCTTCTTAAAGCTGAATGTTGCCGGCAAGATATCAGATAAAACTAATATTAATATATTTTATATTTTAGTTAGTATTGTTGTAGGTGCATCGCATGAGATAGTCGGCATAACTTCAGTTGGTCTTTTTGCCTTTACATTACTTAGATTTATCGTAAAGAAAATGAAGTTCAATGTCTGGATGTTCTTGTCATTTGCATGCAATCTTGCAGGCTTCTTATTCGTTGTGTCTTCACCTGGAGAATTAAATAAAAAACTGATGTTAGACTTTAGCTTTGAGAATATTAAATTCTTTTTGTGGAAAACAATGGTGTGGATTGATATCGCTAATAGAATGCTTCCACTTGTTGTAATCTATATAATTTTGTTTCTCATTGCAGTTCTTATGCATGTCAGAAAGGATATACTTGAAATTGCAGTCATGCTTTTCCTGCTTTCAGGAATAGCTTTCTTCCCATTTTTATTCGGAGCTTATCTCGCAGGCAGATGTGCATTCCTGGTAACTGATATTCTTATTGTCGGGTCTATTGTCCTGTTAAGAGAGATTGCAGTACAGAAAAAGAAGGGAAAAGCTATTGCAGCTGTTTTTATTGCCGGCGTTTTTGTCTACATGATTCCTGTGACTATAACCGGCATCAAAGATCTTAACGCAAGTTACCGTTTCAGTCAGAATAATGTAGAAACAATACTTAAAGCCAAGGCCGAAGGTGTTTCTGTTGTTGCAATACCAGATATCTCACACGAAAATGTCAGCGATATCAGTTCTCTTTGTAATATAGGGTTTGTTGGTCACGAATCAATTGACGATTGGCCGAATACGGATATTGCCAAATACTATGGCGTTGAAAATGTATATTACAGTGGAGTGGACATAGAAATCTAGCAAATTGGATTTTTGTGGAAATATACAGTTCCAGCGAAGTTGACAACGGACGAGGCAATGATGTACTATTGCCTCGTTAATTGCGATGACGGAGACCCTAGTAGTCGTGGTAAGTCGCCTTCAGAGAGCTTTGTCCCCAGGCTGAAAGACAAGCGGAAAGAGGCCATTGACGAATAACAACTCTAACAGCATACCGGTATAAAGAGATTTCGCTTTATTTGGCGAAGTAAATCAGGTGGCACCGCGGACATGTATTGTTCGTCCTGAACTTAAAGGAGATTTAAGTTCGGGGCGTTTTTTGTTTCCCCGAAGAAAGGATTGGAATATGGCAAACCAGTACAGAGACAGGATCATCAGCTCGCTGTCCGAGAAGGACGTAGGTCAGGAACTCAGAGTATGCGGCTGGATCGAGAACATCAGAGACCACGGTGGCGTATCTTTCATCGACTTGAGAGATATGTACGGCACACTGCAGGTCGTTATGCGTGATACATCTCTTCTCGACGGACTCGTAAAAGAAGAGTGCATCTCCATTCAGGGTAAGATCGAGCACAGAGACGAAGAGACATATAACCCCAAGATCGCTACAGGTACGATAGAGCTTGAGGCTCATTCAGTTGATGTTCTTGGTAAAGTTTACAGCCAGCTTCCTTTCGAGATCATGACATCAAAGGAAATCAGAGAGGACGTAAGACTTAAGTACCGTTATCTCGACCTCAGAAACCAGAAGGTTAAGGACAACATCATCTTCAGATCCAATGTTATTGCTTTCTTGAGACAGAAGATGACTGAGATGGGATTCCTCGAAATCCAGACTCCTATCCTTACCTCATCTTCACCCGAGGGCGCAAGAGACTATATCGTTCCTTCCAGAAAGTGGAAGGGCAAGTTCTATGCGCTCCCGCAGGCTCCTCAGCAGTTCAAGCAGCTTCTGATGGTTTCAGGATTTGATAAGTATTTCCAGATCGCTCCCTGCTTCAGAGATGAGGATGCAAGAGCAGACAGATCACCGGGAGAGTTCTATCAGTTAGACTTCGAGATGTCTTTTGCTACACAGGAAGACGTCTTCAGAGCAGGTGAGGAAGTCCTCACAGCAACATTTGAAAAGTTCGCACCTGAGGGCGCAGTTGTTACATCTGCACCTTATCCGGTAATCTCCTACAAGCAGGCTATGGAAGAGTTCGGTTCAGATAAGCCCGACCTCAGAAACCCTCTCAGGATCAAGGACGTTACAGAGTTCTTCTCCAGATGCACATTCAAGGCTTTCCACGGAAAGACAGTACGTGCTATCAACGTTCACGCAAAGCTCTCAAAGGGCCAGCATGAGAAGATGCTCAAGTTCGCTCAGGATGACCTCGGAATGGGCGGCTTAGGTTACCTCGAAGTCCTCGAAGATATGAGCTACAAGGGACCTATCGACAAGTTCATTCCTGATGAAATGAAGGCTGAACTTAAGGATCTTGCAGGCCTCCAGGCAGGCGATACGATCTTCTTCATCGCTGATAACGAGGCTCGTGCAAACGAGTGCGCAGGCAAGATCAGAAACGAGCTTGGCGCAAGACTCGACCTCATCGAGAAGAACGCTTTCAGATTCTGCTTCGTCAACGACTTCCCTATGTATGAATGGGATACAGAGACAAAGAAATATATCTTCACTCACAATCCTTTCTCAATGCCTCAGGGCGGCCTTGAAGCTCTTAATACAAAGAAGCCTGAAGAGATCCTCGCTTACCAGTACGACATCGTATGCAACGGTATAGAGCTCTCATCCGGCGCTGTAAGAAACCACGACTTGGAGATCATGAAGAAGGCTTTCGAGATCGCAGGATACTCCGAAGAAGAACTTAAGACCAAGTTCGGCGCGCTCTACGGCGCATTCCAGTTCGGCGCTCCGCCGCACGCTGGTATGGCTCCGGGCGTTGACCGTATGATCATGATCCTCCGTGGCGAAGAGAACATCAGAGAAGTAATCGCATTCCCTATGAACGGTAATGCCCAGGATCTCCTCTGCGGCGCTCCGGGCGAAGTTACAGAACAGCAGCTCAGAGAGACACACATCAAGATCAGACAGTAATGAAAGTTTATTTCCTGACATTAGGATGCAGAGTTAATCAATACGAAACAGATGCCGCAAGGCGTCTGTTTCTTGATAATGGGCACGAAAATGCAGACACTCCCGAAGAGGCTGATGTCTGCATTGTAAACACCTGTTCCGTAACAGGCGAAGCCGACAGGAAGTCGTCCCAGATGTTAAGGAGAATGGCCAAGAATAACCCGAATGCGGTTATCGTTGCGATGGGATGTGCTTCGGAGTTAAAGAACGGTGATGTTGCAGCCGACATCGTTATCGGAACCAGGGACAAGAATACTGTCGTATCAAAGGTCGAAGAGTTTCTCGCAGCGCGCGAAAACAAAGAGTTAAACCACATTACCAGCCACACAAGGCCTGAAGTCAGCAAGACCGATACTTACCACGATTTCGGCACAGTCTTGTCTCCTGAAGGAACAAGGGCGTTCATAAAGGTAGAAGACGGCTGCAACAACTTCTGCACATACTGCGTTATCCCTTATGCAAGGGGCAGGGTCGTCTCGCGTTCTGAAGAGTCATGCATCAGGGAAGCAGAGTATCTTGTTGAGAATGGCTTTAAGGAGATAATCGTCTCCGGTATCCACCTTTGTTCTTACGGCAAGGACCAGGGCAGGGACATAACTGCACTTCTGGATCTTTTGAAGAAGATAGATGCAATTCCCGGTCTTGAGAGATTAAGACTCGGCTCATTAGAACCCAAGTCCATGACCCCTGAATTCATCAGCGGTCTTAAGGAACTTAAGTACCTTTGCCCGCACTTCCATCTCTCGCTCCAGTCAGGATCGGATACGGTCTTAAGGCGCATGAACAGGAAGTATACGACATCTGAATACGAAGACAGGGTAAAGGCTTTAAGAGCCGAATTTCCTGACATGTCGCTTACGACTGACATCATCACAGGGTTCCCGGAAGAGACTGAAGCAGAGTTCGAAGAGACCATTGAATATGCTAAAAAGCTTAAGTTTGCCAAGATCCATGTTTTCCCGTATTCGGTAAGGGAAGGCACAAAGGCGGCAGATATGCCCCAGATCGACATGAGCATAAGAAAAGCCCGTGCCAAGAGGCTCATTGAGGTATCTTCAAAGCTCGAAGCAGAGTTTGCTGCTTCCATGATTGGCAAGGAAGCCGAGATCCTGATAGAGAAGATCGAAGATTTGGACGGCAGGCTGACAGCCGAGGGCTATACGGCCAATTACATAAGGGCTTTCCTGGATGTTTCCGGCAGGGATCTTAAGCGCGGAGACATTATCAGGGGCGTTGTTACAGGTTCTGAAAACGAGACTTGTACCTTAAGTTTTTCTTAATTTCGCGAATTTTTCCTAAATCTTAATAACTTTTTACTTTTACTGTGATAGAATGAAAACATCGGAGATTACTTCGTTTGGAGGTTCCCTGTGGACAGCAACACGGCAAAATTCGATTTATCAGGTGATAGAACGGCTGATGTACACGCACTCATGTCGTATGTTTTGAGCGCGCTTAAGGAGAAGGGTTATAACCCTATCAATCAGCTTGTCGGTTACTTCATTTCCGGCGATCCTACCTATATCACCAACTATAAGGGCGCCAGAGGCCTCATCAAGCGCATTGACCGTGATGAGCTTTTGGAGGTAATCATCAACGATTATTGCTCCAGACTGTAAAAGAGCATAGATAACAAGTATAATTATGAGGCGGCGTGAAAGCCGCCTTTATTTTTCGAATAAATTTCGGGAGGAAGACTTGATGGGCAAAGCAGCCGGCAGGGTAATGGGCATAGACTTCGGTACAAGGCATATTGGTATCGCGGTTTCCGATGAATTGAGGGTAATAGCCAAGGGCATTGAGACCGTTAACTGGAACGGAGAAGATCCCGAATGGGCTTTAAACCGTATCTGCGAGATCATCAAGGAGATGGAAGTAAATGCCATCGTGCTCGGAATGCCTGCCAGGACTGACGGAACTAGGTCTGCCACACAGGACAAGGCCGAAGAATTCGGAGCTGAGCTTGCCAAAAGATGCGGCATCGAACCTATCTATAAGGATGAGCGCTTTACGACGGTCTTAGCTTCCAGATACCTTCACGAGAGCAATATCAAAGCCAAGAAGCAGAAGAAGGTCATAGACCAGGTGGCAGCAGAGATAATTCTTCAGGACTACCTCAATGTGCTGTAACCATAATATGCTATAATAAAATATTATGGTTTTCGCTAACTTTTAAACCAAAACAAGGAGAATAACATGGCTGATAATAACAATTTCGAAGAGATCGGACCTAAGGATGAGCTTATCGATGCAATCGCACAGTTGGATGACGAGGGCGACAGAATCATCGAGCTCAAGGACGAAGAGACAGGCGAAGTAACAAAGGCTGTTGTCGAGAGCACATTCCTTTTCAACGGCAGCACTTATGTTGTTTTGATCGTAGATACAGACGAGAAGGACGAAGACGGAGAGCTTATCTCTGCTTACGTCATCATGCGTTTCGTTGAAAAGGACGGCGAAGTCCTTTTAGAGAACCTCCCCGAGAAAGAGGAAGAAGTAATCTACGACTATTACGATAAGCTCTGCGATGAGCTTTACGGCGACGATGAAGAATCAGAAGACTAATAACAAGCCGGCGGGATTAAAGAAGAAGATCGCCCTTGAGAAGGACCGCAAGGCTAAGCTTGCGGGAGAGCACCTCAAAGAGAGCAGGGGCGATGAGCTTCTTGTAATGCGTGATCCTTATTCGAAGAAGGATTACTATATGTCGCGCATCGATGCTTTCACGCTTCAGAAGACCGAATATGTGGTCATGTATAACTATGTGCCCGATGACGGCAGCCACGCCAAGCCTGAGCTCGTTATCATGCGTACGGCTATAGGCGAGAACGGCGACAGAGTCTATTATTCGATCAAGGACCCTGATGAGCTCGAAAAGGCTTTCGTTTACTTCATGAGAAGGTATTACGGCTCACAGGCGCTTGAGTCCAGGGCAAAGAACGGAGTAGCTTCCGGAGACCAGAAATAAATATGAGTTTGGGAAAGAAAGTCCTGAGGAAATTAGGAGCAATCGGAAAAGCTTTGATCTGGCTGCTCTATTTCCTTTGCGCTGACGGCGCGATCTATTACGCTTTTGACCTTTTGGGCCTTGACCGCAAGATCTATAAAGGACTTTTCTCATTGTGCAGCTGCCTCGCGGTATTTGCCACCATGTTTGTAATAGCAAAGCTCCTTTCGATCAAGAAGGAGCCTTTGATAAAGATAAAAAAGCTCGATCCTGGCCAGTTTATCGCACTGATAGTAATAGCTCTGGGAATGCTCGGATTTGTAACTCTCTACATAATAGTTGCAGACAAGATCGCGGCATATCTCGAATCGCTCAAAGGTGTGATGGAAGAATATAGAGAGAGCGTAGACAGGTTCTCTGATACCCCGCAGATCGTGGTTCCGGCCTGGGACACTATCCTTTATGTCATTGCGCTTTCCTTTGTCGTTCCTCTTTCGGAGGAGATGACATTCAGAGGCGTCGTTTTCGGGCAGCTGAGAAGAGAATTCGGACCCTGGATTTCGGTATTTATCAGTGCCATCCTGTTTGGAATCCTGCACGGGATCTCAGTTCATATCGGATATGCGATCGTCTGCGGAATAATAATCGCAGCGAGCTACCACCTTACTGACAGCCTCATCGCACCTATACTGCTTCATGCGATATTTAATATTTTCGGATCGGGAATTCAGAATTTAATGCAGTTTGAAGCCTTTGGAATTCCGGATGAAGTCAGGATGGATTTCATGGTCGGATCCAATACCGTTTCGCTGATGATGATGCCTGTTGCAGTAGTTGCATTTGCTTATCTTGTAAGCGTTAAGAGGAAGAAGGAAAAAGCGGCTTTAAAACTTGAAGAAACAAGTGAGATTCAAGTAGAATTAACCGGAGAAAATAATGAATCTTCAGAAGCAGTTTCTGAGGTTCCGGAAGATAACACAGCAGAGGCTAAGGAATGAAGAAACACGGCCGTCCGATATTCGGAATAACCAAGAGAACGCGTTTTGCGGCGGCAATGGTCGTCGTTGCAGTCGTACTTGTTCTGGCCATCGTTGTCTTAGGATACGTCGGTGTATTCGGCTTGAGATCTGAGCTTTGTGAGGTTTCCGCAACTCCCGATAAGGCTGATGACACATATGGCGGCACAGGTATCAACTGTGACGTTATCCCCAATATAAATCTTGTAAGAGATGCATCTTTCGAGAGCTCGACACAGTATTCAAGTATGCTGGTGGCAGGCGCTTCCGAAAACAGTGTGTTCCTGACACCTGATGCAGTTGCTTCAGCAGGTTACGATACGACCAATTGTGCAGGCGATACCGCAAGAATCATATCGATCGACAGCGAAGGTGTCATGAGCGAAAAGTTCACGGGCATCGTTACAGGCTATAAGCCCGCAAAGCTCGGCGCAGTAAGCCTTATAAAGGATGAAAAGTCACTTTGGGATGAAGACCGCATAAAGGAAATGGCCTTCTATGGCAACACGGCTCTGGCCCTGACCGACAGCGGCAGACTTATATATGACCTTACGAACAGCCAGCTCACAGGCGTTGTAAATGCCAAGGACAGGTTCGCACTTATCGATTCCAATGATTCAGGCGTTGTTGCTGTCGCTACGGACGGCACGATCTATTATTCACAGGACGGCAAGAACTTCTCGAGCGTCTACGAACCCGAAAACCTTACTCTCGGCCAGAAAGTCTGCGGTATCGGAAGTTCCGGGCAGATCTCCGTTGTCTGCTATAAGGACGGTACTGTAGTTACTGTTGCAGCCGGCAATATTGCCCAGTCAAACCTCCCAGGTTACGATGCGACTTCTTTTGTTTCTGACGGAAAAAGGTTTCTCGCAACTGACAGCAGGGGAAATGTTTATTCTTCCACCAACGGAATGGTTTTCGAGAATATCGGCGTGTCCGAAATGATCAAGGACAAGACAAATATATTGACAGCTGCCACTTCAGGCGTTTTCTGCTTTGTTTCTGACAACTCAAATGCAGTTATCGTTAAGTCAGAAGATAAGGATTTCCGATTCGAGGAGATCGAACTCGCAAAAGCAACAGGATCTCCCGTAAGCTCCGTATACCTTACCAATTCCGGACTCATAATCGCCGGAACTACTGACGATAAAGCTTATGCAATTAATATCAAGACAGCAAGGACCGTAAATCTTACTTCTGAAAACGTTGTTGTCGAAAATATAATCGGCGTAAACGGTGACAAGGTCTACTACGATTCAGGCAAGGGGATCTATAAGTCCCAGATCCTCTCGGAATTATCACTCGAAGGCAACCTTGAAGGCATCGACATCATTGCTGACGACATCCTTGTCGCAGGACATTTAGGAAGGGCAGCAGGCGGTGTGATCAGCTCATCTGACAGCAGGGATTATGCTTGGTCAGTATCAGATGATTCGACCTGGGCTGTTTACGGCAAGGGAACTAATGTAATTACTACAGACAGGGCATACAGCGGCAAGTACGGCGCAAGGATCACAGGAAGCGGCAGCGATGTTCACGCCCTTACACAGACCCTGCCCGGCAAGGCAAAAGATAACTTCATGCCCGGCACATTCTACAGATTAAGCCTTTACGTTATGTCTGATAAAGCTCCCGAAAAGGCTTTCTGCTGGCTCGAGGGCGAGGGCTTCGGAAAATACGGTATTGAACTTACCGGAGTCGGTAAGAACTATAAGCTCTACAGCTATGTTTTCGCGGTTACTGACCAGATGGCAGATGCAGAAGAGGTAAGGCTCTCGATAGCTTTCGAAGGCACAGGATTTATCCTCGTAGATGACGTCTTCTTAGGTCCTGACAGCTACAGCACTGCAGGCGTTCCGCAGTATTACGCAGATACTTTGAAATCAGGAAAACCCGCTGCCATGAGGCTTAATAACCTTAACATCGGATGCAACGGCTTTGCCGAAACCTCAATGTACCTCTCATCTATCGATTCTGTGTCGAGAGATATTAGCGGTACTTCCAGCAGGACCGAATACAGTAATGAGAACAGCAGCATTTTCGATAAGCAGAACCAGTCGGTAACTGTCTCACTCGAAGACAGCTTAAGACTCGTAAAGCAGTGCTCTTCGACTCCGTGGTTTGTAATAGGACCTTATGTAAACCAGGATGATATCGATAAGCTCCTGGAATATCTGTGCGGCTCACTGACTTCGGAATACGGCGGCCGAAGGATCGATAACGGCACGGCTCTTCCGTGGAGCAGACAGTTCTCCAGATTCTATATTGAGATCAACGACAGCGGAAAAGTATTTAAGAGCGATATCCAGAAGGCTTCTTACGTTAACTATGTAAAGTCCATGTTCACCCAGTCCGAGTATTTCAGCGATATCAAGGATAAGACATTCTTCCTTGACGGCATGGAATACAGCGGCGGAACCATGATGTCTGATGCCGATTACCACACAATGGATGTCAGCCTTATCGCGAATGACACCTCAGCAACATATATCGATAACATAAGGACCAGCTATATCCTCGCGCAGTATGAGGCTCCTCACGTCATTTCCGGTGCCAAGAGCGGCGAGTATATAAAGACATTGAAGACCAGCGGTACAAACTGCGGAAAGATAATATCAGCGATTATTACGTCCGAAGCTGATTTTGCCGACATGATCCTTTTCGACGCCTCCGTAAACTTCGTGCCTTCTAAATATGCCGGCAGTGAAATGTTCATAGGCAAAGAGGAATTCGTCAACATGATGACCGTATCAGGCATAACGACTGTATTTGCGGGATTTGACGAACTCTACATCGATATTAAAGAGCCTCTTGATACGAGCGTTCCCGTAAGCGTAGAGCAGTTTATGAGCAATGTCACGACCGCATGCTTTTCAAAGGGAAATAAGGCTTATATCGTTGTTGCAAACTCATCATCTGTACAGCAAAGTTTCCTCATCAATGACAATAAATTAGGGCGTTCCGACAGCGTGATCAGGCGTTACGACGACAAGGGCAGGCTCATAAACGAGAAAAAGATGAGATCTGACCATCTGCGTCACATCCTTCAGCCGGGTGAATTCATTATCGTTGAGGTTGATCTGAAGTAAGATCCTTATTCGCCGTCGAAAAGCTTTAAGAACTCTGAAGGTGCCTTGGAGGCGGCTTTTCTCCACATTTTGCAGATCTTAACAGCGGTTTTCTCGTCTTCTACCGTAACTGTTGCAGAAAAAGGCTTTCCGTTGTTGTCGGTTGCGAGGTTTACCTTGAATTTTCCGCCCTCGATAAGCTCCATGGATGCTTTTGTTCCGGAATTCTTGCTCATCTCATTCCTGATCTCTTCTGCCGCGTCGTTAAGGTTTTCGATAAGGCCGGCGCTCAGAGATGAGATAAGGTCGTTTAAAACGGCTTTTCCGCCGTCAGTAAGGGTCAGATTCTCGGTCGAGCCCAAAGCTTCGCCCGTGAAATCTCCCGATTTGCTCTTGTCCATGAGATTGCCTGATATCAGCTCCTCGTATGATCTCGAGAAGGTGAAAAAGTCCGTATATAGCGATTCCATGCACTTTTCCATCAGGAGATGGTAGCTCACGCCCGGAGCCCTGTCGACCAGATAGAGTATTTGGATCTTTGATTCCGCTATCGAAATATCAGACATCTTGCATTCCTTTATTTTTCGTTGTTTTTTGTAACAATTACAAGCCTAATTATACTCGAAAAGAAAAAAATACGGGTGTATACTCTGAATGATTTTTGAATAATACCTGTAAGGAGAGTTTAAAATGATTACATTTGATTACCAGAACGCCCTCGATTTCATCGGCGGTGAAGAGGCAGTCGCTAGAATGGAGCCCCAGGTAAAAGCCGCTTCTGATATGCTTCACAAGAAGAACGGCCCCGGAAATGATTTCCTCGGATGGCTCGACCTTCCCACAAACTATGACAAAGAAGAATTTGCACGTATCCGCAAGGCAGCTCAGAAGATCAGAAGAGATTCTGACGTCCTCATCGTTATCGGTATAGGTGGTTCTTACTTAGGCGCAAGAGCCGTAATCGAGCTTCTCGGCCACTCTTTCGCTAACGCAGCATCCAAGAAAGTAAGAAAGAGCCCCCTCATCCTTTTCTGCGGTAACTCCATCAGCGCTACATATCTTGCAGACATGATGGACATCATCGAAGGCAAGGACATCTCAGTCAACATCATCTCAAAGTCCGGCACAACAACAGAGCCTGCTATCGCTTTCCGTATTCTCCGTGCTTACATGGAAAACAAGTACGGCAAGGAAGGCGCTAAGGAGAGAATCTATGCTACAACCGATAAGGCAAGAGGAGCTCTTAAGGGCTTAGCAGACGAGGAAGGCTACGAGAGCTTCGTAGTACCTGACGACGTAGGCGGCAGATTCTCCGTCCTCACAGCAGTAGGTCTTCTTCCTATCGCAGTTGCAGGCATCGATATCAGAGAGCTCATGAAGGGCGCTAAGGACGCTTCCAAGGCTTACAAGAAGCTTCCTATGTCCGAGAACCCTTGCTATCAGTATGCTGCAGTACGTAACTGCCTGCTCCGTTCCGGCTATTCCACAGAGGTTATGGTTAACTACGAGCCTTCTTTCCACTACATGACAGAATGGTGGAAGCAGCTCTACGGTGAGTCTGAAGGTAAGGACAGAAGAGGTATCTTCCCGGCAGGCGTTGATAACACAACAGACCTCCACTCCATGGGTCAGTTCATCCAGGACGGCGCAAGGATCATGTACGAGACAGTCGTTCAGATCGACCAGCCCAGAAGATCTTTCGAGATCCCCAACGACAAGGACAACCTTGACGGCCTTAACTTCCTTTCCGGCATGGACATGAACGAAGTTAACGCAAAGGCAATGCAGGGCACTATCCTTGCTCACGTTGACGGTAAGGTTCCGAACCTCCTGATCCACATGCCTGACCAGACAGCTTACTCTCTTGGTGAGCTCATCTACTTCTTCGAGAAGGCTTGCGGCATCTCAGGTTACCTCCTCGCTGTAAATCCTTTCAACCAGCCCGGCGTTGAAGCTTACAAGAAGAACATGTTCGCTCTTCTCGGCAAGCCCGGCTACGAAGACCAGAAGGCAGCACTCGAGGCAAGACTTAACAAATAAAATAAGGCAAGCAATTGCTTTGAACTTTGAACAGACGGGGTCCGCTAAATTGGCGGGCCCTGTTCTTTTTCTGTCAAAAACCGCGCTGATCCCCCATGATGACCACAGCCCGATCTGTTTGCCCACTATGGCAGCTTACATTTCGAGCCGACAAAACCTCCGAAAACCGACAAGGAAAACCGACAAGGTTTCTCTGAAAAACCGACAAAACGTGCCTGGTTCCGACAAAAACCTACAAGGAACCGACAAAAAAGCCCCAAAAAACAACGAAAAAACCGACACGAAACTATGTGTTTTCTTATTGTGTATTTTGCCCCCGCGCGGCGTTTGAATATCCTCTTTATTACTTGTATAATAAACGCCGAAAATTCCATTGAAGAATGAGGTAGATACTATGATTTCCACACTCGAAAACGGCGCTTGGTTATTGAATGGCGTAGAACTCATCGAAGATTCCGGCAATGCGGCTGAAGCGGTTGCCGCTAAGACAGGCAAGGCTGCTGACAAGGTTCAGGCTAAGCAGGGTACGATCGCTTACGGCATCTTGAAGGATCACAACACATCAGGCAACATGGATCAGCTTAAGATCAAGTTCGACAAGCTGACTTCACACGATATCACATACGTAGGCATCATCCAGACGGCAAGAGCTTCGGGCTTGGAGAAGTTCCCGATCCCTTACGTTCTTACTAACTGCCACAACTCACTTTGCGCAGTTGGCGGTACGATCAACGAGGATGACCACATGTTCGGTCTTACTGCTGCCAAGAAGTACGGCGGTATCTATGTACCTCCTCATCAGGCAGTTATCCACCAGTATGCAAGAGAAATGCTCGCTACATGCGGCGGCATGATCCTCGGTTCTGACTCACACACACGTTACGGTGCTCTCGGTACCATGGCTATGGGTGAGGGCGGACCTGAGCTCGTTAAGCAGCTCCTTTCCCAGACATATGACATCAAGATGCCTGACGTAATCGCTATTTACCTCACAGGTGAGCCGATGAAGGGCGTAGGTCCTCAGGACGTTGCTCTTGCTATCATCGGCAAGGTATTCAACACAGGCTATGTAAAGAACAAGGTAATGGAGTTCGTAGGCCCCGGTGTTGCAAGCCTCTCTGCTGATTTCAGAATCGGCATCGATGTTATGACAACTGAGACAACATGCCTTTCTTCCATCTGGCAGACAGACGAGAAGACAAAGCAGTTCTTCGAGATCCACGGCAGAAAGAACGACTACAAGAAGCTCGATCCTGCTGACGTTACTTACTATGACGGCGCTGTTATCGTTGACCTCTCTACGGTCAAGCCTATGATCGCTATGCCTTTCCACCCATCCATCGCTTACGAGATCGACTACGTTAATGCAAATCTCGAGCAGATGATCCACGAGACAGAGGAGAGAGCAAAGGTATCCTTCGGCGACAAGATCGAGTACTCACTTAAGAACAAGATCGTTAACGGCAAGCTCATGGTTGACCAGGGTATCATTGCAGGATGCGCAGGCGGCGGATTCGAGAACATCTGCGCTGCAGCTGACATTATGAAGGGCACATACATTGGCGCTGATAAGTTCACGATGTCCATCTATCCTGCATCAACACCTATCTACATGGAGCTCGTTAAGAACGGCGTTGCCGCTACACTCCTTGAGACAGGCGCTATCCTTAAGACAGCATTCTGCGGACCTTGCTTCGGTGCGGGCGATACACCTGCAAACAATGCATTCTCCATCCGTCACTCCACAAGAAACTTCCCGAACAGAGAAGGCTCCAAGGTTCAGAGCGGCCAGATCTCTTCCGTTGCACTCATGGACGCAAGATCCATCGCTGCAACAGCTGCAAACAAGGGCGTTCTCACACCGGCTACAGCATTCACAGGCGAGCTTAACAACTACGCTTACACATTCGACGATAAGATCTATAAGAACAGAGTTTTCGATTCCAAGGGCGTTGCTGATCCTAATACAGAGATCCAGTTCGGACCTAACATCAAGGACTGGCCGAAGATGGAAGCACTTCCTGAGAACCTTGTTCTCCAGGTCGTATCCGAGATCCACGATCCTGTTACTACAACAGACGAGCTCATTCCTTCAGGCGAGACATCTTCTTACAGATCCAATCCTCTCGGCCTTGCAGAATTCACACTCTCCAGAAAGGACCCTGAGTACGTAGGCAGAGCTAAGGCTATCCAGAAGGCTGAGACAACACTCGTTGAGGGCGGACATCCCTGCCAGGCAGTTGACGGCCTCCACGATGTAATGCAGGTTGTAAAGAGCATCGTTCCTTTCGAGAAGGCTGATACAAAGATCATCGGCTTTGGTTCATGTATCTTCGCTGTTAAGCCCGGTGACGGTTCTGCAAGAGAGCAGGCTGCTTCCTGCCAGAAGGTACTTGGCGGCTGGGCTAACATCGCTAACGAGTACGCAACAAAGAGATACAGATCCAACCTCATCAACTGGGGTATGCTGCCTTTCATCATCGAAAAGGGTGATCTGCCGTTCGCAAACCTCGACTACATCCTTTTCCCGGGCATCAGAACTGCAGTTGAGACAAAGGCTGATACGATCAAGGCAATCGCAATCAAGGGCAATGAGACAAAGGAATTCACTTTGACATTGGGCGACCTCACAGACCGTGAGCGTCAGATAATCCTTGACGGTTGCCTCATCAACTTCAACCGCCAGAAATAATTAAGGAACTATTATGGTGTAGGCTGCTTTTAACTAAGCAGCCTATTACTTTTTGTGCGAAAATAAGACCATGCCGGTAAAGAGAAAAAGACAACAGAAGAAGATCACTTTCGAGTACATTTTCAAGCAGTGGATAGTACCGCTGTTCATGATCACAGTGGGCGCCGTTGTTGCTGCATTTGCACTCGAGGAATTTTTGGTCCCGTTCACGATCTTAGATGGCGGCGTTGTCGGTATCTCGATGATCATAAGCCAGCTGTGGGGAATTCCGTTGGGCGTGCTTACGATCGCTCTGAACATCCCTTTCATGATCGTCGGCTTCAAGCGTCTCGGTATCAGATTCCTTGTTAAGGCGATCTATGCGATGGCAGTATTTTCAAGCTTCCTCGGTGTTTTCGAGGACATGAAGGAAGTAACGAACCAGGAGATCCTGGTAGTCGTATTCGGCGGCGTATTGCTCGGTGTCGGCGTTGGCCTGATTTTAAGATACGGCGGATGTTTGGACGGCACGGAGATCGTGGCGATGCTCCTGTCACACCATATGGAGTTCTCGGTAGGCCAGATCGTCCTGTTCTTCAACATAATCATTTACGCTGTTGCAGGATTCCTCTTCGGACCTGACAGAGCGCTCTATTCGCTCCTTACATATTTCATTACGTCGAAGATAATCGATATCGTCGAGAACGGAATGGAGCAGGGCAAGTCCGTAATGATCATCACCGATCACGGCCATGAGATCGCAGATGCGATCTATACCCAGCTCGGAAGAACCTGCACGCAGATGGAAGGTAAGGGAATGGTATCAAGCGGCACAAAGACCGTACTTTACTGCGTTATCACGAGAGTCGAAGTGCCGGCTATAAAGAAGATCATCAACGATGCGGATGTATCAGCTTTCATGACGATCTCAGACGTTTCAGAGATCGTCGGAAATCACATCAAGAAAAAGAAAGCACCAGCTCACAAACAAGAAGTCATCAAAAAAGGACGTCCCAACTGAGACGTCCTTCATAATCATTTTTTTAGTTTTATTACTTCTTGCCAATAGCGTTGTTGATAGCGTCTACGTCGGGAAGATCTACTCCTACTTTCTTTTCAACCTTATCGATAGCGTCATTTGCAACCTTCTTGGCATTCTCGTCCTTTGCGATTGCGCTTACTGCATCCTGAGCAGCACCTACAGCCTTGTTGATATCTAAATCCATAAAAGGCACCTCCATATTTTTTGATATAATCATTTTATCACTATTGTTTTATATGTGAACAACGATCAATACTGTGCCCGGGATTCCGTCAGTTCAAGTTGTGATTTGTATGGTCATAAAGAGGTCACAACTTTTTCCTATACTCACGATGACAAAAGACGGATGTCGCGGAAAGGAACAAAGAAGATGAAAAAGAATTATTTGGGATTTGGGTTAGTTTACTGTGTTTTGGCACTTGTGATCTTCTCGGTATTGATGTCGTTTTATACAAAGAAAAAGATCGATGTTATTAATAACGGTATGAGCAGCATTGCTCTTTTTCCTGAAACAATGATTGGTGATATCAAATCCGGAAACCCGGCAACACTCTCGCATAATGCTATCAATACTTGGAAATTCCTGTCAAATGTTGGTGAGGATGTGGGTTTCTACTCTTCTGTAGTTGATACAGAAAATAATGGCAGGGTATTGTTTGAGTCACAGGATTTTCTGCAGATCTGGTATTATGGCGAGATTGAAACTGAGGTCATTGAGAATTCCGATGAGAGATATGAAGCGAAGACGACTCAGCTGGCTCCCGGCGATTCCAGATTTATGTTTTTTGAAGAGCCGCTGAGTCTGTCAAAGGACGAGATCTCAGACTTACGCTTCCCTAATGGAAATGATATCAGGATAACCGGCGCTAAATGCGATGATACATTCGTATATGGAGGCACGTTTACTTTTACTTCCGGTGAAAAGGTCAGGACATTAAACATTGCATCACCTGAAGTTGTCAATGAAGAGAAGAGCGTTCCTTATGAAGAATGGATCGTAAGGCTTGATGATATCGACTATTGCTCTTTAGGCGGAAATTCCGCAATAAACAAAAAGGCTCATAAACTCAGCGATGCATATGTTAATAAGCACTTAAACGGCGAAGTTCCTGCAGGCCGTAATGTCCGTGAAGGAATCTTCACTACGACATCTTCGGTGATCCTGGTTTTCGAAAAGGGACATTATCTTATCACTTATTATTTCGTAATACATCCGCTCAAGATGGTTATAAGAGATAATCTTTGGGTTTATATATTGTCCGTTCTGGCACTTGTTATCGTGGAAGCATTGATCATTTATGCAGTAAGAAAGCTCTACCTTAATCAGAAGAGATTTGAATTAAGGAGCGAAAAGCTTACGAAGGGCATAGCTTACGACCTTCAGGGACCTTTGTCTGTTACGAGGGATTATCTGGAAAAATGGGAAAACGTTGATGAAGAAAAGCGTCCCGAGTATTCGGAAAAGATCATATCTGAAGTTGACCACATGTCATCACTGGTAACAAGGCTTCTCGAACTGTCTAAGATCCATGGCGGCAGCGTCAAGCTTAACCGTGAGGATGTTGATCTTGTGCTCCTTACTAAGAATATCAAGAAAAGGAATATGGAATCGATATTGAAAAAAGATATCGATATGGTGATCGAGACAGACGGAAGAGCAGAAACATATACTGTAAATGCCGATCTCGAGATGATGTACATCGTTATAAATAACTTCATGACAAATGCCATCAAGTATTGTGAACACAAGATCACGATCAGTCTGAAAAAGTACGGAAACGGAATAGAGTACAGCATCACAAATGATGGTGCGGGAATCGACAAAGCCGACCTGGAAAAAGTATGGGACGCTCTTTATAACTCCGGCAAGGATAAGTCCGGTAACGATGAAAACAGCGGAGTAGGGCTTTCAGTCGTCAGGAGCATACTTGATGCCCATAATGCAAAATGCGGATGCTTCAGCGGCTTTAAAGGAACACGTTTCTGGTTCTTGATGGATGCTTACGAGGAAGAAAAATGAAGAAACAATATATAAGATACGGAACTATTTTCTGCATTGTCGTGCTGCTGGCATTTTCGACCGCATTTGTTATCTTTACCAAGAACAAAATAGATGACTTTAACCTGCACTTCAATCTGCCGTTCACAACAGCAAACATTGATTATCATGATAACAACGCTGACGGACAGTTGGAAGAATCGGTAATATGGTCATGGAAACTCTATCTTAACTACGAATATGCGGACCGCACGGGCTTTTATTCTTCGATTACTGATGTTAACAGCGGCGAGGTTATCCTGGATTCTTTTGAACAGGGAATACACAAAGGTGATGCTGCAATCGAAAAGCTTAATCAAATGGCTTACGAGGCAGGCATTGAAGGAGAAAAGATATATAAAAAATATGACGGTGTTAAGACTAAAAAAGGCATTTTTACTTCAACCTCGGTTTTGATCTGTCTGGCTAAAGAAGGCAACATCCACGTTTCTTACTGCATCTCTGGAAAACCTTTTGCAAGCGTGCTTAAGAGTAATGCAATGACTTATATATTTATGCTCCTGGGATTTATCATCCTTGAGGCTCTGGTCGTTGTCTCGTTTGTCATGCTCTATAAGAACCAGATGAACTATGAGATCAGGAACCAGAAGCTTACAAGGGGCATTGCGCATGAATTAAAGACGCCTCTGGCTGTTACAAAAGCAACCGTTGAGAACTGGGATTATTTCGATGACGACCGCCGTAAGGATTATTCGAAAAGGATCGTAAACGAAGTCGATCACATGTCTGACATGGTGGGAAAGCTCCTCGATGTTTCGAAGATAAAAGAAGGCGGCAATAAGATCAATAAAGAAGCAATTGATCTGAGGAAACTGACTGAGGATACTATCAAAAGGAACGGCGAACTGATCCGTGAAAGGAATATCACTATTACGTTTAACCGCGATGAAAAGCCTTATATGGTATTTGCAGATACCGAAATGATGAACATGGTGATCAGCAACTTCATGTCAAATGCAATTAAATACTGCGATCACATCATCATGATCCAGCTTAACAGGAACGGCCGTAAAATAGATTTCAGCATCACTAATGATGGTGCTAAGATAGAGAAAAAGGATCTGGACAAGATCTGGGATATCTTCTATACGACAGACAAGGCCAGAACTGACAGAATGAGCAGCAGCGGTGTCGGTCTCTCGGTCGTAAAGAGTATCTTAGATGTCCACAAGGCTGAATACAGCTGCGTAAGCGGCGATAAGGGAACTGAGTTTAAGTTCTCGATGCCTGCTTATGAAACGGCCTGAAAGGCTTAAAAGGGAAGTAAAGAATGTATCGGATTTTGCTTGCAGAAGATGAGGTCACATTAAGAGAAGTCGTTGAAGTCTTTTTCCGCAAAAACGGATTTGAGATAGATGCGGTTGATAACGGAAATGATGCCTGTTCCTTAGCGGACAGGCAGAAGTATGATGTGGTCATCTTAGATATAATGATGCCCGGAAAAGACGGCAAGGAAGTGTGCCGACACATAAGATCAAAGTACGATGTGCCTATCATATTTCTTACGGCTTTAGGTGATGAATGCGATATCATATCCGGCTATGAGATCGGTGCTGACGAGTATGTTACCAAGCCCTTTTCAACAAAGGTCCTGCTCATGAAGGTCAATGCCCTGATCAGAAGATACCGCGGGCTTCTTTCCAAGAACGGATGCCTTGTCACTGATGAGATCACCATAGACCCTGCAAGGCATCTCGTTAGCGTGAACGGAAAGACAATAAATCTCGCTCCCAAGGAATATGATCTGCTCCTGATGTTTATAGATCACAAGGATATTGTCCTTACACGTGACCAGATCCTTGATAATGCGTGGAACTCTGATTTTGAAGGCTATGACAGGACTGTCGACTCACACATTAAGAAGCTCAGAAAAGCTCTCGGAAAAGCCGGCTATCATATTGAGACCGTTATCAAGACGGGCTATGTCTGGAAGAGCGGAAACCGGTAATTATTTGCCTGATGCCTTTGCCTGATATTTTTTAAGATCTTCAGTCATCTTGTTTGCTGTCTTAAGGTCTATAAGCCATCCGAAAACATTAACCAGCACATAGATGATCATTACGCTTACAGCAACAGCTATTATCTGCGGGATCATTTCGTATTCAATGTTTTTAAACCTGCCGAACATGAAAGCGATTATGAGGATGACGATAAGAAGCATCTGAATGATCTCTCTTATTATCGTCTGCTTCATTGTGAGTTCCTTTTTCGAGAACATGACTAGGCCGGGGAGACTTCCGATAACGCCGTAGATCAAGGGATATGCAAAAGCCTGGTAACCAAACTGAAGGTCTGGTTCAAGAAGGCAACCCAGGATCAGCATTGCGAGATTTATAAGCGTAACTGAAATAAAAAAGCTTGCGAGCTGTGCTCTTAAATGTTCTTTCATACTGCGCCTCCCTTGAGCTTCTCTCTGATGTCAGGGACATATTTTCTGGAGATTATGACCTGCTCACCGTTGGTGAGGACACAGGAGAACCTGCCGTTCAATGACGGCTTGATGGAAGTTATCTTCATAAGATTTACAACGACTGATTTTGAGATGCGTGCGAAGTTTCTTGAAGCGAGCGCTTCGTCGAATTCGTAAAGGCGTCTTCCTGATTCGTAGCAGTCTTTTTCGAGATAGATAAACGTCTTCTCGTCGACTGCTTCAATATAGAGGATTTCCGGCAGCGCGATGCTGTACTGCCGGTCTTCCTTGGTTCCTTTTAAGATCCCTTCGCGGGATCTGATGAAGCGGATGATTTCATCGATCCTCTCATCTTTTTTGTGACACCCGATCTCAATATATTCCTTATCGGATTCACCGATCTTTTTAACTGTTATTTCCATTGATACCTCAGTAGTGTTCGTTTACGCTAAAGCTGCCTTCTCCTTTAAGATAGCAATCGAAAAATCTTACGACAAGTCCATTTAACGTATCGATCATTACAACGTTGTCGACATCTCCTGTACCCAGGTTCTTTGCAAGGACAGGGGAGAACAGAGGAAGGTCTGTAAAGTCCATGTGGCCGCTGTTTGCAAAGTATGTGCAGTAAGCCGTATCGGCATTTTTCAGGATGATGTTATTTGAAAAGACATAACCCTGCTTTTCGGCTTCTACAGCCTGGTCGTGGTGCTCCTGGTTCTGAAAGTTCAGAAGGGGAGTATGGTATGGCTCTTCATTGATGATTATCTCATCTCCGTTAATGCCGAGATTCTCGCCAAGCATCGTGCCGTCAAGGTCAACTGCTGCGGAAATATCATCCCTTCTGCCGCATGTGACAGCCGTAGCTCCGCCCATCGAATGGCCGATAAGTCCGATCTTCGTTGTATCGATAAGGCTTACGGCCGTTAATACACCGTCTTTCTGGTCGTCTTTGATATACCAGGAATCTGTGTCCTTTGCTTTAAATGAATCGATAGCAAAGTTCATGTCGGCAGTCCTTAGAGCCATCCATTTTGATGTGACTTCGAAAACTTCGGCTTCAGATACATCGCTCGAACCTATCGTCATTGCATCATTGAGAAATCCACTGTCTGCGATTATCGTTTTGCCTGTTGAATCGTGTGTGAAAATAGAGTGATAAGGATGCTCTATGCTCGCTACGACATAGCCGTTGCTCGCAAGTTCCATAAACATCGATGCGTTGCTCTGATAGTAGCCGAAAGCGCCGTGGCTGAAGATCACAAGAGGCATCTTTTCTGTTGCTCCTTCGGGATAGAAGAAGTAGACCGGAACCTCTCTATATGAACCGTCATTTTCAAATTCTTCAACACGTGATCTGTCGATCAGGATAGCGTCAGCCTGCAAAACCTTATAAGGTCCAGTCGTGGGCCTTCCTTCATAATCTGTAAAAAGGAATGCGGGGATAGTTGATGTTGCGATAAGTACTGCGCCTGATAATCCTCCCAGCACGATTGCGGCCTTTTTCTTTGTCTTAGCGTTCTTGCGGTTTATGAGAAGGAAAATGCCTGATACAGCGATCCTTAAGACCAGCATGATGATGAGGCCTTTAAACCTGAAGCTTGTGTCGATACCGGGGAGCAGAACCATTAAAAAGAATATAACGAGCTGGGCTGCACTTAAGATGATGCGCTTTGTTGTCCATTCTTTTTTCTCCGAGCTCCTGGTAAGCTCGAAAACCATAAATCCGAGTTCTGAAATGACCAGGATAGATAAAAGTAAAACTGTCATGAATATCACCTCAATTATCTGTTGTTGAGACGAATATATGACAGCCTTAAACCCCGTTCAATATATGACAGGATGAGATGCAAAAACGGGCGGTAAGATGCAATAAAAAGCTTATTTTCTTCCGTCTGTAATGAAGTATTTGACGTTGTCCGCCGGTTTCTTTAGTTCTTCCTTGAAGAATTCGGGAAAGTATTTTACAGGTTCGTCAGGCGTGATCCAACGCAGGAATTCTTTGCTGTCATCTTCTGTCGAACTTAAGCACTCGGGATCAAAATCATCCGGCACGTTCATGTAGTAGAAAAAGGAGATCTCATAGATCAGTTTGCCGAAGTTTGTTTTTGCATCGCCGTAAAAGTAATTCTCGTGGACAAATCCCAGGCGGTCTATTTCGAGCTCGTAACCTGTCTCTTCGAAAACTTCTCTTTTGACTGCTTCTTCAGCTGTCTCTCCGAACTTTATCCTGCCGCCGACAGAGTAAAGATACTGAGACCTGATATTGTTTCCGACCATAAGGAACTTGCCGTCGCGCATTATTATGGCGCCGACTCTTAAGTTGATCATCCCGTCTTCGCACGGAACTGACATATCGTGATTCATATTGATTATCCCCCTTGATGCCAAAGCATCGTGATAACCAATTGTATCAGAGAACCGAGATAAATCTCATAAATGCTTCGTCATTTTTGTAAACGCCGGCGCAGCCTAATATCTTTGCGAAGATCTCTCCAATCTCGATTTTGAGTGCTTCGTGGATCTTATCTTTTGAAGAAAGGTCATAACCATCTTTCCACTCATCGATCCAGTCAGCGTGCTTGGCGATCTCTTCGATGGAGCGGATGTCCTTCCCACTGATTATTGCGTCTTCCATAAGCGCCATCTCGTTCTTGAGTCTTGCAGGGAGGACTGCAAGGCCCATGACTTCGATAAGACCGATATTTTCTTTCTTGATGTGATGGTATTCTGCGTGCGGATGGTAGACTCCCATAGGGTGTTCATCGGTCGTGATATTGTTGCGGAGCACGAGATCCAATTCAAATCTGCCTTCAGCGTTCTTTCTGGCGATAGGGGTTATCGCATTGTGACGGACACCGTCTGTTTCGGCAAAGATGAATGCATCTTTGTCGGTGTAGCCGATCCACTTTTTAAGTATCATGTCAGCGCAGTCTGTTAAGCGCTCAATATCGTCACCCTGAAGTCTTACGACCGACATCGGCCAATTGACGATGCCGGCAGTAAGATCTCCATATTCCGGGATGGTAAATGTCTTTCTGAATCCTTCGCGGGCCATAGGGAATGTATAGCACCCGCCCTGGAAATGGTCGTGGCTTAAGATGGAGCCGCCGACGATCGGAATGTCTGCATTGGATCCTGCAGTGTAGTGAGGGAATTGCTCGACGAAGCTTAAGAGCTTTTTAAATGTCGAACGGTTTATTACCATCGGGATGTGCTTTTGGTTGAGGATTATGCAGTGCTCGTTATAGTAGACATAAGGCGAATACTGGAGATAGTACTGGTCACCGTCAAGAACGATAGGAATTATCCTGTGGTTCTGTCTTGCAGGATGTGTAAGCGTTCCTGCATAGCCTTCGTTCTCAGGGCAGAGAAGGCACTTGGGATAAGACGTGCTCTTTGCTTTTCCTGCAGCTGCGATGTCTCTGGGGTCCTTTTCAGGCTTGCTCAGATTGATCGTAATATCAATGTCGCCGAACTCGGTAGGAGAGACCCACTTAACGTCCTTTGCGATACGGTCGGTGCGGATATAGTTTGTCGCTTTTGAAAAGCTGTAGTACCAGTCTGTTGCAGCCTTTGAAGATCTTATGCGGAGCTCATTAAACTTCCTTACGACATCTGAAGGGGGAGGAGTTAAAAGTCCCATTATCTTCGTGTCGAAAAGGTCCTTTTGGGCATTCGTGTCGCTTACCATGATGCCGTTTCTAAAAGCCCAGTTCATCATGTCTTCTAAGATCAGGTGAAGATCTCTTTTTTCAGTGATTTCAGAAGGCTCGTTATATTCATCGAGCCCGAAAAATTCGATCAGTTTATTTGTTGTGTAAACCCTGTCGAGTTCATCGATGAGACCGTTTGAGATCCCGTAATTTACCAGTTCGGTTATATAAGTGCTGATCATAAATTAACCTCCGTCAGATGACCCTGATTCCGCCGTATTTGCGGACCGCCAGGATCCCACATGAGCCGTCGCCGAAAACTTTATCCATGTATTTCTTATATCGCTTGGCATTGCCTTTCTTTACAAAAGCCTGAATGGTGCCTGCAAAGCCGCCGCCGTGGACTCTTGATACTTCATCAGGATTTAATACGGTATCGCTTATGGCGAGTGCCAAAGACACATTCTGGACTGTTACGTCGCTGTTGGTATAAACATTCTGAAGATACTTAAAAGATGAATCGCCGGACTGCTTTACGAGGCTTAAGAATTCTTTCAGGTCGCCTGATTTCAATGATTCTGCTTCATCCTGCGCTCTTAATGTCTCGTTTACGAAATGAATTGCTCTTAATACAGCTCTGTCGCCGGCCTTATCTCTAAGCATATCGATGTTATCGATTATGTCTTCGAAGGAAATGGGGCGGAGCACTTCATAGCCAAGTAATGAAGCGATCTTCTTCATCTCAAGAGGGACTGCCGCATATTCATTTGTTAAGTCAGCGTGTGAACCCTTTGTATCAGTTATGCAGAGAACGTAATCTGTTTTTGAAAAATCGAAATCAACTTTATCTACGACCGGGTTATCTGTATCGTTAAAATCGATGTGCACGAGGTTTCCGACAGAGCACGCCATCTGGTCCATAAGGCCGCAGGGCTTTCCGAAGTATCTGTTCTCGGCAAACTGGCCGATCTTGGCAATAGTAACAGGGTCGATCTTACTGTCGTTATAGAGTCCTGAAACTATAGTTCCTATAAGTGTTTCAAAAGCAGCAGAAGAAGAAAGGCCTGCGCCGATCAGGACGTCGCTTGTAATGTATGCGTCAAAACCGCCTAAGATAAAACCGTTATCTTTTAATCCTGCGAGAACGCCGCGGATAAGTGCGGGCGTAGTTCCTTTTTCGTCTTCACGGAGAGACAGGTCATTCAAATCGATGTTTGTCATGCCAAAGCCTTCGGCGAGGACATTGACCATCTTGTCATCTCTGGGAGATACAACTGCAATCGCATCTTTGTTGATGGAAGCTGCCAGGACTTCACCGTGCTGATGGTCTGTATGGTTTCCGCCGATCTCTGTCCTGCCGGGAGCAGAAAAGACCGCTGCAGGTTCAGTTCCTTCAAAAGCCTTATTAAATTCAGAAACGGCATTGGCGTATCTGTCAGGCTGAAGGGCAGAAGCCTCATCGGTAATGTATATATCTTTAAAATCTATAGAAGACAGATCAAGCATAGTAAGCCTCCTTGTGGACCTTATAGCTTGATTATAGAGTGTCAGCCCCAAAAGGTCACATGCGCATTTTACACAAGACTTGGAAACTAAATTTGTAAAAACAGTTTCCAAACTCAGACGCCCATTTTTACAGGCAACTTGATATTATTTAGGTGGAAACTGAACAAACATATCCGGTTTCCGAAGGAGAATTCAAGAGATGATTAGCGAGATCCAGGAAAAGATTCTTAAAGGTACTATACAGGTATTTAATAAAAAGGGTTTAAAGCTCACAATGGACGATGTGGCAGACGAGCTTAAGATCTCCAAGAAGACCATCTATAAGGAATTCTCATCCAAGGATGAGATCTTTGAGACGATGGTCGATTATGTTTTCGACAATATAAAGATAAGAGAAAAAGAGATCCTTAATTCCACTGAATATACAACGATCGAAAAGATCAGATTGTTTCTGTCGGCTATGCCTGAAAGCTACAGAAACATCAATTTCCAGGAACTCTACTCGCTCAAGGAAAAGTATCCGAAGGTCTATAAGAAACTTCAAAAGAGACTTGAGACCGGCTGGGAACCTGCTTTCAAGCTTTTAGAGCAGGGCAAGGCAGAAGGGATCATCAGGGAAGATGCTGACCTTAAGATCTTCAAGATAATGATGGAAGCTTCGCTCGAGAGATTTTTCGAGAAGAACGTAATGAAGGGCAGCGGCAGAAAATATAACGATTACTTAAATGAAGTAGTAGATATTCTCTTAAACGGTATCTCCGCATAAAGGAGGAGCAAGATGGAAAAGTCAAAAGTCATATTCAATAATGTACAGCCTGACTCAGTTTACAAGAAGGCTGTTAAGTCCAAGAAAAAATATGCGAAAAAGTTCGGCGATGATTCTGATAAGAATTATTCTGCAAGAGTCGTTGATAATGCATATATAGGTGACATCTTAGGAGTTAAGAATATCGCCGTAGGTGATGACGAACCCGGCGTCTCAAGAGGTTTCGATCCTGAAAAGGGCATAATCGTCGGAAACATCAGAATGGGCTTTGGCCACTACAGGATCTCCATGGCAATTGCGTCTGCTGCAAATTCAATGGGTTATGTTCCTTACTGGATGGATCTTAATTCCTATAAGCAGACTACATGCACAAAGGTAATCTCAGCGCAGAACGATCTGTATTCGATGGGTTCGAGACTTTCACAGAAGTTCAAACTGTTTAATAAGATCGTCTGGGAACCTTTAAATTACGAAGGCTTCAGAAAACTCTCATATAACTCTTCAGATCAAAAGAATGCCGAATTAATGGCACCCGTATATGAGAATGTTCCCAAAGATATCCCTGTTGTCGCAACACACGTTTGGCCCGCACAGGCTGCTATCCACGCAGGAATGAAAAATGTCGTAAATGCGATCCCTGATAACTGGCCGATGGCACTTCATTTTGCAGAAGGCAGCATCCACACAGTCCAGACACACTATGCATACCAGGGCTACAGGATCTGCAACGGAATGGACGGCGATAAGGTATTAAATCCGATGCCCGAAGAGAGCCTCAAATATGTAGGACACTATATCGATCACGAGCTCGTTGCAAATATCGAAGAAGACTGCGCACGCCGCCTTAAGAGAAAAGAAGAAGGCAAGCCCATGAGATTCCTTCTTACTATCGGCGGAGCAGGCGCACAGAAGGAGATCTTTGCAGCGATAATCAATGAACTCATGCCTGATATCAATAATAAGAAGGCTGCTTTATATGTAAATATCGGCGACTACCAGAACGTCTGGGAAGACTTAAAGAACATGGTTCCGTGTATCTCAGATATTGCTAAAACTCACTTCAATAACTGGGAAGAGACAAAGAACTTCTGCGAAGATGCGCTCACAGGAGATGTCGATGGGATCCATCTTTTCTGCCACGAGAATATTTTCGAAGCAGTATATGCGACAAACCTTCTTATGAGATCCTGCGACGTGCTCGTAACAAAGCCTTCAGAGCTCGCTTTCTATCCCGTACCGAAGCTTTTCATCAAGCGCATCGGCGGTCACGAGCAGTGGGGTGCGATCCACTCGGCAGAGATCGGTGACGGAACTCTGGAATGCAGAGACATACCTCACACACTGCAGATGATAAGGCTCTTTAAAGATGACAATACAACGCTTAAAGACATGTGCGAAAACATAGTAAGAAACAAATCGCTTGGGATCTATAACGGAGCATATGAAGTCGTAAAGATCGCCATGGGAATGAAGAAATAAGGAAGGAGAACAAGATATGGAAACTAAGAAAGGCTTAACCGGAAAAGAGAAATTTGCTTACGGTATCGGCGCCGTAGGTAAAGACATGGTCTATATGCTCTCAGCTTCTTATGTACTGTACTACTTCCAGGACATCATGAAGACGAGTGCCATCGCAATGGGATTTATCCTTCTCATTGCAAGAGTTTTCGATGCTTTTAACGATCCGATCATGGGTGTTATCGTCGCGAAAACAAAGACGAAGTGGGGCAAGTTCCGTCCATGGCTTTTGATCGGTACGATCACTAATGCCGTTATCTTATTCCTCATGTTCGCAGCTCCGCCGACACTGGACGGCAAGGGTCTTATCGCATATGCGGCAGTTACATATATCCTCTGGGGCGTTACTTATACCATGATGGATATTCCTTACTGGTCAATGATCCCCGCATTTACCCAGGGCGGTAAGGAAAGAGAAGGACTCTCGGCTCTCGGACGTTCCTGCGCAGGCGTAGGTTCTGCCATCGTAACTATTCTCACCGTTATGGCAGTTACTGCAATCGGTTCTTCGCTTACAGCCAAGAGCACGACAAACATCACCAAGCAGTTTTCATCTGACAATACAAAGATCAACACTTATGTTATCGAGCTCGATAAAGACGGCAACCCTACTTCAAATGTTATTGAATATGCTGAAGATAAGACTGACGTATCAGTTACGATCACAGGTTCTGAAAGAGCTTTCGAAGATGTTTATTCATTCAATAACGACAACGCAAAATACGAGTTTACAGTAAATGGCATTAATGCCGAAACTTCCAAAGTAGAGTTCGTTATGGACTCTGAGACTTCTGGCGAAGCAGGTCTCGTATTCTATGTCGATTCTGATTCTTATAACAAGATAAGCGGAAGCGATTCCGTTAAAGCAACTCTTACGATGAATTCCACTCTGGAAGTTGAGAGAGTCGGTTTTAAGTATTTCTCACTTATCGTCGGCATCCTCTTTATCGTCTTCATCGGCATCACCTGTCTCTGCATCAAGGAGAAGTCTTCTGTTGATATGCAGACACCTTCTGTTAAGCAGATGTTTAAAGCACTTTTGGGCAACGACCAGGCGATGACAGTAGTTATCACTATCGTTCTGTTTAACACTGCAACATATATCACGTCAAACCTTTTGATCTACTTTTTCAAGTACGACCTCGCAGGTTCCAACTGGCAGGGCAATTACACGCTGTTCAACACATTTGCCGGCGCAATGCAGATCCTTGCGATGATGCTCTTTTTCCCGCTCTTAAGAAAAGTATTCGACACGATCAAGATCTTCTATGTCGGCGTGTTTGCTGCGATCGGCGGATACATTATCCTTCTCGCTTTATCGCTTCTCGGAACAAAGAGCGTATATCCGTTCTTCGTACCCGGCTTCTTTATCATGGGCGCTGTAGGTATCCTGAACGTTATCTGCACGATATTCCTCGCTAACACATGCGACTATGGTGAACTTAAGAACGGCAGAAGAGACGAGTCAGTCATCTTCTCCATGCAGACATTCGTAGTTAAGCTCGCTTCAGGTATTGCAGCATTGGTTGCTTCCGTATGCCTTACGATCTTCAAGATCCAGGAGCAGAGCAATACTGAAATGAACTTAAGCGTTCTTCTGGAGAAAGTCTCAAGCATTAAGAATAACGTTGTTGAGACGATCGATACGAGCGCCGTATTCGGACTCAGAATGGTAATGACACTGACACCTATATTTGTCCTCGTAATTGCATTGCTTATATTCAAGGCAAAGTATATTCTGACAGATAAGAAGCTTGATGAAATCACTAAGGAACTCAAATCAAGGAGCTGACTTATATGATCACTGTAAAAGGAGAAAAAGTCCCGCTGTTTATCCTTGATACCCTTCATACGACATATGCCATGAAGGTTTTGGATACGGGCCATATTGAGCACCTTTATTACGGCCGCAAGATCCGTATGGATGACGAAGACGGACTTACCGAGCAGCATGAATTTGCTCCGGGAACGACTTCTGTATATTCTGAAAAAGCAGGTAACTTTTCTTTGGACGACATGCGTCTTGAGATGAGTTCTTACGGCAAGGGAGACCTCAGGGAAGCATTTATCGAAGTGGTAAATCCCGACGGGAGCAGGACTTCTGATTTCCTTTTCGAAAAGTTCGAAAAAAGCCAGGGCAGAGACGGCGGTACCGAAGGTCTTCCCACATCTTACGGCGAAGATGCCGAAGTTATTACCCTTACGCTGAAAGATAAGGATAATGGTCTGACTTTAGAACTCATCTATACCGTTTATTCAAATACTGATGTCATCACGAGATCAGCGCGCCTTATAAATGACGGCGAGGCTGATGTTAAGATCGAAAAGATCATGAGCTGCCAGATAGATTTTGATCCGGGCAATTATGTGTTCAGCACATTTACCGGCGCATGGGCAAGGGAGATGAAGAGGACCGACATGTCCGTATCTTCCGCACGCCTTGTTAATTCCAGCTTTACCGGCAATTCTTCCAACCGTGCAAATCCTTTTGTCATGATCTCAAAGCGCGGCGCATCGGAAGAATATGGCGAAGTATACGGATTTAATCTCGTGTACAGCGGCAATCACTATGAATCAGTTGAGAAGAGCCCATTTGGAAAAGTAAGGTTCCTCTCAGGAATCAATCCTACAGGTTTTTCCTGGAATCTATCGAAAGGAGAGTCTTTCCTGACGCCTGAAGCAGTCATGACGTATTCCTTTGCGGGGTACAACGGAATGAGCGGGCAGATGCATGACTTCGTGTCAAAGCATATCCTGCGCGGTCCGTGGAAAGACAGACTTCGGCCTGTTCTCTTAAACTCCTGGGAAGCATCTTACTTCAAGATCAGTGAAGGAAAGCTCCTGCGTCTTGCCAGAAAAGCAAAATCCGTCGGCATCGAACTCTTTGTAATGGACGACGGCTGGTTTGGTGAGCGCAATGATGACACGTCTTCTCTGGGCGACTGGTATCCGAATAAAAAGAAACTTCCTCGCGGCATAAAGGGCATTTGTGATAAAGTGCGCAAACTAGGCCTTGAGTTTGGTATCTGGGTTGAGCCTGAGATGGTCAACCGCAATAGCGACCTTTACCGCGCACATCCCGAATGGGCGATGGAGATCCCCGGCAAAAAGCATTCCGAAGGCCGCAACCAGATGGTATTGGATCTTGCAAATGTTGAAGTTCAGGATTACATCATCAAGGCTATGAGCAATGTTTTCTCATCTGCTGATATCTCATATGTTAAGTGGGATATGAACAGGAACTTTACGGATATTTTTTCGAAGGCGCTTCCTTCTGACAGACAGGGCGAAGTATGCCACAGATATATCCTCGGTCTTTACCGCGTTATGCGCGAACTGACGTCGAAGTTCCCGGATATCCTTTTCGAAGGGTGCGCATCAGGCGGCAACAGATTCGATCTCGGAATATTAAGTTTCTTCCCTCAAATCTGGGCGAGCGATGATTCCGATGCAATGGCCAGAGCCGAGATCCAGACAGGCTACAGCTATGGTTATCCGATGTCTGCGGTGACCGCTCACGTTTCAGACTGCCCGAACCATCAGACCTTAAGAAGGACGCCTATTGAGACAAGATTTAACGTTGCTTCCTTTGGCGTTCTTGGTTACGAGTGCAATCTCTGCGACATGAGCAAAGACGATATCGAAGCTGTAACAGCGCAGATAGCGATGTATAAGAAGTGGCGCGAAGTAATGCAGTTCGGAAGGTTCTACAGGAGCTCCACAATTAATGATTCCAGATCCTGCGACGGAGATGAGCTTGGTGCTCCCGGCATAAGCGCATTAGAACCGCTTCCCGGAAATGAGATATCCTGGACTGTGGTATCCAAAGATAAGACAAGCGCCGTTTCCATGACGATGCAGATCCTGACTCACGCTAATGCGCAGTGGTGCGTGTTAAAGCCCATGGGACTTGATCCTGACACTAAATATCACCTGGAAGGGCGCAAAGTGAAGTTTGACCTCCGTGATTTCGGAGGGCTCGTAAACTACGTTGCTCCAATACACGTTAAGCAGGACGGATTCCTTCATAAGCTGATCGCGAAGTTCTATAAGATGAATGCGGAAACCGAATCCCACAACATGTATGGTGACGCTATGATGTATGCCGGTGTACACTTAAGGAGTGCATTTGCATCGTGCGGTTTTAACGAGAATATGAGATATTATCCCGATTTCGGATCGAGGATCTATACGATAGAAAAAGTCAGCTGAATCTTGCGGAGATAAGTTTTATGAAGATCGACATCAATAACGACTGGCTGTGGTCATCCGAGTTTAAAGAAGAAATGACAATGCCTTCTTATTCAGGCGAAAAGGAGATGGAGAATGTGAGGATCCCTCACACCGTTAAGGTTACTCCGTTGAATTATTTTGATGCCGAAGTATACCAGATGGTCTCATGCTACAGGAAGTCTATTGATGTCCCTTCTGATTGGGAAGGCAGGAAAGTATTTATAACCTTTGATGCTGTTGCCCATGAAGCGGAAGTCTTTATCAACGGAACATCTGTGATCAAGCATTCATGCGGTTATACGGCTTTTACTGCCGACATCACTTCTTATCTTAAGTTCGGCGGGAAAAATGTGATCGCAGTTAAGTGTGACAGCCGTGAATCGCTTAATGTTCCGCCTTTCGGATTCGTTATCGATTACATGACATATGGCGGCATCTACAGAGAGGTTCGTCTCGATGTAAAAGAGAAGGATCACATTAAAGATGTTTTCGTTTTCGCAGGTGCTGATAAGAAAGTCAGGATAAAGACTGATGTTGCAGGCGATGGCGAGCTCGTTGCCCTTATTACCAAAACCGGTTCAGGCGAAGTCCTTTTCGCAGCGCCGTGTGAGAAGATCGCTGAGATCACTGTGCCTGATGCAGAGCTCTGGACTTTGGATAATCCTAATCTTTACGAACTTACCATGACGCTTCGAAACGGCGAAAAGGAAGATACATTCACAACGCGTTTCGGTTTCAGGGATGCGGTCTTTAAGACTGACGGATTCTACTTAAACGGCGAAAAGATAAAGCTCAGGGGATTAAACCGCCATCAGTGCTGGCCTTATGTCGGATATGCTATGCCGAAGTCCATGCAGCAGATGGATGCGGATATCCTTAAGAATGAACTTGGACTTAATGCCGTAAGGACTTCGCACTATCCACAGTCACATCGTTTTATAGACAGATGCGATGAACTGGGCCTTCTCGTATTTACCGAGATCCCCGGCTGGCAGAATATCGGTGACGATGCCTGGAAAGAGCAGGCTGTGATCAACACACGTGAGATGGTCTCACAGTACAGGAATCACCCTTCAATTGTCTTGTGGGGCGTAAGGATCAATGAATCCGTCGACTGTGATGAGCTCTATACCAGAACGAATAAGGAAGCGCACGAATTAGATCCTTACCGCCAGACTTCAGGCGTCAGATATCTTAAGAAGAGTTCGCTCTTAGAAGACGTATATGCATTTAACGACTTCAGCCACAACGGAAAGACGGCAGGGTGCGAGCAGAAGAAAAATGTCACGTCCGACATGAATAAGCCTTACTTTATCAGTGAGTATAACGGCCACATGTTCCCGACCAAGGTCTTCGATTCGGAACTTCACAGGCAGGAGCACGCATTAAGGCACTGCAACGTTTTAGACAGTGTGATGGCTAACGAGGATATATGCGGATCTTTCGGCTGGTGCATGTTCGATTACAACACCCATAAGGACTTCGGTTCAGGTGACAGAGTCTGCTATCACGGCGTGACCGATATGTTCAGGAACTTCAAGCTCGCTGCATATGCTTATGCGAGCCAGAATAAGGAATTAGCGCCTGTTCTTGAAGTAAGTTCTTCCATGGACATCGGCGAGCATCCTGCAGGAAACAGGGGAGAAGTCTATATCTTCTCTAATTGCGACAGCGTGAAGATGTATAAGAACGATGTTTTCATCAAGGAATATACCCGTGAAGATTCTTCTTACAAGAATCTCATCTCTCCTCCGATGCTGATAGACGATTATATCGGTGACCAGATGAAGGAGAAGGAAGGCTTTTCCGACAGGCAGAATAAGATCGTTAAAGACGCGATGAATTTCTCTGCTGTTTACGGAATGGAAAACATGCCCGCGAAGATGAAGCTCACCATGGTCGAAGCCATGACTAGATACAAGATGAAGTTCGACGATGCATATTCTCTCTTTGGCAAATATATTGGTAACTGGGGCGGTGAAGCCACAAAGTTCAAATTCGAAGGCATCGTAAACGGAAAAGTCGTAAAGACCGTTATCAAGTCCTCGATGAACAGGCTTTGCCTGGATGTTAATGTGTCTTCGAATGAGCTTATTGAAGATTCCACTTACGATGTCGCAGCGATCAGGATCAAGGTCACCGATGAATACGGCAATGTAATGCCTTTTTACAACAGACAGGCTGTTGTTGAGGTAAAAGGCCCAATCGAAGTGCTCGGTCCTTCTATGGCTGATATCAACGGCGGCATGGGCGGCGTCTATGTCAGGAGCATCGGGATGGAAGGAAAGGCTGTTGTTAAGATAAGTCTTCCTGACCAGGGGCTTTCTTCAGAGGTCGGGTTTGATATAAGGCTCGGAGTTTGACTTTGCGGGCGGCTTTTTTCGTGCCAGTGCAAATTCAGTGCGTAAATTTTGGAAAATGCGCACTATTTTTGCACTGTAGGCACTCTAGTGAGTATTTAGTGCGCAAATCGCGTGTTTTACGCACTGGATTTACATTTGACATAAACTGTTGGGAAGCATATACCTATTTCGTACCTGAAACAGCGGTTTTAGGTACAGCAAAAGTATTTCAGCACCTTTTTCATACCAAAAACCTCTAAATCAGATACGAAAAAAGTATTTGCTTCCTGAGCACTTGTCTGACCATCGGATTTTTTTAATAAAGTTGCATTAGTCAGGCTCAGATTAATGCCCTTATTTTGGGCAAACGCGTCCTCGTGTCTGTAAAAATCGATGGTGTCCGAGTGATATAATTTCATTCGTACAGGAATTTTTGACGCGAAAGGGATACGGACCAGATCATGAAGATAGATCCTACAGTTAAGAAAGAGACGCTGTTTGTCGGCGGGGTTACTCTTATCTTAAGCATGCTGATGCAGTCAGTATTTCTTATCATCGGCAGATGGGATCTGAGCGTGCTCTTTGGAAATCTCTTGGGCGGGGTTATCGGCGTCCTCAATTTCTTTTTCCTGGGCCTCAGCGTACAAAAGGCGGTATCTTCCGGTGAAAAGAAGGCCAAGGAGATCATGAAGGCTTCCCATGCCATTAGATTTGCCCTGATCATTGTCCTTTTGGCAATATCCCTTATATTCCAGAGCGTGTTTAATGTTATTGCCACGATCATATCCCTGCTCTTTGCGACATTTGGAGTTTATCTCCGTGCGGTTTTCAACAAGGATAAGAAAAAGCAGGCTAAGAGCGGTGAAGTTGTAACTGATGAGAATACTGAAACAGCAGGAGGGGATGAAGAATGAGCATCATTTTCCTTTTGCTGTCTGTCTTATCTTTTGTATCTGCGATCGTTATCAAGATATTGTTCGTTCCTGCATCGGAGGGCATCGACATTACCGGTGCACACGTCTTCTTTACGGTAAAGCTTCCGATCCAGGACCTTCCCATAACCGAATCGCAGGTCAATTCCTGGTGCGTAATGCTGGGGATCCTGTTCCTTTGCCTTTTCCTTACATCAGGTCTTAAGACCCGCAATGTTTCAGTAAGGCAGCTTTTGGCCGAATGGATCGTTGAAAAGACCACGAACCTTGTAAAGACCAACATGGGCGAATTCTTTGAAGGCTTTGCTCCTTTTGTTGCGGCTGTTCTGGGATTGTCAGCTTTTTCGAGCCTGTCATCCCTGATCGGTCTTTTCCCGCCGACGTCTGACATCAATATAACTGCCGGATGGGCTATCCTGGTATTCTTCCTTATCACTTACTACAAGATGAAGGCGGGTCCCTGGATCTATCTTAAGAGCTTCGGCCAGCCTGTCCCGCTCCTTGCACCGCTTAACATCATCAGCGAATTTGCAACTCCTGTGTCGATGGCATTCCGTCACTACGGAAACGTGTTGTCAGGTTCGATCATATCGCTCCTGGTGGCTGTCGGCCTTTCAGGTCTTTCGAAAACGATCTTCTCATTCCTTCCGGGAGCTCTTGCGGATTTCCCGTATCTGAGAATCGGTATCCCCGCTGTGCTGTCACTTTATTTCGACCTTTTCAGCGGCGGACTTCAGGCATTTATCTTTGCGATGCTGACGATGTTATACATTTCAGGCGGTTTCCCTGCCGAAGAATATGCGGCGAGGAAAAAGAAGCGTGAAGAACGCAAAGCGGCACGTGCTGCTGTTATGAATGCTAACAAGCGTGAAAGCGCATAAACAGAAAAACTTATCTATAAACATATAGGAGGCTAGAACATGTTAGAACTTGCTATCGGAATCATTCTTGGCGGATGCGCACTCGGTGCGGGATGCGCCATGATCGCAGGTATCGGTCCTGGTATCGGTGAAGGTCATGCTGTAGCTAAGGCATGCGAAGCAATCGGACGTCAGCCTGAATGCAAAGGCGATGTTACCACAACAATGCTTATGGGATGCGCCGTTGCTGAGACAACAGGTCTTTATGCGTTGGTTATTGCGATCCTTCTGATCTTCGTTGCACCGGGAAGATTCGTTGATATTTTGATGCAGGCTGTCGGCAACTGATAACGGAGCCAAATCAAGATGCAGAATCTGGATATTATTTCGATAAATATCTGGCAGGTAGTGATATCACTGGCAAACCTGGTGATCCTGTTCCTGATCTTAAAAAAGTTCCTCTTTGAGCCTGTGAAGAAGATCAAGGCGCAAAGAGAAAACGAGATCGAGACACAGTACAAGAAGGCCGAGAAAGCCCGTAAAGAGGCAGATGATCTCAAGGCCGGCTGGGAAGACAAGATCACTACTGCAGATCAGAAAGCTGATGAGATCATCAGTGAGGCAGTCGATCGTGCGAACGAGCGTAATGAGATCATGCTCTACGAATCGCGCGAAAAGGCTGACCAGATCATCAGAAAAGCCAAGGCGGACATCGAACGTGACAGACGTGAAGCCAGAGAGACCATCAAGAAGGAAATCGTTGATGTTTCCCAGGTTATCTCCGAGCAGATCATCGGCCGTGAGATCAATATGGATGACCATAGAGATCTTATCGATGACGCTATCGACAAATTAGGTGAGACGAAATGAACACTACCGGAAGAGAATATGCTCTGGCGCTTTTTGAGACGGCATACGAGTCGGGCAATATCGACGACATCCGTAACAATATAAGGAGTCTGAAAAGGCTCTTTAAAGAGATGCCTGAATATATTGAATTCCTGTCGAATCCCGGAATCCCCAAAAGCGAGCGCATGGATGCACTCCGCGAAGCTTTTGAAGGAAAGGTGGATGACGTTCTTTATTCTTTCCTGGCAGTAATGACCGAACGCGCTGACATGGGGTCTTTTTTCGACGCCTATAAAGAGTTCGAGCATATGTACGAAGACTTTAAAAAGTTCACTTATGCTGAGATCACGAGCGCGGTAGAGCTTACTGACGAAGAGAAGGCAAAGATCGTAGCCAAGCTCGAAAAGATAACGGGCAAGACCGTAAGGCCCAGATATAAGATAAATCCTGCTTTGATGGGCGGAATAACTGTAACGGCAAACGGAATGTTCTTTGACGGAAGTGTCAGAAAGAACCTGAAAAACTTAGAGAAAGAGATATCGTAATTATGGTAAGCAAACCTGAAGAAATCAGTAATATTCTCAAGGAACAGATTAGAAATTATAAGAGCCGTGTTGATATGGGTGAAGTCGGTACGGTAGTTCTGGTCGGAGACGGAATCGCTTCCGTATACGGCCTTAGGAACTGCGTATCTACAGAACTTTTAGAGTTTGAGGACGGTTCTGCAGGACTTGCTTTAAATCTTGAGAACGATACTGTATCTGTCGCTATCCTGACAGATAAGAATGACATAAGGGAAGGCACTAAGGTAAAGCGTACAGGTACCGTTCTTTCCATCCCTGTCGGAGAAAGCTATCTGGGACGTGTCGTAAATCCTTTGGGAGATCCTATTGACGGTAAGGGACCAATCTTTGCAGAAGCAAAAAGACCTGTTGAAGCTGAGGCTCCCGGAATCATCGAGAGACAGAGCGTATCCGTACCTTTGCAGACAGGAATCAAAGCTATCGACAGCATGATCCCGATCGGAAGAGGTCAGCGTGAGCTCATCATCGGCGACCGTCAGACAGGTAAGACAGAGATCGCGATAGATACAATCATCAACCAGAAAGACAAGGATGTTATCTGCATCTATGTTGCTATAGGACAGAAGGCGACTTCGATCGTATCTTTGGTTTCTGACCTCGTAAGAGAAGGTGCGATGTCATATACGATCGTAGTATCGGCAACAGCTGCCGAAAGTGCACCTGTCCAGTACATTGCGCCTTATTCAGGATGCGCAATGGCAGAGTATTTCAGAGAAAAGGGCAAGGATGTCCTCATCATTTACGATGACCTTTCCAAGCATGCTGTAGCATACAGAGCTCTGTCACTTCTTATCAGGAGACCGCCGGGAAGAGAAGCTTATCCGGGTGACGTATTCTATCTGCATTCAAGACTCCTTGAACGTGCAGCATGCGTATCTCCCGAGTTCGGAGGCGGTTCGATCACAGCGCTTCCTATCGTTGAGACACAGGCAGGCGACGTATCCGCATACATTCCGACAAACGTCATCTCGATCACGGACGGACAGATCTTCCTTGAGACCGAGATGTTCCACAACGGTATCATCCCTGCTATAAACCCGGGTATCTCAGTATCCAGAGTCGGAGGTTCGGCACAGGTAAAAGCCATGAAGAAAGTATCCGGCGAATTAAAGCTCCTTTATTCGCAGTACAGGGAGCTTCAGGCTTTCGCGCAGTTCGGATCAGATCTCGATGCTGATACCAGAGCAAGACTCCATTTGGGAGAAAGAATCGTTGAAGTATTGAAGCAGGACCGTAACGCACCTGTTCCGGTCGGCGGACAGGTCGGCATTATCTATGCAGTTATCAACGGTTATCTCAATGAATATGAGATAAGTGAGATCAGGGGTTATCAGGAAAAACTCTATGAAAAACTCGATCACGAGCACAAGGAGTGGATGCGCAGGATCGAAAAAGGCTCCTGGGATAAAGAAGATGAAGAAGAACTCAAAAAAGTTCTCGATAAGATGAAGAAGAAGTAATCATGGCTAAGGATATAAAGTCATTAAGGACAAGGATAAAGAGTTTTGACTCTACATTGCATCTTACAGGTGCGATGGGTCTTGTCGCATCTTCGAAGATCAAGCGCGCATGCGATTCAATGTATGCGAGCCGTGAGTTTTCTGACGGGATCTCGGAGATAACGATGGCTCTTGCTGCAAGCCCGGAATGCCGTAAAAGTCCGTATTTCGGTCTCGTAAAGAAAGCAACTGAGAATACTGAAGATGAGGCTGACATTAAGGCTCAGGAAGAGCCGTTGAAAACGCGCCTTATCGTTATAGCAGGCGACAGAGGCCTTTGCGGAGGCTATAACGCCAACATTTTCAGGACCATAAGAACAATGGATGCTTATGAGATAAAGCCTATCGGAAAGAGGTCTTACGACAAATACCACCAGGCTGATACTGAAGATGAGAATGAAGAAACAGAGGAAGAAGGCTACCTGTCTTCAGAGCACTATTCTTATGAGGAAGCTTTAGAAGAGGCCGGGACCTGCTGTAAGGATTTCCTCGAAGGTAAGATCGACAGAGTGCTTGTCGTTTATAACAGGTATGTCTCGATAATGAGCCAGGAACCCCGCGTGTTCCAGCTTCTGCCTCTCGTAAAAGAGGAAGGAGCCAAAGAATTGGGCGGCATATTGGAACCTGCGCCCGATGTCCTTTTGGAAGAACTCGTTCCCGAGTATTTTGCCTGCAAACTCTATGCTCTTGTAAAAGAGAGCTTTGCATGCGAAGTGGCAGCCAGAAGAATGGCCATGGACAGTGCAAAAAAGAATGCACAACAGATGATCGATAATCTGAAACTTGAATATAACCGCGCCCGCCAGAGCACGATCACTCAGGAGATAACCGAGATCGTGTCCGGTGCAGGAAAGTAGGAGGTTAAATATGGAGAAAAGAAATATCGGAACTGTCGCCCAGGTAATGGGACCGGTAGTCGACGTCAGATTTGAGGAAGGACACCTTCCTCCGATAAACAATGCTCTTGAACTTAAGATTGGTTCAAAAAGACTTGTTGTAGAGGTCGCCCAGCACATTGGTGACAGCACGGCAAGATGCATTGCGATGTCTTCTACTGACGGTTTGGGCCGTGATGCCGAAGCTGTTGATACCGGAAAACCGATATCCGTACCTGTAGGAAGAGCGACTTTAGGAAGAATCTTCAATGTCCTCGGTGAGCCTACAGACCTTAAGCCTTCTCCGGAAGGTGCCGAGAGATGGGATATCCACAGACCGGCTCCTGAATATGCAACACTTTCTTCCAACAAGGAGATCCTTGAGACAGGTATCAAGGTAATCGATCTGCTCTGCCCTTATTCAAAGGGTGGTAAGATCGGCCTTTTCGGAGGCGCCGGAGTAGGTAAGACAGTCCTTATCATGGAGCTTATCAACAACGTCGCTAAAGAGCACGGCGGCTTGTCAGTATTTACAGGCGTAGGTGAGAGAACGCGTGAAGGAAACGACCTCTATAACGAGATGAAGCAGTCCGGAGTTCTCGATAAGACAGCCTTGGTATACGGTCAGATGAACGAACCGCCGGGAGCAAGAATGCGTGTCGCTTTGTCCGGACTTACGATGGCAGAATATTTCCGTGACAGGGAAGGTCAGGACGTGCTACTTTTCATCGACAACATCTTCAGATTCACACAGGCTGGATCTGAAGTATCGGCACTCCTCGGAAGAATGCCTTCCGCAGTAGGATATCAGCCTACGCTCGCAAACGAGATGGGCGCTCTGCAGGAGAGGATCACTTCTACAGTAAATGGTTCCATCACTTCGATCCAGGCTGTATACGTCCCTGCAGACGACCTTACTGACCCTGCTCCTGCTACGACTTTCGCGCATCTTGATGCAACTACGGTTCTGTCCAGAAATATTGCATCACAGGGTATCTATCCTGCTGTAGATCCTCTGGAATCCACCAGCCGTATCCTGTCGCCCGAAGTAGTAGGACGCGAGCATTATGAGACTGCAAAAGAAGTACAGCGCATAATCCAGCGTTATACAGAGCTTATGGATATCATCGCTATCATGGGCCTTGATGAGCTTTCTGACGAGGATAAGATCCTGGTTGAGCGTGCACGTAAGATACAGAGATTCTTATCCCAGCCTTTCCACGTTTCCGAGAAATTCACGGGAATCGAAGGTACATATGTACCGCTTTCAGAGACGATCAGGGGCTTTAGGGAGATCATCGAAGGAAAGCACGATGACCTGCCCGAATCGGCATTCCTCTTTGTCGGAACCATCGATGAAGCAGTTGCAAAAGCTGCAGCGAAAAATAACTGATGATGGAGTAAGCAGCTTAAATGGAGAAATTCAGACTCAAGATACTGACTCCGGAAGGAACAGTCATGGACAAAGATGTAGCGGGCCTTTATCTGCGCGGAGCAGAAGGAGACCTGGCAGTCTTTGCCGGACATATTCCTTTTGTCACACCTGTTAAACCCGGAAAATGTACTGTTGTTTCTTCGGACGATAAAAGCGCTGACGGATTTGACGATGTTGAAGGTATGATAAGCGAGGGCATGCTCCGTGTAACTTCTAAAGAAGTCCTTCTTATGGTCAGGTCATGGGAGTAAAACAAGATGGCTAACTTTACGAAAAAGGCTATAAAAGAAACATTTGTAGAACTTTTGGAAGAACATCCTCTGTCAGATATTACGATAAAGGATATTGTCGAAAAGTGCGGCATCAACCGTAATTCGTTCTATTATCATTATCACGATCTTCCTGACCTCATCGAAGAGATAGTTAAAGAAGATGCTGAAGGAATAATCAAAAAGTATCCATCCGTAAAATCGATCGTAGAGTGTTATGATGCGCTGATCGAGTTTGCTTCGCAGCATAAACGCGCGATCATGCATATATTTAAGTCTGTTAACAGAGAGATGTTCGAGAACTATCTTATGGAAGTCAGCGAGTATCTTGTACGGAGCTATATTGAGATGGCGGTTTCCGGGACAAATATCGGCGAAAGCAGCAGACAGAATCTGACAGATTACTATAAGTGTGTATGCTTTGGCCTTGTAATAGAGTGGCTCAATAAGGGTATGAAAGAAGAATATGCACAGGAATTCAGAAAGATCCTTGTAATGCGAAAAGACCTTGCACCGGAAATTGCAAAGGGACTCCAGGATTAATAATCAAATATAAAATCAACTCTTTAGGCACGGGACGTCCCGTGCCTAATTTTTATTCACGGGCGCAGGTATTGTCCGTGTTAATCATTTCCTCTCATGGGTATCCTTTGGATGAAAAGGAGGAATGATGATGCATACACGTTCAGTTACATCGATCAGGATAGCGAAATACGGATATATCTTTATGTCCGTTTTATTCTGCGTTGCAGGCATCTTAATGCTGTTAAAGCCTGGTATTTCTGTTGAAGCAGTCGGCCTTTTCGCAGGACTCTCAATGATCGTTTTCGGAGTTATAAAGCTTATCGGTTATTTCTCAAAAGATCTGTTCAGACTGGCTTTCCAGTATGATCTTCAGTTCGGGATCCTTCTTATCATCTTAGGAGTCATCACAATATTTAAACCCGGCGATGTCATGAGCTTTGTAAGCATAACAGGCGGCGTATGCGTCATCATTAACTCTCTTTTCAAGATCGGTATCTCTCTTGAAGCAAAGAGGTTCGGCATAAGAGAGTGGTGGCTTACAGCGCTCTTTTCATGCATAGCAGGGATCATGGGGATCCTTCTCGTTGGAAGGCCGGCTGAAGCCATGAACATCATGGTAATGATAACCGGCATAGCTTTTCTTATTGAGGGGCTTCTTAACATAAGTGTTGCTTTAAGCATGGTAAAGATCGTAAAGAACCAGAGATCAGAACTGGCTGATATGGAAAACTATTGAAAGGAAGTATATAAAAATGAAGTTTTCAAGGGGAGTTGTTAAAAGCCGTATTGCAATACTGATACTGGCTTTGATCCTCATGGTGCCGTCAGTTATCGGCATGGTAAAGACCAGAGTCAATTACGACATGCTCACTTATCTGCCTTCAGACATGGAGACGGTAAAGGGCCAGAATGAACTGCTCAAAGACTTCAACAAGGGCGCTTTTACGTTCCTTATTTTCGAAAATATGCCTGATAAGGATGTAGCTGCCCTTAAAGAAAAAGTCGAAAAGATCGAACATGTCGACACTGTTCTCTGGTACGATTCTGTCGCTGATCTTTCCATGCCGAAAGAATTTCTGCCTGAAGACATTTATAAAGCGTTTAACAGCGGGAACTCAACGATGATGGCTGTATTCTTTGACACCGGCACGTCTGATGACCGCACGATGAGTGCTGTTAAGGAGATAAGAAAGGTCTGCGGAGAGCAGTGCTTTATATCCGGCATGACAGCGCTCGTTGTCGATCTTAAGGATCTGTGCGAAAAAGAAGAGCCTATTTATGTAGGTCTTGCTGTTGCACTATCATGCGTTGCAATGCTTCTTTTCCTGGACAGCTGGCTCGTGCCTTTTGTGTTCCTGGCATCTATCGGTGCGATGATATTGATGAATCTGGGATCAAACTATTTTCTTGGAGAGATTTCTTATATCACAAAAGCATTGTCCGCAGTCTTGCAGCTGGCAGTTACAATGGACTACTCGATATTCCTCTGGCACAGCTATAACGAGGAGCTTGCGACTAATGACGATCACAAGGAAGCTATGGCTCTTGCTATCAGGAAAACTCTTACAAGCGTTGTAGGAAGTTCCGTCACTACTATAGCGGGCTTTGTAGCATTGTGCTTCATGACTTTCACATTGGGAAGAGACTTGGGTATTGTAATGGCTAAGGGTGTTGTCCTCGGAGTTATAGGCTGCGTAACTTTGCTGCCGTCTCTGATCCTTATTTTCGATAAGCCCCTTCAAAAGACAAGACACAGATCGCTTATTCCTGATTCGAAGTCTTTTTCGAAAAAGCTGATCAAGATCTTCCCGGTATTCCTGATAATCTTTGCGGTCCTTATCACACCTGCTTACTATGGTTATAGAAAAGCGAACAAAGAAGTCTATTACAACATAGCAGAGACACTGCCGGAAGATATGAATTACATCATATCCACGACAAAGCTCAATGAAGAGTATGGTGTGGGCGCAACGCACATGGTTCTCGTAAGATCCGATCTGGAAGCTGACAGTGTGCGTTCCATGACAGAACAGATAAAGAGCGTTAATGGTGTTAAGTATGTGCTGAGCCTGGAGTCGCTCATAGGATCAAGAATACCGGAAGATCTGATTCCTGACAGGCTAACATCAGCGCTTAAGAGCGAGAATTGGGAGTTGATGCTGATAGGCTCCGAATACGGCGTAGCGACTGATGAGATCAACAGCCAGATCGATGTTATCAACGGAATAGTAAAGAAATACGACAGCAATGGACTGGTCATTGGCGAGGGCCCTTGCACAAAGGATATGATCGAGACTACTGACCGCGACTTCAAGGTCGTAACTGCAGTTTCAGTCCTTGCAATTTTCCTGATCATCCTGTTTGTCGAAAAGAGTATTTCTCTGCCTTTGATCCTGATTTCCGTCATCGAGCTCGGAATATTCATCAATCTTGGACTTCCGCATTATCTGGGACAGAGCATGGCATTTATTACCCCTATCTGCATCAGCACGATCCAGCTCGGTGCGACTGTCGACTATGCGATCTTAATGACGACAAGATACAAGACCGAAAGGATCGCAGGACATGACAAAAAGGAGTCTGTCTGGACTGCGCTTTATACATCGATACCTTCGATCATCGTATCGGGAATGGGACTTTTCGCAGCAACGTTCGGAGTAGCCTTGTATTCCGACATCGAGATGATCAGCTCGATGTGCATGCTGATGGCAAGAGGCGCGGTTATAAGCATGCTGCTCGTAATCTTTGTTTTGCCTGCAATGTTCATGCTCTTTGACGGCGTCATATGCAAAACGACGGTCGGAATGACTCATATCAACAGTGTTAAAAAAGCTAAGGAGGCATTAATTCATGGATAAGTTGGCTGAAAAAGCGGTAGCTCTTGGTGTTTGTTTATCGGTATGTTTCGGTGTAGCAGGAATATGCTATGCCAAGACAAGAGATGAGGAACCTTTATTGGAACCTGAGGTAAGTGAACCTGTTCAGGAAGATGTGAAAACACCTTCAAAGACAGCAGATGTTAACATTAAGGATGAGACTGTTTATGTTCTCGCTAATTCTGACGGAACAGTCAAAAAAGTAATCGTCAGCGATTGGATAAAGAATGCAAAAGCCGATAATGAGATCATCGACGATACAAAACTTACCGACATCAAGAATGTTAAAGGCAACGAAACGTATTCTATAAACGGAGATCACATGAAAGTGTGGGATGCCGAAGGTAACGATATCTACTATCAGGGAAGCACGGCGAAAGCACTCCCTGTTGATGTCAGCGTTTCATATAAGCTTGACGGTAAGACCATGTCAGCAAAAGAGATTGCAGGAAAGAGCGGCAGGGTAACTATCAGATTCGACTATAAGAACAACCAGTATGAGATGGTCGATATCGGCGGAAAGAAAGAGAAAATATATGTGCCTTTTGCAATGCTTACCGGAATCGAACTGGATGACGATAAGTTCAGCAATGTGGAAGTCACGAACGGCAAGGTGGTAAATGACGGAACAAGGACTGTTGTAGCAGGCCTTGCATTCCCCGGCCTTCAGGATAATCTTGCTATCAGCAAAGATAAGCTCGAGATTCCTGATTATGTCGAGATCACAGCGGATGTTAAAGATTTCAGCCTTGGTATGACAGTAACCATCGCGACTAACGATCTTTTCAATGAGCTTGATGCAGATAAGCTCAATGAAGACGAAGTCAGAGATTCGATGAATAGCCTCACAGATGCAATGGATAAGCTTTTAGACGGTTCTTCAAAGCTTTATGGCGGATTGGATACTTTGCTCAGTAAATCCAAAGAACTTGTTGACGGCATCGATAAGCTTGCTGAGGGAGCAAAAGAGTTAAGAGACGGCGCAGCATCGCTTGATGACGGTACAGGGAAGATCAAGTCCGGTATAAGCGAGCTTTCAAATGGCCTCAATACTTTATCTTCAAAGAGCGATGATCTTACAGGCGGAGCAAAGCAGGTATTCAATTCGCTTCTTGATACTGCAACAAAGCAGATACAGGCAGCCGGAATATCAATCCCGAAGCTCACTATCTCCAATTATTCACAGGTGCTGAATAAGGTTATCGATTCTTTAGATGAGACGAATGTTTATAACCAGGCCCTTGATTCTGTAAGCAAGGCGGTCGAAGCCAACAGGGATAAGATCACTGAAAAGGTAACGGAGACTGTTGAAGACCAGGTTAAAACAAAAGTTACACAGGCAACAAAAGAGAAAGTTGCTTCAGGTGTGGAAGCCGGCATAAGAACCCAGGTTACGGCAGGCGTTATCGAAGCTTCTTTGGGAATGAGCAAGGAAGAATACGATGCTGCAGTTGAAGCAGGTAATATAACTGAAGAAGTACAATCTCAGATCGATGCTGCTATCGAAGCTAAGATGTCATCTGATGAGATCACGGCAAAGATCGACGGCATGGTCAAAGAAATGATGTCCGCAGATGAGACCGTTTCTGCTATCGATGCTGCAGTTGAGGATCAGATGAAGTCTGACGCTGTCAAAAAGACAATCTCTGACAATGTTGAGATTCAGATCAAAAAGGCAATTGCCGATAACATGGCATCAGATGCTGTGCAGAATAAGCTCAAAGAAGCTTCCGAAGGATCAAAGCAGATCATTTCAGTTAAGACCTCTCTTGACAGTTTCAATGCATTTTATCTTGGTGTTATTGCATATACTGACGGAGTAGATTCAGCAGCCAAGGGCGCATCAAAACTGTCATCAGGAGCAACGGAACTTAAAGCCGGAACTGAGAAGCTTAAGAGTGGTTCAGCCCAGCTCTACGATGGCGCGCTTAAGATAAAAGACGGTGTTCCTGCCCTGGTTGACGGTGTGTCGAAACTTAAGGACGGTTCCATGAAGCTTTCTGACGGTCTGGATAAGCTTAATAAAGAGGGCATAAGCAAGATTGTAGACCTCGTTGACGGTGATATTGGCAATACTTTAGACCGTTTGAAGGCCACTGTCGATGTATCGAAAAAGTATAAGAGTTTCTCCGGAATCAGTGATGATATGGATGGTGAAGTTAAGCTGATCTACCGTACAGAGGAGATAAAGTCTGAAGCCTGATCAGAAACGGTTTTGTTCATATGAATGAAAAAAGGTCCCTGGGTTTGAATGACTCAGGGACCTTGTAGTATAATCCCAATCGGCTGAAAGCTTTCTTTATGTTAAGATGCCTTATTAACGCAGATATCCGTATGGAATCTGACGGAGGGTCTTTAAAGTCAGCAAAGAAGCCGCGTAATTGTATCCTCGCAAGAGGAATAATAACTTAAAGGAGGATTTTGTTATGTCAAAGCAAAATCGCAGTTCAAAGACCAAGACCATAGCGCTTCTTGGCATCCTTACGGGACTTATCATCTTAATGGCTTTCACACCCGTAGGATATCTCAGAGTCGGAGTTGTCTCCATCTCATTTCTCATGATCCCCGTTGCAGTCGGCAGTCTTGCCAAGGGTCCCTGGGCCGGTGCGGCTTTGGGAACGGTATTCGGCATTACGAGCTTTGTACAGTGCTTCGGAATGGATGCTTTCGGAACATATCTGGCATCCAAGAATGTGTTCTTTACATTCGTCATGTGTGTCGTATGCAGAGCACTGGCAGGTTTATGCGCAGGCTTTATCTACAAGCTCATTACCAAGTTGACTAAGAACGTTCTGGTCAGATCTTCTCTGACGGGCCTTTCGGCTGCACTTTTCAACACTGTATTTTTTGTAAGTGCCCTGATCCTTCTTTTCGGTAAGGCAGTAGTAAGTGAGGCTACAGGACTCAGTGCCGAGCTCACGTTCTTTGCGCTCTTTGCTGCAATCGTAGGAATCAATGCTGTTCTTGAGGCTATTGCTTCATTCATCGTTACAGGCGCTGTAGGAACTGCGCTTTTCAAGGCTAAGCTCATCGAAGATTAACAGGAGGGAAGAACTATGGTACTTGCAATCGACATCGGAAACACACATATCCTTTTAGGTTGTTTTGAAGACCGTAAGATCCTTTTTAAAGAACTCTTATCGACTGACAGGTCCTATACGGATCTGGAATATGCTTCGCTTATTAAGTCGGCATTGGAGTTTAACGGCGCTTCTTTCGATCAGATCGAAGGTGCCATAGTTTCTTCCGTTGTTCCTTCCGTTACGGGAACGATAAAGATCGCAATCGAGAGGTTTGCTCAAGTCACTCCGGTCGTTGTGGGCCCGGGCGTTAAGACAGGCCTTAAGATCAAGATAGATAATCCTGCCCAGTTAGGCAGTGACCTTGTTGTTTCAGCTGTTGCAGGTATTAAGGAGTATGGTGTCCCCCAGATCAATATCTATATGGGCACAGCAACGGCATTTTCGCTCATCGACAGCGAAAAGACTTTCCTCGGAACATCTATAGGCGCAGGCATGGGGATTGCCGCAGAAGCATTGAGCAGCAAGACATCCCAGCTCCCGAACGTCGCGTTTGAGACGCCTAAGAAGGTAATAGGAACAAATACGGTAGACAGCATGAAGAGCGGTTTGATATGCCAGAATGCCGCGCTGATAGACGGCATGATCGACAGGATCGAGGAAGAATACGGCGATAAATGCGTTATCGTAGCTACCGGAAGATATGCTTCTATTGTCACTCCTTTGTGCAGACATAAGGTTATCTGTGACATGGAGTTGATTTTGAAAGGTTTGATAGAGGTCTACTTCAAAAATTGTAGCAATTGACAATTTTTGCATTTATCACCTATTTTTTACATATGTTTAACACATAGACCGCTTTCCATAGTAAAATATAAGGGATATTTTATTTTTGGAGGGAGCGTTATGAATAGCGATAACTCTAAAAGAGCCCTTACTTTCGACGAGCTCGCTTCAGCGCTCGCGAAGGACTATGAGAGCATTTATGTAATTAATTCTGCTGATGACAGCTATGTTGAATATGTAACTGACGTTGAGCATAAGAAACTTACAGTCAGAGACCAGGGTGAGAACTTCTATAAGGCTGTAATCAAGAATTGCCATGAACTGGTCTATCCGGATGACCAGGAGCGCTTTCTTGAGTCTTTCAGAAAAGAAACAGTAACAGAAGTACTTAAGAACGGAAAATCATTTTCGCTCAATTACAGACTGGTTATTAACGGCGAGCCCCGCCATTATTCTCTTAAGACGATCAAAGGCGCTGATGACATGGTCATTATCGGTGTCAGGAATGTTGACGAACAAAGAAGAAGAGAACTTTCGAACGAAGAGAAGATGCTCACGTACAGCCGTATTGCCGGAGCCCTTGCGAGCCGTTACGAAGTCATCTATTACATAAATATCAACAGCAATAAATATACGACATACAGTGCAAGCGAAGTATATGCACAGCTTGGCACTACGCGCCAGGGAACGGATTTCTTTACCGATACTATCTCTGATGTTAAGAAATACATCTTTAAAGATGACATCGATTATGTCCTGAACAGACTTGATAAAAAGAACCTTCTTACAAATCTTAAAGCGACCGGTACTGTTGCCCTTACATACAGGCAGCAACTGGGCGAAGGAATCAAGTACGTCTCATTAAATGCAGTCATTCCGAAAAACGATCCTACTCACATCGTTGTCGGTGTCCTTAATATTGATGCTCAGATGAAACGCGAGCAGTCGATCATCGAAGAAAACGAGCGTTTTAACCACGTTGCAATGGCTCTGGCTTCCAGATATGAAGTTATTTACCGTGTAAACGTTGAGACGAACGAGTACTACGAATTCAGTTCCAGCGACAAATATACAAAGCTCGAAGTGGGCAACAGGGGCGATGACTTTTTCGCTGATTCACAGCGCAATATGAAGCGCGATATCTACGAAGAAGACTATCCCATGATGCAGGAAGCGATTAACAAGGAATATATCCTCGGACAGCTTGAACATTCGAATAAGATGTACCTGCATTACAGGCTGAATCTCGACGGGCGTCCGCAGTATGTATCTCTTGTCATCCTGCGTCTTGAAAAGGATGAAAAACACATCATAGTCGCACTCGAAAATGTTGACGAGACAAAGAGAAGAGAATTAGAGTTCGAAGCCAAGATCGGTTCTGCCATGGATCTGGCTAACAAGGATGCCCTGACCAATGTCAAGAATAAGCATGCCTATGTTTCGGTAGAGTCTGCGATCGACGATCAGATAGCAAACGAGACAGAAGATCTCGAATTCGCTATTGCGGTCTGTGATATCAACGGCCTTAAGCAGGTCAATGACGAGCAGGGCCACAGTGCGGGCGACGAGTATATCAAGGATGCCTGCAAGATCATCTGTGACGTGTTCGACCACAGCCCTGTTTACCGTATCGGCGGCGATGAGTTCGTTATCATCTTAAGAGGACACGACTATGAAAACAGACAGGACCTTTTAAAGCGCTTCTATAACATTCAGGTCGAAAACAAGAGAAACGGTCTCGTCACTTTAGCTTATGGAATGTCGGAATATTTTCCGGAAAAAGATCTTAATGTCCAGGATGTTTTCGAGCGCGCCGATAACCTGATGTACGCGAACAAGAAGCGATTCAAAGACCAGCCTGTAAACGAAGATGCGATGGCAATAGAGAGCTATTCGTTCGTAAGGTTCTATGAGCTCTACGAGCAGCTCTTATCAGAGATGGTCAACTTCGATAAGCTCGATGTCGATCTTATCCAGCAGCTTTTAGGCAAGATCGGCAAGATGTTCAGACTGAGCAAGGGAATCACGAAAGTCTACCGTAATGCCAGGGAAGAGGCGATGGGTAAGGGTGACGTCTATATTCCTTTTGATAACCATGTCGAGGGATATGAGGTCCTGACAATAAGAGCCGTAACGAGCGTTATGTCCAGTGCTGTCTGCACGGTTTATATGGCTAACGACGAGGAGCCGTTAAGTCCTGAAGAACTCAATAAAGTCGAACTCGTTATGAGAACGGTAGTAAGCTTTGTCAGCCGTAACAGACTGAAGGATATCGTTTATGAGCTCGCTTATTACGATGAGAGCGGATACCCCAATCTGAGGACGCTTAACCGTGAATTGGATAAGATCGTAAAAGAGAAAACTTTCGGCAGCATGATGGCTGTAAGATACAACTTAAGACATTTCTCTATCATCAACCAGGAATTCGGCAGGGAAATGGGCGATGTTATCATCAAGAACCATTACGATAACCTCAAAAACATTCTTGGCGAGAACAGCCTGGTCGTAAGACTTGGCGGTGATAACTTTGTTGCCTTAGGTCCCAAAGAAAAAGCTAAAGAAGTTGCCGATTATCTTTTCGAGACAGTTATCAGAGTAGATGAGACCAGCAAAGTCAAGGTGCCTACCAGCGCCGGTATCTTTGTTCCTCCGGAAGGTTTCCTGCCTGAAAATCCCGGTGACATCATGGGCAAGATCATCAATGCTTACCGCGTTGCGCAAAACGGCGGCAGAAGCCACATCGTTTACTATACCGATGATCTTATGATGATCAAGCAGAAGTTCGCAAAGGTCCAGCAGCAGCTCTCGGACGCTCTTGCTAACGAGGAATTCATTCCGTACTATCAGCCGAAGGTCGATATAAATACAGGAAAGATAATCGGAGGCGAAGCTCTCTGCAGATGGTTCCGTAACGGTCAGATCATCCAGCCTGCTGATTTTATACCGGCATTGGAGCAGACAAGTGATATCTGCAAGTTAGACCTCTACATGCTTGAACAGGTCTGCAAAAACCAGAGGGCATGGCTTGACGGCGGTGAGGGCAGAAGACTCGTTCCGATGTCGATCAATTTCTCCAGAAAGCACATCATGAATCTCGAGATCCCTGACGTCATCGAAAAGATCCTCGATAAGTATCAGATCCCGCATGAAGCCATTGAGATCGAGTTTACTGAGACAACGACTGACGTTGAATTCAGTGACTTGAAGCGTGTCGTATCTTCACTCCACGAAAAGGGCATTTATGCTTCTGTTGACGATTTCGGTATCGGATTCTCATCGTTGAATCTTTTGAGAGATATTCCGTGGAAGACCATAAAGATCGACAAGAGTTTCGTTCCTGAAGAAGGAGATGCGCCTGACAGTGAGAAGTGCATCATGTTCAAGATCGTTGTTCTGATGGCAAAGAGCCTTGGGTTCGATTGTATCGCAGAAGGCGTTGAGACCGAGTATCAGATCAAGATCATGAAAAAGTACGGATGTGATATCGCTCAGGGATATTACTACGATAAGCCGCTGCCCAAAGAAGAGTTTGAGGCAAGGCTCGTAACGAAACAGTACGATAAGTGATCGTTATCGAAAAAGTTTAATACAAAAAGGGTTACCTCTTTATCTGAGATAACCCTTTAATTTTGCTTTTGTTTTTCGAAGATTACTTCGCAACGATGTTGGCGATCCTGCCCTTAACGTAGATGAACTTAACGATCGATCTGCCGTTTAATGCACCTGCGAGTCTCTCGTCTGCGTTAACGATTGCTTCGACTGCGGCCTGGTCAGCTTCAGCAGGGATGTTGACCTTGAACTGAACCTTACCGTTGATCTGGACTGCGATCTCGATCTCATCCTTAACGAGAGCGGATTCATCGCACTCAGGCCACTTCTGGTTGTATACGGAATAACCGTTGCCCAATACTTCGCACCAGAGTTCTTCTGTGAAGTGAGGAGCGAAGGGTGCGAGCATGAGTACGAGCTTCTCTGTTGCATAACGCTTGAACTCAGGCTTAGCTGTTACGTCCTGACTGTACTTAGTGATAGCGTTCAAGAGCTCCATCATACGTGCGATAGGAGTATTGAACTGGAACTTCTCGATATCAGCTGTAGAACTCTTGATAGCGTAGTTGATAGCGTAGTTGAGTTCCTTATCTGCAGCTGTCATGTCAGCCTTAGCGGGAACAGAAGAAGATGTTGCGCCTGCGCAGTCTGCAACGCATGTTTCAATTCTTCTGAAGAACTTAACGATAGCCTGGAGTCCTGAATCTGCCCAAGGACCGCCCTCGATATATGCGAAGCCGAATCCTAAGTATGTTCTGAATACGTCTGAACCGTACTTGCTGATGTAGTCGTCAGGTGCAACTGTGTTGCCTCTGGACTTACTCATCTTCTGGCCGTCAGGTCCGAGGATAGTGCCCTGGTGAACGAGGCTTGTGAAAGGTTCGTCGAAATCGAGCATACCCATGTCACGCATAGCCTTTGTGAAGAATCTTGCATAGAGCAGGTGCATGCATGCGTGCTCAGCGCCGCCGACATACTTGTCAACAGGGCAGAACTTGTTGATCTTATCCTTGGAGAACATTTCCTTGTCGTTCTTGTTATCAGGGTATCTGAACTGATACCAGGAAGAGTCTACGAAAGTATCCATTGTATCAGGGTCACGTCTTGCATCGCCGCCGCACTTGGGGCACTTGCAGTTCATGAATGATTCGCACTTTGCAAGAGGGCTCTCACCGTCGGGTGTGAACTCTACATCGTAGGGGAGAAGAACAGGAAGCTCTTCTTCGGGTACAGGTACAACGCCGCATGAAGGGCAGTGAACCATCGGGATAGGTGTTCCCCAATATCTCTGACGTGAGATGAGCCAGTCTCTGAGTCTGTAGTTGACCTTCCATTCGCCCATGCCGATCTCGGAAAGCTTTGCAACGATTGCCTTCTGTGCATCGTGCATCTCCATTCCGTCAAACTCGCCGGAGTTTGTGAGGTAACCCTTCTTCTCGCAGTAAGGAAGATCGGAATCAACACCCTTTTCAGGCTGGATAACGCGGATGATGTCGAGGCCGTACTTGTGAGCGAAATCATAGTCTCTCTCATCGTGTGAAGGAACTGCCATGACAACGCCTGTACCGTAACCTGCAACAACATAATCTGCTGCCCAGATCGGAACTCTTCTGCCGTTCAAAGGATGAATAGCATAAGCGCCTGTGAATACGCCCGTCTTCTCACGCGTTGTGGACATACGGTCGATCTCGTTTACCTTTGCTGTTGCCTGGCGGTAAGCCTCAACAGCATCACGGCACTCGTCAGTAGTAAGCTTAGCGCAGAGCTCTGACTCAGGTGCGATAACTACATATGTGATACCCATGAATGTATCGACTCTGGTAGTGAATACTTCGAGCTTCATGGGAGAACCGTCTTCATTTGTAAGACGCTCGCCGTTCTTTTCGACATAGAGGGCAACCTGAGCGCCTTCTGATCTGCCGATCCAGTTCTTCTGGAGCTTCTTTGTCTTTTCAGGCCAGTCGAGCTTCGGGAGGTCATCCAAAAGTTCCTGTGCATATTCAGTGATCTTGAAGAACCACTGTGTCATGTTCTTACGTACAACTTCTGTGTGGCATCTCTCGCAAGCGCCGTCTACGACCTGCTCGTTAGCAAGAACGGTCTTGCATGAAGGACACCAGTTAACAGGTGCATTCTTACGGTAAGCAAGTCCTCTCTTGTAGAGTTCGATGAAGAACCACTGGTTCCATCTGTAGTAGTCGGGCATGCATGTCTTGACCTCATAGTCCCAGTCTACTGTAGTGCCCATTGCCTGGAGCTGCTTCTCCATCGTGTCTATGTTCTTGAGAGTGGAATCCTGAGGATGGATGCCTGTCTTGATCGCATAGTTCTCAGCAGGGAGTCCGAAAGAGTCGAATCCCATGGGGTGGAAGAGGTTATAGCCCTGCATGTGCTTAAACCTTGCCCAGGAGTCTGTTAGCGAGTAGTTGTACCAGTGACCTAAGTGAAGGTTAGCGCCGGACGGGTAGGAGAACATTTCAAGGCAGTATAGCTTCTTTCCCTCTGCATCGGGATTGAACTTGTAGAGCTCTGTTTCAGCCCATTTTGCCTGCCACTTCTTGTCTGTCTCAATTGAGTAACTCATAGATAAAGACTCCTTAATACTTATAATTGAACAACTAATTATACTCCGATGTTTTTGAAATTTACATACATAGTGAAAGTTAAATGCGGTTATCCTTGTAAATCAAACGCTTTTGCGAAAATCCCGAAAATGCTCTGAAATGCCGTGAAATCGCCACAAATTGAAATCAGAATGTCACTTAAAATAGGGCATCGCATAATTGATTTTTAGTATACGTGATGTAATAATAAATTGAATTTTTGCGGACTAACACGTCAAAATATGGCGTTTTCTGATATATATGAGGTGAAAAAATGGGTTTAGGCATGGAAATCGGTGTCGATCTTGGCACCAGCAGCGTTCTTGTTTACATCAGAGGTAAGGGTATCGTTCTTAAGGAACCCTCTGTTGTTGCTGTAAACAGCAAGACGGGTAAGGTCTTGGCAGTTGGTGAATCCGCTTCACTCATGCTCGGCCGTACTCCCGGTATCGTTGAAGCTATCCGTCCTCTTCGTGAAGGCGTTATTTCCGACTTCAGAGCTACAGAAGTTATGCTTAAGGCATTTATCGGCCGTGTATGCACAGGCCTTCGTGCCACATATTTCAAGCCTACGATTGTTGTATGCGTTCCTTCGGTTATCACACCCGTTGAGCAGCAGGCAGTAGAGAATGCTTGCCGTCACGCAGGTGCTAAGGACGTATTCCTCATCAGAGAGCCTATCGCTGCTGCAATCGGTGCAGGTATCGATATCACAAAGGCTTGCGGTTCAATGGTTGTAGACATCGGCGGCGGTACAACGGATATCTCCGTTATCTCCCTTTGCGAACCTGTAGTTGACGCATCCTTGAAGGTTGCAGGCGACAAGTTCGACGAAGCCATCATCAAGCACGTTCGTAAGAGACATAACATCCTCATCGGTGAGAAGACAGCAGAAAAGCTCAAGATCGAGATCGGCTGCGCTTATCCGAGAGACGAGGAGCTCACATTGGACGTTCAGGGAAGAAACATCATTACAGGTCTTCCTTCAACAGTTACAGTATCTTCTACAGAGATGCTCGAAGCATTGGAAGAGCCTATCACACAGATCTTCGAAGCAGTTCACAACGTTCTTGAGAGAACACCTCCGGAACTCATGGCTGATATCTCACAGAGAGGTATCGTTATGACAGGCGGCGGCGCTATGCTCTACGGTCTCGACCACATGTTGTCCAACAGGATCGGTATCGACGTATACCTCGCTCAGGACCCTGTTTCCTGCGTTGTTATCGGTACAGGTAAAGCGCTCGACATGATGGATAAATTTGCGGCATTAAGCGACAACTGATATTTTCATGCTCTCTTAGGTCCTCCGCGCTTCGCTTGTGCGGAATCGCTCGCATAATCGATATCAGTTGAGCACTGTGAAGACCACTTAAGATTGACTAAAACATTATTAAATGATACTATTATGCGCGTCGGGTGAAGTCCCCGGCGCGCATTCTTTATATTTCGATATTTTTCCTTTTACGTTTGAAGTTTGATATCCCTTTTTAAGTAGTACTGCGTATAGGCATAATAGGAAATTTGCGATCATTTTATTTTTCGAAAGGCGTTTATGGACGATTTTGACAATTTGAATTCCAAGACTGATTCTGACTTGAGGCAGATAGCTGTCGCATTCGGCGATTTTACTCCCGAAGAAGCAGAATCAAAGACGAGAGACGAACTTCTCATGGCTATCACAGGAGCCAAGGATATCGGAGATATCACAGCTGTTGATCTTTCCGAAGAACCTGTTCCCATTAAGGCCGCTGCTATTCCGGAACCTATGAAGAGCACTGAGAACCAGAAGTCGTTGGACGAGCTGATCGTTGATGTCGGAAGGACCGCAAGGTTTGAGACAAACGAACTGGCTGATGCCTTGATCAAGGCAGAAAAGAAGGAGAAAAAAGTGGCTAAGAAAGTAACTGAAGAAGCTGCAAAAGAGCCCAAGGAAGAGAAGAAGACTGAAGCTAAGGCTGAAAAGAAGCCTGCTAAGCGTACTTCCAAAAAGGCCGCAAAGGCTGAAGAAGCTCCTGCTGAAGCTATCCCTGCAGAAGTACCTGCAGAGGCAAAAGCAGCAGAAACTCCCGCCGAAGAGCCCAAAAAAGCTGAAAAGAAGACTGCAGCTAAGACTAAGAAGACCAGAACTTCCAAGAAGAAGGACGAAGCTCCTGCTGAAGAAGCAAAGGCTGAAGAGCCCACACCCGTTGAGGCTTTGGCAGCTGCCGCAGAGGCAGAGGCTGCTGTAGCTGAAACACCTGCAGCTGAAGTACCTGCAGCTGAGACACCCGCTGAAGTTAAGGCTGAAGAAAAGAAGCCTGAGCAGGCTCCGGTCCAGGGACAGGGTAAGCACGGCAGATCAAAGAGAAGAAAGATCTCTTTTGGTCCCGGCCAGGATACAAAGACAGTAGAGACTGTTGAAGAAGCTCCCGCTGAAGGCGAAGAGGAGAAACAGGAACCTGAGCTTCCCGTTGAGATCGAGATCGAAGGCGTTCTCGCAATCAACAACAACGAAGGCAACAAGAATGACTTCTGCGGATTTATTCACAGAAATAACTATCTTCCAGGCGAAGACGACGCTTATGTTCCGGGCCAGATGATAAAGAGAATGGGCCTTAGAAGAGGCGACTATATCAAGGGCTTTGCGATCCCGAAGCGCGGCAAGGACAGATATGCTCCGTTAAAGCGCGTTACAGAAGTTAACGGCATTCCCGTAATCGAGAATGAATATGACAACATCAGAAGACGTCCCAAGTTCGAGAGCCTTACAGCTATCTATCCTGATGAGAGACTTGACCTTGAGACTGAGAAGGAAGACATTTCCACAAGGATCATCGACCTTTTCTCGCCTATCGGTAAGGGCCAGAGAGGTATGATCGTTTCCCCTCCGAAGGCAGGTAAGACTATCCTGCTCCAGAAGGTCGCAAATTCAATCACAGCTAACAATCCTGACTGCGTACTTATCGTGCTCCTCATCGACGAGCGTCCTGAGGAAGTTACGGACATGCAGAGAAATATTTCAGGCGAAGTCGTTTACTCCACATTCGATAAGCGCCCTGAAAACCACGTAAGAGTAACAGAACTCGTTCTAGAGAGAGCAATGAGACTCGTTGAGCTCGGCAAGGACGTTGTAATCCTCCTGGATTCCATGACAAGACTTGCAAGAGCTTATAACCTTACGATCAACCCTACAGGAAGAACCTTGTCAGGCGGTCTCGATCCGGGATCACTCTACGGACCTAAGAGGTTCTTCGGTGCTGCGCGTAACATCGAGCACGGCGGTTCCCTCACGATCCTCGCAACGGCTTTGATCGAAACGGGTTCCAGAATGGACGAAGTTATTTTCGAGGAATTCAAGGGAACAGGTAACATGGAAGTCACCTTGGACAGAAAGCTCGCCGACAGAAGAGTTTTCCCGGCTATCGCAGTCGACAAGTCCGGTACAAGAAGAGAAGACCTCCTGCTTACCCAGGAAGAACTCGATGCGGTATGGCTCATCAGAAGAAGGATCGCCGAAGCAGATACTATTACTGCCACCAATGCGGTCATCAGCTTTATGGAGAAGACCACGAGCAACAAGTCTTTCGTTCTTTCCGTAAAGAAATCTTTTGCAACCGATTGACAACCGCCGGCTATTCAAGTAATATAGCAAGGCTAACACGAAGAATCCGGTATGACATACGTGAAAATATGGTTACGCGTCATATCTTTGATTGAGAGGTGAAAGGACATGAAAGAAGGAATTCATCCTAAGACGCATCTTGTCACAGTTAAGTGCGCATGCGGCAACACATTCGAGACTCTTTCTACAAAGAGCGATCTGAGAGTTGATATCTGCTCCAACTGCCATCCGTTCTATACAGGCAAGCAGAAGCTCGTTGATACAGGCGGACGTGTTGATAAGTTCAAGAAGAGAATGGAAAAGGCTTAATTCTCATTCAACAAGAGCTAATAAGAGGTTGTCTCATCAGAGGCGACCTCTTTTGTTTTGCGGGGATGAATAATCCAGGCTATATATCCGGTGTCACCTGGATTTTTGCCACCTAAAACGATAGAAATCCCGGCTGTTTTTCAGGCAACGCCTGGATTTTAGCCTGGATAGCGGACCCTAGTGAAAACGGGCGGCAAAATGAACGGCTGTAGCCGTCCAAACCGCCGCTCATATGGCCCAAAACAGCTAAAATGACGGTAAAACGAACGGCTATAGCCGCCCAAATAGCCGTTCAAATGACCTCAAATCGCAAAAAGAGCGGCAAAATGAGCGGCTGTAGCCGTCCAAACCGCCGCCCAAATGCGCATAATGAATTTTGAAGCCTGGTTTTACAAGAGAGGCAGCCTAAGGCATTGCCACCGCGATTTTGCCTTTAGTCTGTAACATCACGCGCGTACATAAATGTTATAATCACAATCAGAATGTATAATTATGCCTAGATTTGGGGGAAATATATGTCAGAAAACAAAGGCAACATGGTTCCGGTCGATCCGGACATGATAGATGAAACTTCACTTGAGCCTGCAGCTCAGAAAACAGAGAGCGCTATTGCAGAAGAAAAGGCCGCTCCTGCTCCTGCCAAGGCTTCTAAAAAGAAGGGCAATAAGTCCTGCCCTGTTCCGGTAAAGAAGACTACGATCGGCGGTCAGGCATTGATCGAAGGCGTCATGATGGTCGGCCCTAACAGAACTGCGATGGCGGTAAGAAAGGGCGACGGCACTATCTTTGTCGAAGAGATAAAGCAGAGTGAGAAGACTTCATATTTCGAAAAGGTTCCTTTTGTAAGAGGCTGTATCAGATTCTATAAGATGCTCGTTACAGGTACCGGCGCGCTCATGAAGGCTGCCGATATTTCCGAAGAAGGCAAGCCTGAGGATAAGAAGGAAGGCGCTAAAAAGTCACGCCTTGATGAGTTTGCCGAGAGGCACTTCAATGTCATGATGACTATCTCTGCCATCATCGGAATTCTTATGTCAGTAGGTCTTTTCATTCTTGCGCCGAGACTTTTGGTCGAGATCGCTCTTAAGTTCATTCCTGAATCATTAAGGGAGCTTACATGGTTTAATGCGCTGACAAGCGTAGTTGAAGGTCTTTTGAGACTTCTGATATTCCTTTTGTATCTGATCTTTGCGTCAAAGCTCAAGGATATCAAGAGAGTATGGCGTTACCACGGCGCAGAGCACAAGACTATTGCATGCTATGAGGCGGGGCTCCCTCTGACAGTTGAGAACGTTTTAAAGCAGACAAGATTCCATCCCCGCTGCGGAACATCCTTTATGTTCAACGTTTTGGCTATATCCATCATTATCTATACAGTAATCGGCATCTTCACAGGCGCTCAGCCTGCCTGGGTCAATGTAGCGATCAGACTCGTTGCTATCCCGATCATCTGCTCGATCTCCTTTGAGATCCTGAGATTTGTCGGACGCCACGACAGAAACTGGTTCTGCAGGCTTATGTCAAAGCCCGGTCTCTGGCTCCAGAAGTTCACGACAGAAGAGCCTGACGGACCGATCGTTGAGGTTGCAATCGCTTCAATGCAGGCTGTTATCCCGGAGAACAAGGAAGATGACAACTGGTAATGAACATCTTCTGGATCTGTTAGAGCAATCAGGTGACGATGAGGCATCGCTCGATCTTAAGATCCTAAAAGAAGAATTCAGTAATGAAGCTTTAGAAGAAGCTGTTAAGAGGCGCGCTTTAGGCGAGCCTCTTGCTTATATTCTGGGTTACCGCCATTTCTATAAGGAATGTTATAAGGTGGCGCCCGGTGTCCTGATCCCCAGAGCCGACACGGAGATTGTCGTTGAGACAGCACTCAAGTTTTTAGGGATCAATAAAATGGCTATGGGCGACGTTCTTAACGTGCCTGAATACGGCAAACAGCTTTCGGATATTAAGTTTGCCGACCTTTGCACAGGCACGGGCTGCATCGGTATTTCCATTGCCAATGAGATAGTAAGAGCCGGCGGTAAGGCATCAGGATATCTTATTGATATCAGCGATACAGCGGCCGGAATCTCATCTGACAATGTTAAGTCACAGGCTATAAGGCCTGAAGGTATAAAAGTAATTAAGCATGATGTTCTATCATCCTGCCCTGAACTCGAAAAGCTCGACTTCATCGTATCCAATCCTCCTTATATAACCAATAAAGAAATGGACGAATTAGACAGTGTCGTGAAAGACCACGAACCTGACTTGGCTTTGAGGGCAGGCGACACGGGTCTTGATTTTTACGGCCCTATCCTTAATATAGCCAAGGGCCTTCTTAAAGACGGCGGTGCTCTTATCGTCGAGCACGGCTGTGAGCAGGGAGATGCCGTAAGGGCTATTTTCGAGCAGGGAGGCCTCAAAAACTGCATGACGATTAAAGATTACGGTGGAAATGACAGGGTAACCGTCGGGATCAAATAACCTCAAACGCTTATAAATAAAGGCTTTCGCGGCCTTTCAAAAAATATTTGAAAAAATTTTCGATTTTCTTGTAACGAATTTGGGATTCTTACGTCTAACAGGTGAGATCACAAAAGAAAGGTAAGTTGATACGTGGATAAGAATACCGCAGAAAAGCTATATGAAGCCTTTTACATGAAGGTATTCTCATACGTAATGACTCTTGCCAAGGATCGAAACGATGCCGAGGAGATTACCCAGGAAACTTTTTTCAGGGCGATATCGACTGATAAGAGCTTCAAGGGAGACAGCGACAGCTTCACATGGCTTTGTGCTATCGCAAAGAACATCTTCATCGATCAGAAACGGCATTATGCAAGACAGGATGATGAACTGTCCGAAGAGCTTCCGGATATGGATAAGGGACTGGAAGAAAAGCTTACGGACAGGGAAACATCCCTAAGGATCCATTTAATACTCCATCAGTTGGAGGAACCGTATAAGGAAGTTTTCCAACTGAGGATATTCGGCGAGTTGTCATTTGCTGAAATCGGTTCGATCTTCGGAAAGACCGAAACCTGGGCCCGGGTTACGTATCACAGAGCCAGATTAAAGATCAAGGAAAGGATGGATGAATGAAAATGAAATATGATTGTGATTTGATCTCGGATCTTCTTCCGTTATACAAAGATGATATATGCAGTCCTTCAAGCAAGAAGATAGTTGAAGAGCATCTTTCAGAATGCCCTTCATGCAAAAAGCTCTTAGCTGACATGAGCGATGTCACCATTGACGAAGAGATCGTAAAAGAAAGAAATGAAGTAATTAATACCCAGGCCAAGTTTTTTAAGAGAAAGAGCGCTTTGGCAGGCAGCATTATCGGATTGATATTCTCTATACCGATCCTCGTATGCCTCATTGTAAACCTTGCAACAGGAGCAGGACTTACATGGTTCTTTATAGTTCTTGCAGGAATCCTTGTAGCAGCATCTTTGATCATCGTGCCGCTCATGGTGCCGGAGAATAAGATGTTCACGACAATGGCAGCTTTTACCGGAAGCGTTCTGCTTCTCCTCGGAATCATCGCCATCTACACAAGAGGCAGCTGGTTCTTAGTAGCAGCTTCGTCTACACTCTTCGGACTGACTATGCTTTTCGCGCCGTTTATCGCATGCAGAAGACCTGTAAATGCTTATGTTAAGAACAACAAGGGACTTGCGATCATGAGCGCATACACAGTAACGTTCGTCTTCATGATGCTCTGCATTGGTCTTCATGTCGGAATCAAGGCGTTCATACCTATGGCATTTGCAATCTCTATGCCTCTGGTAGCAACATGCTGGGCGGTCTTCGCGATCATCAGATATCTTAGATTCAATGCATGTGCCAAGACAGGACTTTGCATTGTATCTGCAGGCGTTATGTCAGGCTTGATTTCACAGCTTGCAAATACTGCAGCTGTAGCAGCATCCAATACTGGCGTCACATACTCAACATCATCGCTGCCTCTCATGCTTTCAATCGGCGGCGTAGGAATCTTAATTGCCGGAATCGGCTTCTTAATCGGAATGTTTAAGGGAGGAAAAAAGAATGAAAACAAGTAAATTAGCAGCAGGAGCAATGGCTCTTATCGTACCCGCAACAGTTTGTCTCACAGGTTGTTCTTTCGGTGTGTTCAATACGATGAATTACAGATACGATAACGCAGATAAGTATGAAGCAGGAAACCGTGAGATCGACGATAAGATCACAAGGATCAATCTCGATTATGCTTCTGGCAATGTAACTGTTAAGGGAACAGATGCTGATTCGGTTTCAGTAAAGGAAAGAGTAAACAAGGACATCGACGAGGACCATCAGGTTCATACATGGGTTGACGGCAATACTCTTTATATCAGATACTGCGTTTCCAAGGACATGATCATCTTTTCCGGCATCGAAAAGAGCCTTGAGGTAACCATTCCTGAAGCACAGAACCTTAACGACTTTGTTATCAACGTTTCTTCCGGAGACGTTGTACTGGACAACTTTACGACAGATTCACTTAATTCCCACGCTTCATCAGGAAATACAAGGATCGATTGTTCTGCCAGGGTAATTGAGCATAAGTCTTCTTCGGGTAATGTAGAACTTGCTCAGAAGGGAAATGCCGATTCCGTTAAGGTTAAGCTTTCATCCGGAAATCTTGTTCTCGATCAGGAAGGTGACCTCGATTCTTTAGATATAGATTCATCTTCAGGCAAGATCGAAGTACACCAGAAAGGCACGGTAAATAAAGCCAGGATCCATTCTTCTTCCGGCGGCGCAAAGGCCTACATGGGTACTGTAAATGAACTTACTATCGAGGTAAGTTCCGGCCCGATCGTACTTAGCGCTGACGAAGTAAAGACCCTTAATACAAAGGCTTCAAGCGGTCATTCCGATATCAAGCTCGATAAGGCTCCTGCTACGTCAAGGATCGAATGCAGCTCCGGCGGAATCGACGTAAGCATTCCTGAAGATTCCGATATCACGGTTCATGTAAAGATCTCGAGCGGTGAATTCGACTATGAGCTTCCTTTCGTAAAGGACGGCAAGGATTACATTAACGGCAATGGCACCAATGACATGGAGATCCACTGCTCATCCGGCGATGTAGGATTTCATAAGATCTAATATACAAAGACCCCATAAAAAGAAGGCCTGTCACTTATGAAGCGGCAGGCCTTCTTGTTTGTGATCCTTAAATCAGAGATTTAATTGCTCTCAATGTATTGCGATACGCAGATGTGCCTGCCGTCGATGTCCTCGAAAACGAACTGGCGGTTGGTGGTCATGGACTGCGCTGCCTTAGCTTCGGGCAGGTCTTCTACGATCTTGATGCCGTTTCCGGCAACTTCGTTGTGGAGCAGGAAAGGCTCGGAGCAGTAGATATACATGTCATACTTGATTCCGAAATTTCTTGCGGGCTTTGTGATATCGCCTTCGCCCTTTACGAGGACGATAGCGATATTGTCACGCGTGAGCTTTATATGGGGCATTGCTTCATCGTCTAAATGGGAAGCCTTAAAGCCCAGCTTATCCTCGTAGAAAACTGCTGTCTTATAGATGTCTTCACAGGCAAAGACTGCTGCCTGGCTGTTCATCAAAAGAAGGCGGCCGGAATTTTCTTCTTCGCCTTCCTTAACTTCTGCAGGCTTAGTGTTTCCGCTGCTCCACTGGTAACCCAAAAGGGGTGTTCCGAAATATTTTTCGTGTTCATCAAGAGAATTCATGATCTCGGATCTTTTTGTGATCTCTTCATTTGTCATTGAAGAGGGGATATCTGCCAGATATTCGACCTTCTCCAGGTACTCTAAAAGGTTCATGAGCCTTACGTGGAGCGGGATTATGTCTGATGAAGCGGGGATCTCGCATGCTCTTCCGTGAATGAACATCATGCCCTCTTCGACGCCCTCGGCGGGGAGCCCGGCATAAAGGTGCATGAGAAGATTCATCTCATCTGCTGCCTTGTCGTGCGTGCCGCCTTTTGCAATAGAGCTCTCGATCATGTCGAAAACGACATTCATATCGTGCAGGGGATATTCTTTGTTAAGCATAAGCCGCTCCTGAAGTGTCAAATATTAATATATTTTATCAATTTGAAACCGCTTGGCAATAAAGATAGAATATGCGGGAGCATATTGCTAAGGAGAAAAAGATGGCACAGTTCAAAAAGACGAATGCAATGAGGATCTTAGATAAAGCAGGGATCGATTATACATATGAAGAATACGAATACGACGAAAATGACTTAGACGGTCATCACGTCGCAGAATACCTTGGAATTCCTTACGAGGAAGTCTTTAAGACGCTGACCTGCGTTTCCGATAAGGGCGAATACCTTGTTTTCTGCATCTCGGTGGATGACGAGATCGATCTTAAGAAAGCGGCAGTTTTAGCAGGCGTTAAGAGAGTCGACATGATCCATGTAAAAGACCTCCTGAACGTCACAGGCTATATCAGAGGCGGATGTTCTCCCATCGGAATGAAGAAGCAGTACAGGACCTTTATTGATGAGATGGCTGAGCTCATAGACAACATCTGTGTAAGCGCAGGGCAGAGGGGTGTTCAGTTAAGGCTTAAGCCCGAAGATCTCATTTCATTTACTAATGCCGTAGTCGGTGATTTTGCCGTGCGTTCCTAAAATAGTATAATTACTTGGAAATTTAAGCTTAAACAGGAAGTGATTTAAAGTGTTAGAACCTAAGAGTTTTACATTGAATGATATAAAAGAGGGTTCCAGGATCTATTTCATCGGAATCGGCGGAATCTCAATGAACGGCCTTGCAAGGCTCGCAAAGCATGCGGGATTTGTTGTCGGAGGTTCGGATAACCATCCGTCCGAGAGAACTGCGATCTTAGAAGAGCAGGGGATCAAGGTCTACTATCCTCAGATTGAAGCTAATATCGATGACTTTAAGCCTGATTATCTCGTTAAGACGGCAGCCATCCTTCCTCATAACGAGGAAGTGAAAAGGGCAACTGAATTAGGCCTTCAGATATTTGACAGAGCTGAATTCTTAGGCGCTTTCACGAGAACATATAAGAACGTAATCAACGTTTCCGGAACTCACGGAAAGACTACGACCACTTCCATGATCTCCCTTATGATGATCGACGCGGGATTAGATCCGACTGTTCATCTTGGAGCTGATCTTGATATATTCAACGGCACTATCAGAACCGGTTCTCATAACCTTCTGGTATCTGAAGCTTGCGAGTTCAACAGATCTTTCCTGAATTTTTCATCTACTACAGCCGTTATCACCAATATCGATCACGACCACGTTGACTGCTATCCGACGATTGATGATGTTATCGATGTTTTCGCGAAATTCGTAAGACTTGTTGACGACGACGGTTATGTAGTCGTATCAGGTCACGACAAGAATATCGCAAGGTCTCTGGCTGAAGCCAAGGATTATTTTGACAGGACAGGAAGAAAGTTCCCCCAGGTCGTAACATGCGCACCTGACAGCGAAAACTGCGTAGTTACAGGAAGAAAAGCAGACTTTGCTGCTGAGAATATCGTTTTCAATAACGGCCTTCCCGAGTTCGACATTGTAATCTTCGGCAAAGAGAGGATCAGCGTAAAGCTTAGGATCCCCGGAAGCCACAATATCTCTAATGCTTTGAATGCCGCTGCTGCAGCTTATCTTAACGGCGCTTCAGCTGAAGCAATTAAGAGTGCATTGGACAGTTTCGGAGGAGCTGACGGCAGATATACGGTAAAGGGCAAGTATAAGGGCTGTGATGTCGTAGTTGACTATGCGCATCACCCGACAGCCGCAAGAGCTACGATCGAAGCAGCTTCGAACATGCCTCACAACGATATCCTCGTTGTTTTCCAGCCTCTTACTTTCAACCGTACAAAGCTCCTTTTCGAAGACTATGTAACGAGTCTTCTTCCTTGCAAAAAAGTATTGTTTGCTGAGATCTTCTCTGACAGGGAGAGCGATACTCTCGGAATGTCCAGCAAGATGATCTCCGATGAGATCAACAGAAGAGGCGGCGACACCGAGTTCTTTGAAAACAGGGAAGACCTGAAAGCCAGGATCGACGAGCTCATTAAGCCCGGTGACATCATCCTGATCTTAGGACCTGAGGATATAAGGGAATTGGGCGACGAGCTTTGCCCCTCAAGTAATTTATGAAGAAGAAATCCCTAAGCAGGACAGTAGAACCTCAGATTGCGCCCCAGTACGGGTTTAGAAAACTTCGGCCTCTGAAGATCCCCAAACTCGCATGGCTCGCGCTTTTGGCTGCATTTTTCCTGGCAATACTGTTGTTTGCAATGTATGGCGTATCCTTTGTCGGAACAAAATCTGCTGACCAGACGCTCCTGATCTATACGGACGGCACGGTTATTCCTGAAGTTTCCTGGAGGAACAACCTCCTGGCGTCAGGCTTTGATTATGAGATTATTGAACCTTCCAAGCATCTGGATGATCAGGGCTTTACTTATGAGCTCCCGAAAGAATTTACCAAGGACGATATTGTTGTCTGCGCTATGGGCACGGACGCATTCAAGGTCATGGATGACCTTATTTCATCTGAATACGAAAATATCGAAGGATTCGTTCTGATCCTGCCTGAATATCCCGGAAATGCTGCGCTTGCAAATTATACGGAAGATAATCCGGATGTCCCTTGCGCGATCTTCGGTTTTGACAGCAATGCCAAGACAACGAATGACCTTTCCGGCGCCCAGATGATCTTCGAAAAGATATCAGGCGTTGATACGATGTACGGTCATCCCACACAAAGAGGAAAGATCTTTTCTTCCAAAGTATTTGTATCACCCAACCAGAAAAGATATCTGTCTTTATATTCTTATAAGCTCCAGACAACAGAAGGCATTGTTTCGAGCATTTCTTTCCAGAATGAGCTGTCGCAGTATCTCGGCACGACTTTCGGAAAAGGTTATAATTCTTCAAGAGTTGCAGTAAGGCAGATAATCCTGATCCTGGCGATATTCTTATCGGTTGCATCTCTTGCAATATTCCTTTTCATGGTCCCTGTAGCAGTACCTGAGAAAGCCAGGAAGGAACTTAAAGGACGTGACAGCCTTGGAGCCATTATTTTCCTTGGCCTTTCAGGATGGCTGGCCCTTACGGGAATCGTGATGACCTTCATTCCGCAGGTCAAATACTATGCTAAATATGTTGCGCTTTACGCACCTGTCTTATTGATCGCGCTTATGGCTATGGCCCAGTTAAAGCTCATCTTGTCAAATAAGTTCAAATATACGAGAAAAGATGACAGCTTCCCCATTTTCTTAGCTTCCATCTTCATCGGCCTGGTCGAGATAATGGTCATTGCCGGCACTTTCTTAAATATCACAAATGTCGAAAAAGCTTTTGCAGACAGCGCTAACTGGGTAAATGCCCTGATAGTCTTTGTCGTAATGAGCCTTTCGGCTGTTGCCCTGATCCTGGCTGACAAGAAATCCAAAGCTTCCGGGCAGGGAAGGACGGCTTATTTTGCAAGCCCTGCGTATTTTATCGAGTCGCTCGTACCTTCCGTTGCACTTGCTGTCATCGGAATCATAGAAGGCAACCCTGAACTTGTAGAATATTCGCTTGTAGGCTTCGGATTAAGCGTTCTGCCTTGCGTCTGCGCTATTCCGATCAAGCGTATTTCGGACTATTATGAGGTCTCAGGCCTGGTTTTCGGAATAATCGCTGGCATCGTGGTCTTCCTGGCGGGCTGATCCGTCCTGGACCTGCAGGCAAAAAAGTTCCCTATATATAAAATTATTGTTGACTTTGACTTGGCCTTCGGTGTATTATACGCGGGTGACCGCATGCGACGGGCTATTTTAAATGCGCTTTTTTATAGCGATGCCTTGGTTTTTATGCAGCGAGACTGGAAGAACAGGAGGAACAAATATGTACGCAGTTATCAAGACAGGCGGCAAGCAGTACAAGGTTTCTGTAGACGATGAGATCTTCGTTGAGAAGCTTGAAGGTGAGGCTGGCAGCCAGGTTACTTTCGATGAAGTACTTGCAGTATCCGATGACAACGGTATCGTAGCTGGTGATGTTAAGGCTACAGTAACTGGTGAGATCGTTAAGCAGGGAAGAAACAAGAAGGTTATCGTCTCTAAGTACAAGGCTAAGAAGGGCTACAGAAGAAAGAATGGCCACAGACAGCCTTACACACGTGTACTTATCAAGGCTATCAACGCTTGATCAAAGGCTTAAGGCTTTATGATTTCCGTTATCGTTAATAGGGAAGGTTCCGTAATACGCGCAATATACGCGAACGGACACGCAGGATATGCGGATCCCGGTCAGGACATCATATGCAGTGCGGTATCAACTCTTTTGTTTACTGCAGCAAGTGCTTTGGAAGATATTTGCGGTTACGACAGCGAATCTTTTTTCCGTATCAGTAATGAAGGCACAGACGATGTCAACTTAAGGATAACGGTTCCCGACATGGGAGACGATGAGACAAAGAACAGGGCCCAGGTAATAATGAGGACTTGCGAATTAGGTCTTATCGGGATAGCTAGAGATTATAACGACAGTAAGAAGAAGTACGTAGAGATTATTAATTCAAAGACACCGGAGGTGTAATTATGATTAAGTTTAATTTACAGCTCTTCGCACATAAGAAAGGAATGGGTTCCACCAAGAACGGCCGTGAGTCCCAGTCCAAGAGATTAGGAGCGAAGAAAGGTGACGGACAGTCAGTTCTGGCCGGCAATATCCTTGTTAGACAGCGTGGCACAAAGATCCATCCCGGCACAAACGTTGGAATCGGATCCGATGATACACTTTTCGCTTTGATTGACGGTACAGTCAAGTATGAGCGTATGGGCAAGGATAAGAAGCAGGTTAGCGTTTATCCTGTAGCCTAATTTAGGTATCCAGAAGAAACCAAGCGGAGCAGTCTGTCGCGAACTATCGCGATTGGACTGCTCTTGTATTTAGGAGAATCAGATGTTTATAGATCACTCTAAGATTTATGTTAAAGCCGGAGACGGCGGTAACGGCTGTCTTAGCTTCCATACCGAGAAGTATATTACCAACGGCGGACCCGACGGTGGTGACGGCGGCGACGGCGGAAATGTTGTTTTGCAGGCCGCACCGAATCTGACGAGCCTTCAGAACTTCAGATTCAAGCACAAGTTCGTAGCACAGAACGGTGCCAAGGGCATGAGCAAGAAGATGTACGGCAAGCGCGGTGAAGACCTCATAATCGCCGTTCCTGTAGGCACGGTCGTAAAAGACTTTGAGTCAGGCGAGATCATTGCCGACCTTACAGAAGCCGGCCAGAAGATCGTTGTCGCAAGAGGCGGCAAGGGCGGTCTCGGAAACATGCACTACGCAAATTCCGTAAGACAGGCTCCACAGTTTGCAACGCCCGGCTCTGCAGGTGAGGAAAGAGAACTCAGCATCGAATTGAAGCTCATTGCTGATGTCGGTCTTGTAGGTTTCCCCAACGCAGGAAAATCAACACTCCTTTCTGTTCTTACCAGAGCTAAGCCGAAGATCGCGGATTATCCTTTCACGACTTTAGAACCCGTATTGGGCGTTGTCAGCAAGGATGATTTCTCATATGTCATCGCAGATATTCCGGGAATCATCGAAAATGCTCACGAAGGTGCAGGTTTAGGCCACGATTTCTTAAGACATATCGAAAGAACAAGGCTTCTCGTTCACGTTGTTGACCTCTCGGGTACAGACGGAAGAGATCCTTTGGATGACTTTAAGACCATCAACAACGAACTTGAAGAATTCAGCATTGAACTTGCGGCAAGACCCCAGATCGTTGTCGGCAACAAGTGTGACGGCGTAACTGACGAAGAAGCACAGGAATTCGTAGACAGCGTCAAAGCATTGGGTTATGAAGATGTCTTCATAATTTCCGCTGCAGGCCAGATCGGAATCAGGGAACTTGCTGACAAGATCACTGAGACAGTATCAAAGCTCCCGCCTACGATCCTTCACGATATCGCTTCAGGCGAAGAGAAGGTCTATACATTCGACGAAGGCAAGAAGTATGAGATCATCATCAACGAAGACGGCAATTTCGAAGTTACCGGAAAGTGGATCAACAAGATCTTCAATTCCACAAACTTCGGAGACACCGAATCTACGAACTTCTTCCAGAGAACACTTGAGAACGAGGGCGTTTTCGAGGAACTCAAGAAGATGGGCGTAAAAGAGGGCGATACGGTCAAGGTTTGCGATCTCGAATTCGATTATTACGACTGATAAACAGAGTTAGATCTTCTTATCAGCGAAAAGAGGAATATTTGACAACGGCTCCACAATTTCGGTCTTTTATTCACATAATGTTAACAAATGTTCCGTTGTGTTGCCTTAATGCTACTGTACTATAAAAGCGTAAGAACGAGACCACAATCGGATAAGAGTTTTGAGTTTGTTTGTAGAGATGCCGTAGTTAAAAGCTGCGGCATCTTTTTTGTTTATTGCATTTTGACAGTATTTATTTTTATTTTTCTTGGGGTAAAATAGGTTAGATTTTTGGATTGAAAGGGATTTTATGGATTTCCTTCTGCAGATAGTAACAAATAAGATCTTGGTCGTAGGAGTTGTTTCCTGGTTTTTGGCACAGGTCTTTAAATGCATCAGCAATTTTATTTTGACAAAGAAATTCAGCATCGAGAGGCTTTTCGGCGACGGAGGAATGCCTTCCGGCCATTCTGCAACGGTTACATCGGTTGCGATCGCAGCTGGTCTTTATAACGGTTTTGATTCTCCTGTTTTCGCTGTTGCGATGATCCTCGCGATCGTTGTAATGCACGATGCTATGAACGTAAGATATCAGGCAGGCAAGCAGGCTGAGCTCCTTAATGTCATGGCTGAGATGTTTGAAAAAGTAACAGGCACTGATCTTCCTAACGAAGAAAAGCTCAAAGAGCTCTTGGGACACACACCTTTGCAGGTTGCAGCCGGTTTTGTGCTTGGCGTAGCAACTGCGATCACAATGTATCTCGTTTTCTGATCTCCTATGATTTCCGCTGATATCTATAAGGCATTAGTATCTCTTCAGGACAAAGGCTACCGCGATATGCAGGTGACCATTATCCCTACGGTTGAAGCGGATTCGATAATAGGCGTCAGGACTCCGGCTTTGAGAGCACTCGCAAAAGAACTTTCCAAGAGGGAAGACATTGATTCTTTCCTTAGCGACCTTCCTCATAAGTATTTTGAAGAAAACCAGCTTCATGCCTTTATCCTTTCCGGAATGAAGGACGCTGATAAAGCAATCAAGCTCGTTGATAAGTTCCTTCCCTATGTTGATAACTGGGCTACTTGCGACCAGATGTCACCGAAGGTATTTAAAAAGCATAAGGATCTTCTTTTGGAATACATTGATAAATGGCTCATGTCCGATATGACTTATGTAAAGAGGTTCGGCATAGGCATGTTAATGGAGCATTTCCTCGATGAAGATTTCAAGACTTCTTATCTTACCAGGGTCGCGAAAATAAGATCTGACGAATACTACGTCAACATGATGACCGCATGGTATTTTGCGACAGCACTTGCAAAGCAATATGACGCAACATTACCATATATAGAGAAGCAGAAATTAGACATTTGGACACATAACAAAACTATTCAGAAATCAGTAGAAAGTTATAGAATTACACCCGAACAGAAAGAATACCTTAAGACACTGAAAAGGAAGGCATGAGTCATGATATATACAATTACTCTTAATCCTGCAGTAGATGTCAGCCTTCACGTTAGGGAAGGCCTTTTGCCCGGTAGTATCAATCAGTCTTATGCTGAGAGGACCGACCCCGGCGGAAAAGGTATAAATGTGTCCAAAACACTTAAAGTGCTTGGCCAGGATTCCGTTATCTGTATCGGTATCTGCGGTGAGGACGGCGACAGACTTCTTCGTATGCTCGACGCGATCGGTGCTGAAGTGATCAGTGTCAGATATCCCACCGGCAACACCAGAACGAATATCAAGATCACCGGCGAGAACGGTGTAACCACGGATATTAACGGCAACGGCCCCCAGTACGACAGGGATGCAGTTGACGAACTGAAGAACCTTATCCGTTCCAAGATCGTAAGCGGCGATACAGTCGTTATCTCAGGCAGACCGCCTCTCGGATCTCCAACTGATATCTATGCGGAACTTATCAGAAGCTTTAAGGAAGTCGAAGGCGTAAAGGTCATTCTCGATGCTTCCGATGAATACTTAAGAGAAGCTCTTGAAGAAAAGCCTTATGCTGTAAAGCCCACATGTGAGGAACTCTGCATCGATAATGATGCTGAAAGCGCGAAATATGAAGCAAGCGATCTCGTCTTAAGAGGTATTACCAGATGCCTTATCTCAATGGGTGTCGTAGGTGCTGTTTTCGCGAGCAGGGACATGGAAGCCACATATACCAGAGCTTTGGATGTTAAGGCCAACTGCACCACAGGATGCGGCGACGCAATGACTGCAGGTCTTGCATATGCATCTGAGACCGGAATGTCTTCAGAAGACTCTTTCAGGCTCTGCATGGCTTTAGCAGGTGCCGAAGCTGAAACTGAAGGAACGAATCCGCCTACCAAAGAGCGTGTTATGGAGCTGTTCAACAGCGCCCCGATAAGCGGCCAATAATCAGCTTACATATTGCATCGGACAAACAAACGTTCTATGATAATTCTACAAAGATTTGGTATAGTTTCTTTGTAGAATTATTTTTATTTGGGACGAATGATCTATGTTTAAGCTCGTATCTGATTTCAAACCGTCGGGCGATCAGCCTGAAGCAATTAATAACCTGGTTCAGGGTATTAAGGACGGTATGCGCGCCCAGACTCTTTTGGGTGTTACGGGATCAGGCAAGACATTTACGATGGCGAACATTATCGAGCGCGTCCAGCGTCCCACATTGGTCCTTGCCCATAACAAGACATTGGCAGGACAGCTCTATGCCGAGTTTAAGGAACTGTTCCCTGAAAATGCCGTAGAATACTTCATCTCATACTACGATTACTATCAGCCTGAAGCTTATATCGCAGCTACGGATACTTATATCGAGAAAGACTCGTCTATCAATGATGAGATCGACCGTATGCGTCACGAGGCTACGAAGTCGCTGCTTACCCGTGATGACGTGATTATTGTTGCATCTGTATCCTGCATCTATGGTATCGGCGAAAAGGACGATTATCTGTCGCTTGCCCTGATGCTTGAGACAGGCCTTGAGATCCCGATGGATAATGTCATGGCCCAGCTCATAAACATGCAGTATACGAGAAATGATTTTGACCTCTCCAGAGGCTGTTTCAGGCGCAAGGGCGATGTAATAGATATCTGGACTCCTGATTCGGAGCATACGCTTACGAGGATCAGTTTCTTCGGCGATGAGATAGATAAGATCAGCTATGTCGATGCGATAACCGGAAAGACCGAATTTACCAAGGATTATATTGAGCTTTTCCCGGCATCCCACTATGCGACCGGCAGGGCAAAGCTTAACACTGCAATTGATAAGATCGAAGCAGAACTCGAAGTAAGGCTTAAGGAATTAAGAGAAGCCGGCGACATGATAGCTGCATACCGTCTGGAGCAGCGTACCCGTTATGACATGGATATGCTCAGGGAGACAGGCTTTTGCAAAGGAATCGAAAACTATTCAAGACACATTGCAGGCAGGGAAGAGGGCGAACCGCCCTGCACCCTGATGGACTTCTTCCCCAAAGATTTCCTTTTATTCATCGATGAGTCGCACCAGACGATACCTCAGGTCGGCGCAATGTATAACGGTGACAGATCGAGAAAAGAGATGCTCGTCCAGTACGGATTCAGACTTCCTTCAGCTTTCGATAACAGACCTTTGAAGTTTGCTGAATTTGAGCAGCGCATGGGACAGACTATTTTCGTAAGTGCGACACCTGCAGACTACGAGAAGGAACACAGCGAACAGGTAGTAGAGCAGATGATAAGACCTACCGGTCTTTTGGAGCCTGAGATCTTTATAAGACCTGTCGAAGGCCAGATCGAAGACATTCTGGCTATGTTAAAAGAGCAGAAGAAGACTGGCGACAAGAGCCTTATCATGACACTTACCAAGAGAATGGCAGAAGACCTTACGGACTTCCTCAAAAAGGAGAATATCCGTGTCACATATCTGCACTCTGATATCAAAGCTGTCGAGCGTATGCAGATACTTAACCAGCTTAGAAATGATGAGGTCGATGTTATAGTCGGAATCAATCTTTTGAGGGAAGGTATAGACCTTCCTGAAGTATCGCTTCTGATGATCCTTGATGCCGACAAGGAAGGATTCTTAAGATCCGAGAGATCATTGATCCAGATAATCGGAAGGTGCGCGCGTAATGATCACGGACGGGTAGTTCTCTATGCTGATGAAGTAACCGATTCCATGATGAATGCGGTATCAGAAACTAACAGAAGAAGAAAGATCCAGGAAGAGTACAATAGAGTTAACAACATAACTCCGAAGACGATCAAGAAGGCTGTAAGAGATGTCTTTGATATCGTTTCGGAAAGCAGCAAAGACTCCGGCTCTAAGGGCAGAGGCAAGGGTTCAAAAGGCGGCGGCATAGATGCTGCAAGGCTTATTAACGAAGGCGTATCGGGCGGCACGGAAGAAGAGAATAAGAAGCTTATTGAAAAGCTTACTGTTGAGATGACCAAGGCTGCCAAGGATCTCGATTTCGAGAGGGCGGCAGAGATAAGAGATATTATTATCGAACTTAAGGGGAAGAAATGAGCGGCTTTTGTCACTTACATCTTCATACGGAATTTAGTCTTCTTGACGGCGCGATCAAGATAAAGGATCTTGCGCAAAGACTTAAGGATATGGGCATGACTTCATGCGCCATAACCGATCACGGCGTAATGTACGGCGCAGTATCTTTTTACCGTGAGATGAAGGCTAACGGGATCCATCCTATAATCGGATGCGAAGTCTATGTCGCACCGGGTTCAAGATTTGATAAGACAGCGGTACCCGGCAGGGAAGACAAATACTATAATCACCTGATCCTTCTTGCAAAAGATAATGTAGGTCTTGCAAACCTCAACAGGCTTGTATCTGCAGGCTTTACTGAAGGCTTTTACAGACGTCCTAGGATCGATGAGGAACTCCTTGAGAAGTGGCACGAAGGATTGATATGCCTTTCCGGATGCATAGCCGGAAAGTTGTCTTCGTTTATCCTCAACGGCGAACCTGAGAAGGCTGCGCAGACTGCCATTTGGTATGACAATCTTTTCGGCAGAGGCAATTACTATCTTGAGATACAGGCAAATACCACGCCCGAACAGGCAAAGGTAAATGCTGCGCTGGTCAAGCTCTCAAATGAGACAGGCATTCCTCTTGTAGCCACCAATGACTGCCATTACCTTTTAAAAGATGACTATGAAGCCCAGGATATTCTCCTTTGCATTTCAACAGCTGCGAGGATCGACGACGAGAACAGAATGCGTATGTCCTGTAATGATTTTTATGTGAAGTCAGAGACAGAGATGAGACGCTTTTTCCCTGAGCTTTCCGAGGCTATCGAGAATACAGGTAAGATCGCTGACATGTGTCATGCGGAATATGATTTTGAGACCATTCATCTTCCTGTTTATGAAGTTCCTGAAGGTTATAAGGATCACGCCGAATATCTTGCTGATCTTACATACAAAGGACTTAAGAAGAGATTTGAGATAACGCCTCCCACGGGAAGCGTTGATGACTATATGAAACGCGCCGAATATGAGCTTTCCGTTATCAACAGCATGGGTTATACGGATTACTATCTCATAGTCTGGGATTTCATAAATTATGCGAAGACACACGGCGTTATCGTAGGACCGGGAAGAGGTTCCGGTGCAGGTTCATTAGTCGCATATGCGGTAGGTATTACTGATATCGACCCGATAAGATACGGACTTGTTTTCGAGAGATTTTTAAACGCTGAAAGAGTATCGATGCCGGACTTCGACGTTGACTTCAACGATGAGCGAAGACAGATAGCGATTGATTATGTTACCGAAAAATACGGAAAGACAAGAGTTGCTCACGTAATCACTTTCGGTACGCTCGCCGCAAGGCAGGCCGTTAAGGACGTTGCGAGAGTTCTCAACATGCCTATCGCGCAGAGCAACAAGCTCACGAAGATGATACCGTTTACGATTGGAATGACGCTTAAGCAGGCGCTCGAGATAAGTACGGAATTCAAGGAAGCTTACGACACCGATCCTGAAGCACGGAAAGTCATCGATATGGCTATGCGTGTAGAAGGACTTCCGAGAAATGCTGGAACGCATGCCGCGGGAATAATCATATCCGGTAAGGATATTACCGATATCGCGCCTTTGGCAGTTAATGACGATACTGTCGCTGTACAGTTTGCAAAAACTGACGTTGAGAGCATAGGACTTCTGAAGTTCGACTTTTTGGGCCTTAGGACTCTTACTGTTTTGCAGGACTGCGTAGAGCTCGTAAAAGAAAACTATGGAAAGACGATCGATCTCGACCGGATACCGTTAGATGATCCTGAAATATTTAAGATGATTGGAAGAGGCGAGACAGTCGGTATATTCCAGCTCGAGAGCCGCGGAATGACATCATTCATGAAGCAGTTAGAACCGGGAAGCTTAGAAGATATCATCGCAGGAATCTCACTTTACAGACCGGGTCCTATGGATCAGATCCCGAAGTATGTTGACTGCAAGAAAAATCCTTCCCACATCACATACGACCATCCGCTCTTAGAGCCCATCCTTAATGTCACTTACGGATGCGCGATATATCAGGAACAGGTAATGCAGATCGTAAGAGATCTTGCTGGTTTTTCCATGGGACAGTCTGACAATATCAGACGTGCGATGAGCAAAAAGAAGAAGTCCATAATGGAGAATTACAGAAATCTCTTCATGTATGGCGGCATAGATGACAAAGGACGCCAGATCGACGGCTGTATCAAGCGCGGTGTTCCTGAAAAGACTGCAGCAAAGATCTTCGATGATGTAGCGGGATTTGCCGGTTATGCATTCAACAAATCCCATGCGGCATGTTATGCGGTCGTAGGTTACTGGACTGCATACTTTAAGTATTACTATCCGACTGAATTCATGGCTGCAACGCTCAATTCTTTCAGAAACGATCTGGGAAAAGCTTCGTATTATATTTCCTGCTGCTCTGCAATGGGAATAGAAGTCCTGCCTCCTGATATCAATAAGAGCCGCGAGCGTTTTACAACAGAAGGCGACCGCAAGATAAGGATCGGATTATCCGTAATCAAGAATGTCGGCGAAGGCGCTGTTCTTGATATCTTAAGAGACAGGGAAAAGAACGGCGAATATAAGTCTTTTGAAGACTTCGTCGTAAGAGGCGCGAAGATAGGCGTAAAGAAGAATGTCGCAGAGGCTTTGATCCTCGCGTCATGCATGGATGCATTCGGACTTACCAGAGCACAGATGACAGCATGTGTGCAGACCGAACTCGAAAAGCTCGTTCATGAAGAGAGCCGCAATATCGAAGGTCAGTTGTCGCTCTTTGATTTCGGCGGCGCAGAGTCAGCAGGACCGTCTATATTTATACCGGACATACCTGAATATCCTGAAGCGCAGAAACTCGGTTACGAGAAGGAAATGGTCGGAATATACCTGTCCGGAAATCCGCTTGCTTCATATACAAAGCTGATATCCGAGATCGCTACTTTCGATATGTCCGAAGCATCGGACATCTTGTCGCTCTCCGGAAGTGATGCGTTAGATGACGGCAAACAGGTCGCTATGTGCGGAATGGTAACAGATAAGCGCACTGGCTATACGAAGAAAAAGACCATGATGAGCACGATCACCTGTGAAGACTTAAGCGGCGCATTTGAAGTGCTTTTATTCGGAAAGAATTTCGATACATACAACAGAATGGTTGAGAAGAACAAGCCTTATCTCTTCGTCGGAAGAAGGCAGATGAGAGAAGGCGGAGAGCTCTCGATGTTCGCAGATTCCGTATTCGAGTTATCTGACGATCCCGCATTCCTTAGCATGATTAGAAATGACAAGGGGTATCAGACTGCATTAAGGGAAAGAGACGGTGCACAGATCGCAAAGCCCGTTCAGGCACCTGTTGTAAATACCAAGGTTTCTTCTGCCGCTCCTGCAGAGCCTAAGAAAGAAACTCCTGCCAAGGCTCCCATAAATGAGACAGGTGGAGGAGTCTTAAGGATCTGTTATTCGGGCAGACCTGATTCAAAGGGCTTTAACAGGCTTTTGAACTTCCTTGCATATTTCCACGGCAACATGCCTGTTGAGGTTTTATTTGAAGCTGATAAGAGCGTATTAAGGCTCGATAACATGTGCAGCATAGCGCCTGAAGAAGGAGTTTTAAAAAAGCTGGCAGAACTTGTCGGCGAAGATAATATTGAGATGATGTAAAAGGAGGTAACCCATGGACGAACAAAAGGTAGCCGAACTTAACAGAATGATAAGAGAAAGCAAGCATATCGTCTTCTTTGGAGGCGCCGGAGTATCGACAGAGAGCGGTATTCCCGACTTCAGGAGTAAGGACGGCCTTTATAACCAGCACGATGTTAAATTCGACAGGTACAGTCCGGAATACCTCCTGAGTATCGACTGCCTTGTCGATCACCCGGATGTCTTCTATGAGTTCTACAGACAGAAACTCAATACTGCAGGGATCGAGCCTAACAGAGCTCACTATAAGCTTGCAGAAATGGAGAAGGCGGGTAAGCTCGACGGTATTATCACGCAGAATATCGACGGCCTTCACCAGAGGGCGGGAAGCAAGAACGTACAGGAAGTTCACGGCACGACTTACAGGAACTACTGCATGAAGTGCCATGAGAAATATCCTTATGATTTCATCTTCAAGTCTGAAGGTCCCATCCCCAAGTGTCCCAAATGCGGCGGCATGGTAAGGCCTGATGTTACTTTATATGGTGAAGGTCTGCCTCAAACAGCATGGATAGAATCCAAAAGGCTCGTATTCAGAGCTGACTGCCTTATTATCGGAGGCACATCTCTTGCAGTACAGCCGGCAGCTTCATTAGCTTATGACTTCAACGGTAAGTATCTGATAATAATCAACAGGGATAAGACATTTGCTGACAGAAATGCCCAGCTCGTATTCCATGACAATATAACGGAGGTTTTGGACTCCATCAATCTGGAAGACTAAAATCATTAATTCTTGATGTTTTAATTTATTGTTTACAACAGGTTTCAAAAACTAAAAAATCCGAATGCTATACTCACGGTATAAAGAGCGGAGGAATTTGCTATGAAGCCGGGCAAGAAGATGTTTTCTGTTAAATGGAAGATGTACATCTTTATAACTATTACCGTTTTGGTAGTAGCTTTAGGTACGGCTGCAATCGCTTTTTCGACCAGTGTTGCCCAGATAGACAGATATTACAAGCAGAGCGCTTCTGACAATGCCAGGAACTTCGCTTCCATGGTTGACGGCGATTATCTTGCCAGACTCAAGGAAGCAGCGGCTTCAGATGAATTCCAGGAATTAAGGGTAAGGGCAGAAGCAGAGGAAAACGAAGAGCTTATCGAAGAATATCTCAAAGAGCACGATCTCTGGGAAGGATATTATGAGATAAGGACCAAGATCACCGAATATCTGTCCAACATGGAGGAGATCGAATATATCTATATCATTGCACACGGTGATAAGTATGCTACTCATGACATGTATCTGGTTGACGATGAAGAAAACCCTCTTTATGAGACAGGCTACTATGAAGAGCGTGAAGCTGAACTCCGCGGCAAGGATCTTGAAAATCTGGAAGAACCTACTATCTCTAACGGAGACTGGGGATGGCTCTGTTCAGACTTTAAGCCGGTATACGATTCAAAAGGTAACTGTGTCTGCATAGTCGGATGCGATTACAGCATGGACGAAGTTATGGCTGAAAGACAGTCTTTCCTTGTAGGTCTTATCGGCGGCGCTTTTGTTTTCGCTATTATCGTTCTGATCGGTTCGATGCTTTTCATCAGGAATGTAGTTGCAGAACCAATCAAGGCAATGACTAAGGAAATGAACAGATTCAATCCTTACAAACTGAAGGATTACGATACTGCCGGAGTGATCGATCTGGATATTCACAGTAACGATGAGATCGCTGAACTATATAACGGAATCAAGGCTATGCAGATCAGGATCATCGATTATCTTAAAGAAAAGATCCAGGTTGAAAATGACCTTAAATATAAGGAACAGAGGATCGACAAACTCAGCATTGAGTCTTATAAGGATGCACTTACCGGTGTAGGTAACAAGGCAGCATTTATCAAGAAGACCGATGAGATGAAGTACCGCATTTCTAAAGAAGGTGAAGAGTTCGCGGTCGTTATGGTTGACCTTAACAACTTAAAGCATGTTAACGACCATTGCGGACATGAGGCAGGCGACACTTACATCAAGGGGTGCTGCCACAGCATCTGTGAAGTGTTTAAGCATTCACCCGTATTCAGGATTGGCGGAGATGAGTTTGCCGTAATCTTAAAAGGCACTGATTTCGAGCACCGCACATCTTTAACAGAAGAGCTTAAGAAGAGTTTTGAAAGATCTTTCCTTAAGGAAGATGAAGATATCTGGTACCGCTATTCTGCTGCTGTCGGTATGGCTGAAAAGATGCCCGAAGATACAACTTTTGATTCAGTATTTAACCGCGCCGATAAGGCAATGTACGAAGATAAGACCGCATTCAAGAATAAATATGGTTCTGTCCGTTGATCTTTTCATAAAATATAACGCCGATACGCATTTCAAATTCCCTTGACCTTTTAGGGTATAATAGCTCTGAAATCATATTATGCTGATTCGGATAATAATGTCCGAAAAGATTGGGAAGATCAGGCTATGGGGAAAATTAGGAAAAGCAGAAAGATCGTAATAACGGTATTCCTGATATTGACGGTAGTGGCAACGGGTATTGCCGCATTTAGCAGTTATAAGTCGTCTACATCAGGTATGGCGACTGATATCAATGATGTTGTCGAAAATGGAACTCCGCAGATAGGAGATAAGCTTTATCTGTTCTGTTATCAGGAACAGCTGTTTGAAGTGGGAGATAATCTGGTTGTATTTGAAACTTATCTTGAGGACGAGGACCTCAATATATGCGTTCCTATCGAATGCGAAGGAAAGTTAAGCTACAGATTCAGTGCTGAGGTCGTTGAGACCGATCCCGGTATTCCTGACAAGTTCGCCAAAGGCTGCAGGGATTATTACCAGGAGCTGTACGATAAAATTCAGGCCAAAAAGGCGACTGTCGATCCGGGTGATTCGGAAACTATGGAAAGGATCCGCAAGGCTGAAGAACTGACCGAGGGGTTTCTTTCTGATGAAACTTATGAGCGTGACAAAAACTCAATCACGTCTTATTCATTCAGAGCCACAAATACAGTAGATTATTTCACCATTGCATCTGTCTCGAAAATTGCAGCGGCAGTGCTTGCAATTGTTTTGCTCTATGCCGTGCTCGGTATTTGGATAAGCGGAAAAAAGCTGGCTTTAGGGAGCATAGCTCTAGTCCTGACCATAAGCATTATAAGCGGTGTGATCTTCAGAAAAGATATAGCAACTATGGCGTCTATAAAAGAATATGCGCCGGGCATGTATACGTGCAATATAACGAATGATTACTATCTGGATGAGATGCTCTCAACGGATTTCAAGGACACGGATTCTCTTATCTCGTTTTTGAGCAAAAAACTCCTTGGAGGAATGACACTCCCGATCGATGCCCATCATTTCGGATGCTCGTCTTTCAGCTGCGTAACACCTGAAGGAACGCATCTGTTCGGCCGCAACTACGATTATATGGATACAAACGGAATGGTGATCTATTCGAACCGAGAAGGCTGCTATGCTTCGATTGCCGTATGTGATCTCCAGTGGGCAAGATTTGCGGGAGTTGATCCTATCGCCAAGCCGGATTCTCTTCTCGGAAGATTCGTTTTAAGGGGTGCTGCTCCTATCATGTGTGTTGACGGCTTTAATGACCAGGGCCTTGGCATCTCTATCCTGTCACTCGATGCCGATGAGAACAGACCTGATACCGGTAAGACGGATACGATAATTATTCTTGCCATTAGAGGGATATTGGATAAATGTGCCAATGTTGATGAAGCTGTTGCATTTTTGTCTTCTTATGACGTACATTCCATGTTCGATAAGGAAAATCACCTGTTTATTACCGATAAGTCCGGAAAGAGCGTGATCGCTGAATGGGTAAACGATGAATTGACCATTACCGAGATCAATTGCGTTACAAATTACGTCATTGCTACACATGAGTATGATGAAGACAGACGATTTGTGGTGATGAAGACCAAGCTTGACGAAGTAAACGGCGTCTTGTCTTTGGAAGAGGCCTTAGATCTCCTGAATGCCGCTTCACAGAATTCAGAAAGCAGCGTCCAGACAGAATGGTCCTGCGTCTACGATCTGGATAACTTTGTCCTTTACATCTATAACGACAATGACAGGAATAAGGTCTATAAGATAACGCCTGAAACATTTAAGTAGCGAAGACCGATCATAACTGTTGCCGGAGCATGCCGGCGATCTCAAAACAGTTATTTCGACCCTCTTTATTATTTAGTGTATAATAATCTCTGAAAATCTATTGATGTTTCGGAGGCATTTGTATGGGCAGACTTCTTTATGACGAGAGTAACCTTCCCGAGATCAGCAGCCTTAAGGCTTTAAATTACGACGAAGTAGATAAGAGCACCGTTGAACCTATCAAGCGCGTAGGCGTACTTACGAGCGGCGGTGATGCTCCGGGAATGAATGCGGCAATAAGAGCCGTTGTAAGAGCCGGTATAAATGCAGGATTTGAGATGTATGGCGTAACCAGAGGCTATCACGGTCTTTGGAAAGGTGAGATAAAGCAGCTTGACGGCAGAAGCGTATCTGAGACTCTTCAGAGAGGCGGTACATTCCTCATGACAGCAAGATCACAGACCTTCATGACTGATCAGGGCGTTCTTAAGGGTGCCAAGATGATGGAAGCTTACGATCTTGATGCGCTTATCGTAATCGGCGGCGACGGTTCCTATAAGGGCGCTAGAGCTCTTGCAAGGATCGGAATCCCCGTTATCGGTTTGCCGGGTACGATCGACAACGATATCGCATCCACCGAATATACGATCGGTTACGATACGGCAATGAATACTGCTATGCAGTGCATCGATAAGCTCAGAGATACGGCTTCATCACATGAGCGCTGCAGCGTTATCGAAGTAATGGGCAGACACGCAGGCTGGATCGCACTTAACGTAGGTATCGCTACAGGTGCTGAGAGCATCCTCATTCCCGAAGTTCCTTATGACTTCAATAAAGACGTTTTAAGAGTGATCCTTGACGGCAGAAATACCGGCAAGAAGCACTATATCGTTATCGTTGCAGAAGGTGTAGGCCACGCTGATGATATCGCTAAGCAGATCGAAGAGGCTACCGGTATCGAGGCCCGTCCCACTATCCTGGGACACCTCCAGAGAGGCGGTTCACCGACATTAAGAGACAGGACTATGGCAAGCCTTATGGGCATCAAGGCTATTGACTGCCTCGTTGAGAAGAGATTTAACAGACTTGTAGTACAGCAGCACGGAGAGATCTCCGATGTTGATATCGAGGAAGGTCTTGCAATGACAAAGACCATTACTCCCGACATCATCGAGAACGCAAAGCGGCTTGGCTGATTCTGCAGGTCAGTAGGGGATAGTTGACTATGTATGAATTTCTAAGCTTTGAAGAAAGCCTTGAGCGGAAGAAGATCCGCGGGCGCGTATTGAGTACGCTCGAATTTACGAAGATCAGGGACAGTGTCAGCTCCAAGGCGAGAACTGTCCGCGGCAGGGAACTTATTGATGATATGGTCCCTGTTTGTGATGCTGATTATGCGGAATCTGAGCTTTCTGCTTCCGCACAGGCGATGGATCACATCCTGAGATTCGGCATGCTTCCTTTGGGCGGCATGAGAGACTTAAGAGAAGCTGTAACTTATGCAAAAGCTGGCGGTACTTTATCCTGCGGCCAGCTTTTGGAAACTGCTTCGTTCCTCAGGTCATCGGAAGAACTGAAGAAAACAATCGCAAAGGCAAGGTCTGCCGGTGCTCCGTTTGTCGATGAGACTGAGCCCGATATCTGTTCTTATATTGACGGTCTTGAGACATGTGAAGAACTCCTTGAAAAGATCACGAATTCGATCCTGGGACAGGATGAGGTTTCCGACAGGGCAAGTAAAGATCTGTCATCGATCAGAAGAGAGCGCAAGAATATCGCGGGCGGGATCAGATCGCTCCTTGACCGTGTCATCCAGAATCACGCTGACATGCTCCAGGAAAGCATTGTAACGCTCCGTGAGGGAAGGTACTGTATTCCTGTAAAAGCCGATTTTAACGGCAGGATAGAAGGCATCGTGCACGGCGCATCTTCGTCCGGTCAGACGCTTTTTATTGAGCCTATGAGCGTTGTTGAAGCCAACAACAAGATAGCTGAATTGAATTTTGCCGAGCAGGCAGAGATACAGAGGATCTTAAAGAAGTTTTCCGGTGAAGTGGTATCTATCGCACCGCTTCTCGAAAACAATGCCGCTATTGCAGCACGCTTAGACTATATTTTCGCTAAGGCCGAATACGGCGTGGAGAATAATTCATTCTGCCCGAAGCTTAATACAGAAGGCAGGATCGATCTTAAGGGCGCAAGACACCCGTTGATCCCTAAAGAAAGCGTAGTTCCTGTTGATATCAAGGTCGGCGACAGCTATGACTCTCTTATCGTCACAGGTCCTAATACGGGCGGTAAGACGGTATCTCTTAAGACGTGCGGACTTTTAGTCTTAATGACGATGGCAGGACTTCCGATCCCTGCTGAAAGCGGATCTGAAGTTTGCGTTTTCGACAGGGTCCTTGCAGATATCGGCGATGAGCAGAGCATTGAAGAGAGCTTATCAACATTCTCGTCGCACATGTCCAACATTGTATTTATCCTAAAGAACATCAGGGGAAGATCTCTGGTGCTCTTGGACGAGCTCGGTTCAGGAACAGATCCTACTGAAGGTGCAGCGCTCGCTATATCGATAATTGAAGAGCTTCGAAAGAAGAACTGCATCGTTATGTCCACGACGCACTATAGAGAGCTTAAGAGCTATGCTGAGACCACGGAAGGTGTAATGAATGCTTCATGTGAGTTCGACACGGAAACTCTGGCTCCGACATATAAGCTCATTACGGGAAGACCCGGTTCTTCGAATGCTTTCGTGATCTCCAGTAAGTTAGGGCTCGCAAGACATATCCTGGACAACGCCAGATCCAGAATGTCCACTGACGAATTAAGATACGAAGAACTTCTCGCAAAAGCTGAAGAAGAGACAAAGAGAGCACAGACTCTGGCTGAAGAAAATAACAGGCTCAATGTAGAGCTCAAGGCTGAAAAAGCGCGTCTTGAGGATGAGAACGCTAAGCTGAAGCAGTCTAAGACAAAGATCTTAAATGATATGAGAGCCGAGCAGAAGAGGCTTTTGCAGGAGCAGGAAAGAGAGATCGGCGAAGAGCTCCGCGAATTAAGAAAACGCTCCAAGGATATGGACAGGGCTGAGCGCGAGAAAGAATTGGATAAGATCAGGAGAAAGCTCAGAGCAGGCGTTCAGGATCTTGAGACGGAAGATGACGAAGCTGTAGAGACAGTTGCCTTAAGCGGCGAGCCTGTTAAGGAAGTCATCGAAGGCGAATGCTACTATGTTCCTTCTTTGGGACAGACGGGTGTTGCACAGTCAGGCCTTTCTAAGAGCGGCACGGTTAATATCCTTTGCGGCAGCATGAAGATAGCTGTTAAAAAGAACCAGCTCATGATGCCTACAAAGGCTCAAAGGGATGAATTCTTAAGAGGAAAGACAAAGATCTCCCAGAAGGCCCAGGCGTTTAAGACAAAGAGCAGTTCTGAAGATATGGGCAAGGTAAGATTTAATGCCGCTTCTTCAACAAGAGCTGAACTGATGCTGATAGGCATGACGACGGCAGAAGCGGAATCAAGGCTTTCCAAGTACCTTGAAGACTGCGTTCTGGCAGGAATAAAGGAAGCCAGGATAGTACACGGTAAAGGTACCGGTGCTTTGAGAGCCTGCGTGCAGGATATGCTGATAAAAGATGACCGTGTGGATTCTTTCAGAGCCGGTGAGCAGGGCGAGGGAGATGCAGGAGTTACTATAATCAAGTTCAGATAAGGGGAATATGAGAATGGCAGAAAATAATGTAAACCAGCAGCAGATGCCTGTAGAGACTGTTCAGCAGGTACCGGCAGAAAATGTACAGGCTGCAAAGCCTAAGAAGAAGGTAAGGGTAGGCTTTATCTTTTTATCTTTGCTGCCCGTCTATGCGATCATAAGCATTCAGACGGTAACGCAGGTTCCGTTCCTGTTTTTCGCAATGGCCGAACTCGAAAAGACTTCAGGCACCGCGGCTGCTACGGATATGAATACTGTCTTTGACTTCTTTAACCAGAAATACGCTTTTTGGGCATATTTACTTTATTCCGTTGTCGGCATTATTGCTTTCGGACTCTGGTATTACTTCGGTTTTGTAAGGAGAGGGACCAAGGTCAGAATCAAGGAGATCATCGGATATAAATCCATATTGGCTGTTATAAGCATGGTAATCGGCCTTCAGTTCCTGATCACGGCAGGCTTTGTCATAGCAACAGAGCTTTTCCCGAACGTTATTGAGGATTATATGCAGCTCATGACTGACTCAGGCCTTGTGGATAATCAGCTTATCATGATCGTATATGCGATCCTTATAGGACCTGTACTTGAAGAACTCTGCATAAGAGGCGTTACTTTCGGGTTCCTTGAAAAATCCAATATCAAGCCGTTCTTCATAATACTCATCTCGGGTATTCTCTTCGGCGTAATGCATTTAAATCTCGTTCAGGGAATCTATGCTTCTGTCTTGGGATTCTTCCTGGGATACATGAGATATAAGTACCGTTCAATCAAGATCACCATCGTGATGCATATACTCTTTAATTTTATGGGTACATACGGTGAAATGCTGATGGAGAAACTGAATCTGAGTAACGGTGCAAACCTCATTCTGGGAGGCATTTCGCTCTTCGTTCTGTTGTTTGCAGTCCTGCTCGTAAACGGAGATCCTAAAGCTTATAAACAAACCGCTTGATTAAAAATTTTTATGATAAAATAAATTTGTAATCCCATTCTGAGGAGGCCCGAGTTTTGCTTAACGAAGAAGAACATATGTCAGAGGCCTTGACCAGGATCTTTGAGAACGTTGTTTTAACGGAAGAGAAATCTCTCCAGGCAGGTTATTTCAAGGATCTGTCTATTGCTGAAATGCATACCCTTACCGCAATCGGTCCCTACGAAGCCCGTACGATGACAAATACCGCAGAAGATCTGGGTATTACCACGGGTACTCTTACTGTTGCGATCGACAGACTGGTTAAGAAGGGTTATGTCCACAGAGAGCGTGACAAGCGTGATAAGAGGATCGTAAGGATCAGCCTTACACATAACGGTAAACTTGCCTGCAGAATGAACAGCAAGTTCCACAGAGTATTGGCTAAACATATTCTGGCAGGCTACGATGAAAAAGACAGAAAACACCTTTTAGATCTCGTTGACGAAGTCGACAAGTATGTTGAGCAGCAGCTCAAGCGCTATGACAGCAGCGAGAATGTCAGGGCAACTGCAAGACAGGTTGCTACAGATACAAACAAGGAGATGAAGTAATATGGCTGATTCTGATAACCTGAGAGCGAAAGTCAAAGAAGACGTAATTAGGATCATGGCAGAGACACTCGAGATATCTCCTGAAGAGATTACTTCGGATCTTGCTTTCAATACGGATCTGCCTTTTGATTCACTTCAGCTCTATGAGTTCGTTATTGATGTCGAGGAGACATATAATATCCGTCTTCCCGATGAGCTCCTTGACCAGGTGAAGACCGTTGACGACATGATCGATGTCGTAATGAAACTCAAGAAATAAGTTTTGATCCTGATGAAGAAACTGTTTATCGTTAACAGCAGGGCTGAATCCAGAGCTCTTGCAAGATTCAAGGCTGCATATTTTGATTATTCCGTAGGGCACGAGAATGAGACCAGTGCCGTTTTTACCGAGTTTGCAGGACATGCCGGTGAAGCGGCTAAAAATGCTGCTTCTGAAGAAGACCTTCTGGTTGTCGCATGCGGCGGCGACGGAACTATACATGAAGTCGCAAATGCTTTGGCCCAGTCCAAGACGCCTATGGCTGTAATACCTCTTGGTACCGGTAACGACTTTACGAGATCAGTAATGGACGATAACCACAGGAATAACTGTGAGACCTGCATAGGTGACTTATTCAGCGGCAGGTTTAAGGTCAAGGATACGGATCTTATCAAAGTCACGACCTTTGACAGAAAAGGCAATAAGATCGATGCCAATTCCGCGTGGTGCATCAATGTCGCTTCCATAGGATTTGATACAGAAGTCCAGTTAAGGGCAAAGGGCAAGGTTTTGGCTCACCCGAATTCCAGCTTTATAAGGAGCACTGCCTATTCGACATCTGCAGTAGGATGCCTTTTCGGAAACAGGCATTTTGACTTTAAGTTTGAGGCCAAGAGAGCCGACGGCAAGCCTGATGTATCAACAAAATCAAAATATACGCTCATTGCTGTATGCAATGCATCATATTACGGCGACGGCTTCTGTCCTGCGCCCAAGGCAGTTATAGATGACGGCCTTATCAACTGCTGCGCAATTGATGCGGTAAGTCTTCCCAGATCTTTGTATCTGATCACGAAATACAAGAACGGCACGCATTTCGGCTACGATGAGATCGATAATTTTGTAACCACCAGCGTTACGGTTACGGCAACAGGCCCCAGAGATCTGAACGGAAATTACGACGGAGAGGACTTTTCGGGTCACAAGGTCACATTTGAGTGCGTACCCGGTGCGATCAGGCTCGCGATCTACGGCTAAGAGATTTTACGGCAAAACTTCAGCAATTGCTGTTTTCGACATATTATTTCCTTTATATTACAAGTTATTTGTTTTGTTATGACGAGCTTCTTTGTTATAATTACAAGTTATGGAAAGCTTAATTAGGGACAGTATCGAAAACTACAGAAAATACGGCGTAAGCGACAGGGCAATCGAGGCCGCTGTTAAGGCTGAAGAGGCGCTCGCAGGCGTTTATGCGCGCATTGACGACATCGTTACATTTAACGAACTCAAGGTTTTAGATGCCTTCAGATCCGAAAAATTCTCAGACACTCACATGTGCCTTACATCCGGCTACGGCTACGATGACGTAGGCAGAGAAAAGATCGAGAATATCTTTGCCAAGGTATTTAAGGCACAGAAGGCTTATGTCAGATGGCAGATAAGCACAGGTTCTCAGGCTATCTCGGCAATGCTCTACGGCGCACTAAGACCCGGAGACATCATGCTGTCAGTAACGGGCAGGCCTTACGATACACTTATGGCCACGATCGGTCTTTCTTCAGAGAACAATGACATGTCACTTATGTCTTACGGCATCTCATATGAGGAAGTTGAACTCAAAGCTGACGGCACTCCTGACCTTGATGCCATCAAGGCAGCAATAAAGCCTGCCACAAAGATGGTATTCATCCAGAAGTCCAGAGGATATACGGGAAGAAGAGCCCTTCTTTCAGATGATATCGAAAAGATCGCATCTCTCGTACATTCGGTCAGGAAAGACATTATCGTTGCAGTAGATAACTGCTATGGCGAATTTACTGAAAAAAGAGAGCCTTTGGAATGCGGAGCTGACGTTATCGCAGGTTCTCTTATAAAAAATCCCGGCGGCGGAATCGCCAGGACCGGCGGATATATTGCAGGCAGGGAAGACCTTGTCGAGAATGCCGCAAGACATCTTACTACGCCCGGTTTAGGCAGTGAAGTCGGTCCTACATTAGGTGCCAATGCCATGATCGCCAGAGGCCTTTTTACAGCACCCCAGTGCGTCGGAGAGTGCCTTAAGGGTGCAGTATTTGCAGCAGAGATCCTGGGCAAAGAAGGCTACAAGACGAGCCCTGCTTCTGATGAAGTAAGGGGAGATATCGTCCAGACAATAGAATTCGGCGATCCTGACAAGATGAGCAAGTTCTGTGCTGCGATACAGTCCTGCTCACCTGTCGATTCTTTTGTTACTCCTGTCCCGTGGGATATGCCGGGTTACGATGACCAGGTAATTATGGCAGCGGGAGCATTTGTCCAGGGAGCAACGACGGAACTCTCATGTGACGGACCCATGAAACCTCCTTTTATTGCATATATGCAGGGAAGCCTCGCTAAAGAGCAGGCAAAGCTCGCATGCATGCTCGCTGTTGAGGGTTAAGGAATATGGCAGACGGAAAGCAGTGGTACAACAGCTCCGGCAATGAGCCCGCTAAGAGAAAAGTCAGCGGCAATCCATCCATGCATGGAAAACCCGTCGCAGGAAGGCCTCAAAACGGCAGACCTCAGGGAGCAAGACCTCAGTCAGGTAAGCCTCAGGCCGGAATACCTCAAGGAAAGCAGGTTCAAGATCAAGGAGCTAATAAGCCCGGTTCCGGTTCTTCAAGAGTTAAAGTTAAGCGCCCTAACGGCATGCCGGCACAGACAGGCAGAGTTCACGCGCAGGCTAAAAGGCCCCAGAATATCCAGGGAAGAAATGCAACATCTGAAAACAGCATAATCCCTAAGATGGATATTAATGGTAAGCCCACTACTCCATCTTCAAAGCCCCAAGCAAATACTTCTCCCAAGAGCCCCATGACAGCCCGGGAAAGAGCCAGGGCAAAGGAACAACAGAAGATCCTGGCTGCGCAGAAGCGCAAAGAGGAATTAAGAAACAGGGAAGCTGCAAAGATCGCGAACAGCGAATTCAAGCGCAAGAATCCTTCACAGAAGAGTGCGGAGAGCCGTGCCATCAGGAATGGCATTTTAGGAGCCGTAGTAGTGGCTTCTGCGCTTTTCGTGCTCGTATTCGTAGTTCATCACTTATATGACTACATCGCAGAGAAACCTAATTTCTCGTTCGTTACGGTAGGCAGCGTTGAACATACCATCGGCGCCAAGGCATTGATCGTAAGAGACGAGGATACGATCGCGAGCGAAAATGCCGGCGAACTCGTAACACAGATCACAGAAGGTTCCAGAGTCGCAAAGGGACAGAACCTGGCGATCGTCGTTCCCGAAGACATGAAGTCTGTGGTACAGGACTTGAGAAACGTCCAGTCACAGATATCAGACGTGCAGCAGGAACTTATCCTCTCGGGCGGTTCTGCCGAAGCTGACGTAATCTACAGAAACTATAACAAGAAGCTGTCTTCTATCCTGGACTCTGTCAGATTCGATGCTATGGGCGGCAACTTAACCACACTGTCATCTTACAGCTCATCCGTCAACGTTATCCTCGATGAGAGAGACGATGAGATGAGTAAGATCGATTTTAATGACGAGAGGATCTCGGTCTTAAGAAGCGATGAAGGTGTTTACGAAGCACAGGTTGAAAAATATGCGACCCAAGTAACAGCACACAGACCCGGAATCGTTTCATTCAGACTTGACGGCAAGGAGCAGAACTTAAATTACAAGGAATTCCTCTTGATGCCCGTAAATGATATCAAGGGCTATATCAATAATTCAGTAGGTGCGATCTCATCTGACCTTTCTGTAGAAGAAGGAGACCCTGTTGTAAGGATCGCCCAGAATGAGAGCCAGTATCTTGCTGTATATCTTTCTTCAAATGATGCGACGCTGTCAGACTTCGCCGTAGGAACTCTGCACGATATCAATATCCGTACCGAAGGTGTCGCCATCGATAACTGCAAGGTCGTACGCTGCGAGAATGACCAGTCAGGCATGCTCATTACTTTCGAGACATCCAGATGCGTTGAAGCGCTCTTAGACCTTAGAACGGTTGATATCGAGATCGTTATTACCGAATCTGACGGCATGAGAGTTTCCGTATCGAGCCTTGTAAACGAAACATATGCGCCTAAGGGCGATCCCTGCTTCTGCGTTTATATCGCTCCTAATGCAAATGCGAGCCTTGATACATTCGGCGACGAAGCTTTGTTTAACGTTACCATTCTTCCTAATGCAAAGACTGATGAGGCAGGTAATGCTGTTGAACAGCAGAATACTTCCGTCGGAGGCTGTAAGGTCGTTTATAAGGAAGTGCTTGCTGACGGTGGCATGATCGTCGCATTCTCAACACCTAACGATTACTCCAACTTAAAGAAGCTTGATAAGCTCTATACTGAAGGCTACAGGGCATCCTTCGTTGACACAGCGACAGGACTCGGCATGATGTGCGAAAAGATTACAGTATCTGATTTCTCGGGTATGGCTTCCGTATACGTTAACAGCCAGGGCTTCGTATCTGAAGTAAGGATCATCCTGCTCGATAATGACAGAGAGTTTGCGATCATCCAGCGTGCAGGCAAGTCTTCTGTTCCGAATCTTAATACTGTATATATTACAAATCCTAAGACTGTTAAGCCCGGAGATAAGGTCGACTGATATGGAGTTTGATTATTCTGAAGAACTGCTTAAAAAGATTTCAGATAATGTTTTATCTGTAAAAGAATCAATTAAAGATGCTGAGAGGATCGCCGGACGTGAGGAAGGCAGCGTCACTCTCATAGGTGTTACAAAAGTATTCCCCGTCGAATATGCTGAGGCAGGAGCCATGAGCGGCCTTACGGATCTGGGCGAAAACCGTGTCCAGGAATTGGTCCCCAAGGTCGAGCGTTTTTCGAGTCTGGGCATTGATGTTAACTGGCATCTAATTGGAACTCTTCAGAAGAATAAGGTGAAATATATTATCGGTAAAACTAATCTTATTCATTCTGTAAATACAGTGGATCTTGCAGAGGAAATCTCCAAGAGATCTGTAAGTAACAATGTTACTTCGAGGGTTTTGCTCCAGGCAAATGTCTCAGGAGAGGAGAGCAAGCACGGCTTTGCTCCTCACGAATTAAAGCCTGCCATAGAGAAGATAATCGCCATGCCTGGAGTTGAGATCTGCGGCCTTATGACAATGGCCCCCATAGAAGAATACGAAGGCCAGGCGAGGGAAGTCTTTGCTAAAACGCGCGTAATATATGAAGACTTGAAATCCTTTACAGGTTTAGACAGCTGGAATGTCTTATCAATGGGTATGAGCCAGGACTATAAGAGCGCCATTTTAGAGGGTTCCACACATATCAGAATAGGCACTGCAATATTCGGAAACAGAGCCGAATATAAGCCTGTGTAACATTGTTCGATTACAAAGAGTTTATTTTTGTTACATTTTGTAATAAAACCCCGTTTTAAGTTACCTTCTTGTGTCATATTGCCCAAAACTATTGAGGCAAAAATCAAAGTTCGTTAATATCCAAAGTATCTTATATGAATGTCCTTGGTCGGGCGAATTATTAAGGAGGAAAAACAAATGGGCACTTTTAACGTTAAGAATTTCTTCGGCAGCATGTTCACACCTGTAGAAGATGAGATGGAAGAAAACTATTACGGTGAGGAAGAGGGCTACACTGAAGAAGATGCATACGAGCAGGAGCCTATTGCAGAGGAATCCTACTATGAGGAGCCTCGCACCTTCGTTCAGGAGCAGCCCGCAGTTACAACACCTGTAATGCAGCACAACGCAACAGTCATAATGCTCACACCTTATGACATCAGAACAAGCCAGATCGTTTGCGATCACATCCGTGAAGGCCACATCGTAATCTGCAACCTCACAAACACTGATAAGAATCAGAGAGTTGTTGACTACATCTCCGGCGGTGTTTATGCATTAGGCGGAAGAGTAGAGCCTACACCTGTTAAGACAACATTCGTTTGCACACCTAAGTCTGTAAACCTCGTTGTTGAAAATCAGGAAGCTGAGCAGGTTGGTACAAAGGTTTCCGCACTCTGATAGAGTTTTCACAACAAAAGAAATCAAGGGTTGTCCAAGGCGGCAACCCTTTTTCTTTGCTAAATCTTGACCATTGAATAAAATATCTTTGTTAATATATAATATGGTTCTGAATAAGACTTTTTACCCTTTAGGCGGAGGAATAGATTGATGAACAAAGAAGATTGCGAGTTTTTATTTGATCATGCTCAGAAACTGTCTGAGATACTTAACGAGGAGTGTGTCGAACTTTTAGGCATGCTCGAAAAGATCGAGGACAGAGTTGCGATCTCCAGACGCATCAACAAGCTCGAAGATGACGGCGATCATGTATTCCACGCATTTGGTGACAAGCTCCATCAGGTAGAACCCGATGTCGAAAAGAGAATGACCATCTTTTCAATGGCAAGACATATTGAAGACTGTGTAGACATGGTAGACGAACTCTCCATGACGATCGTACGTTATAATACAAGAACTGTTAATTCAGGCATGAAGGCAAGCGTAAATGCCATTGCAGGCTGCGTTAAGAAGGAAATGCATCTCCTTAACATAATGCGTACATATGAGCCTGAGAATAAGGAATTGTTCTTAAGAGCAATCAATGAATTCGATGCATTCAAGGTAGACTTCTATAAGATGTATGACATGCTTATTTTCGGCCTCTTCTCACAGGCTCACGATACTGTCGACATCATCAGATGCAAAGCTATCTACGACGCCGTAAAGGATATTTTCAAGGCATTCGAAGTCAGTGCTGACGACTGCTATAAGTACATTATGGCAAGAAGCAATGACACCGATATGTGGGCTGTAGATTAATAAGATCCGTCTTTTCACGGAATAAGGTCTGAATGAGTAACAAGGTCTCGCTGCCGGACAATTATCACATTGTCTGGTCTGAAGAATTTAATAAGGATTCCCTTAAAGAAGAGTTCTGGAATGCAGAGACTCGTGCAGCGGGCTGGACTGACGGAGAAAAACAGGAATATGCAGGAACCGAGTGCCTTGAAGTCAAGGACGGGTGCCTCTCGATAAGACCCAGGATAACTACGAATAATTCAGGCGAGAAGAGATTCCTTTCCGCCAGGATCAGTTCGTTCGGAAAAAAGGATTTCACTTACGGCAAGATAATTGCCAGGATCAAAGCTCCGAAGGCAAAAGGGCTCTTGAGCTATATCAGGCTTATGCCTTCAGAAAGCTATGATAAAGAAACCAGCAGTTACAAAGAATTCCCTTTGCACGGCCAGATCGACATGGTCGAGATTGCCGGAAACAGGACCGATGAGGCAGCTTCGAGGATTGCCTTCGGTTATCCTTATACACAGCGTTCCGGAAGCTACCAGAGGCTTAATACGGACTTTTCTACAGACTTCCATATATTCTCTTTTGAGTGGGACCAGGATGAGATGATCTTTGCATGTGACGGCAAAGAATATTACAGGACATCTTACTGGTTCTCAAGAAACGGCGAAAACGAGGAGCCGTATCCTGCACCGTTTAACAAGCCTTTCCATCTGGTCTTGGGCGTTTCCGTAGGATCGGATAAACTGGGTAAAGGCTCTGACAATCCTGCAGGGTTTGAAGATAACGATGCAGAGTTCCTGGTAGATTACATAAGGGTCTATCAGAAGCCGAGATATAACAGACAGGTCAACAGACCTGCAAGAGTTTTAGCGCTCAATACAGGCGATAATACCAAAGTAAAAAACGGTAATGCTTTCTATGTTGCAGAAGGTGATCTTTCGGCACATGTAAGCTTCATGGAAGACGAGCTCATAATCACGCCTTCTTATATCTCCGGAGTGTCCGGTGAGACGAGGCTTTTGCAGGGAGGTTTCCCTTTTAAGAGCGGCGAGACTTATGAGTTCTCGTTCGAAGGCAGAGCGGATGAAGAGCGCACGATAAGATGCATCTTCAAATCTGATGATACTGATGAACAGATCACAGAACCATACATAATAAGGCTCGACAGAAATTGGCAGAAGCACAGGATGGTCTTCGAAGCGCCGAAAGATTACGACAGCGCTTCCATCGTATTTGCGATCAATGCATTCTCAAAAGCATCCATTCATATCCGTAATATCCTCTTGAGAAAAAGGAACGGAAACGATGACAGACGCAAGCTTATTGCTGTCTGCGGAGTGTGGGATGACTCTGATAACTACAGCCTCTTTTTAAGGGCTTTGCAGACAGAAGAGATCAACAAAGACTACATTATCTCGAGCTTTACTTTTAATGTTGATAATCCTGATCCGGTACAGACAGAATTAGAACTTGATTTTGCAAATCTTCTCCTTCGGATGGATCTCGCTTGCGTGATCATTTTCGGTGAGATGATAAAGACACGCGAAGTTATCTACAGGCTCGCTGAGATCGGCCATGAAAAGGGCGTTCCGGTAATCACATTTCAAAGACCCGTTAAGGGTTGTATCAATGCTGATTTCGATTACGGTTCGGCATTCGAGGCAATGGTAAAACACATAATAGAAGATCACGGTGCCAGGAGGCTCGACATGTTTGGCGGCTTCAGGGATAATCCGTTCTCCGAAGACAGGATCATGATCTTCAAAAAAGTGCTTGACGATCACGGCATTAAAACTTCAACTGCAAATATCTTTTACGGAGATTTCTGGCAGGCTCCCGCATTCACTGAGATGAATGAGCTTTTGGAAAACGGCTATGAACTGCCCGATGCTATCGTATGTGCAAACGATTCGATGGCAATAGGTGTCATGGATGCACTCAAGCGCCACGGAAAGAGGATTCCTGAAGATGTAATAGTTACAGGTTTTGACGGCATCTGGCAGGGTCAGTTCAACGATCCGGTCTTAACCACATGCGAGCTCGATTATAAGCAGATCCCTGAGCAGATCCTAAAGCGTATCCGCGAATGGAATGACGGAATAAAAAACGAAAACGATTCCTTCCTGATCCCTTATAAGCCTATGCATATGCAGTCCTGCGGCTGTAAGAAGCGTGATGAGTTCCCGTGGTCCAAGATAGTAGATGTATTGGCAGAAGAAAACCAGGATTCGTTCAGGCACATGCTCGAGATGGGAAGATTCGTATCGAGGATGACGTCATCCGAGAATCTTGATGAAGCTGCAGACAACCTCCAGAATTCCATCTGGATGTGGAGAAGCCAGTATTATTTCGTAGGCATTGTAGAACCCGATGAATGCTGCCATTCGATATTCCACGGCAGAGCGAATAAGTATACCTTTGCACAGAAGTTCTACCGCATGAAATATCCCATGCCGGATTACGATATCATCCTTTCGAAAGACAGTAATATCAATGTTCTCCTTTTCAAACAGATAAGGTCCAACACCGAGTCATTCGGCTATGTCGTAAACGGTTATTCCAGCGTGTCGATGAGATCGCAGCAGAGATTTGAAGAGTTCGGACACTTCATTAATGCTGCAGTTAATGCGGTCAATAACAACCGTAAGCTTATCTCGACCAGCAGGGCAAATGAGATACTTTCAGAGCAGGATTTCTTAACCGGTCTTTATAACAGGAGAGGCTTTTTCACGGTGCTCAATAAACTCCTTAATGTTCCTGCAAATAAGGGCAAGATATTATCTTTGTTCTCTATCGACATGGATAAGCTCAAGACCATAAACGACACTTACGGACACGAGAACGGAGACTTTGCTATACAGACTTTGGCAAGGGCAATGTTAAAATATGTTAAGGACAACGGCATTGCAGCAAGATACGGCGGCGATGAGTTTGCTTTCGCGATAATAGGCGATAAGAAACTCGAAGGCGAAGTTAAAGATATCAGAAATGAGATCGAGCAGTATGCTGACGCCGATCCTGCAATGACAGATAAGCCTTATGAGGTCGGAGCGAGCCTTGGTGTTGCCGAGCGCGTTATCGACAGCAATATTGATATAGAAGACATGATACTTGAAGCCGATTCGAAGATGTATGCAGACAAGATGGCGAGAAAGCGTCTGCGTGGCTTCTAATTTGGAATAAGGTTGAAAGGATAGTTTATGACAAGAAGACTGAACATCGGTCTGGTTATAGATGATATTGATAATTTCTTCTCAAACCAGGCTGCAATAGGCGCTGAGCAGGCTGCCAAAGTACTTGATGCAAATCTGTTTATTTTTCCCGGTCACTACATTGGAAAGACCGACAGCAGATATGCTGACAAAAAATATGAATACCAGTACAACACGATCTTTAACCTCCCGACAGAGCGTAATGTGGACATTATTTATGTCCTCCAGGGACTTATTTGTTCGAGAGCCGATATTGAGGTTCAGACGAGCTTTTTAAACAGAATGCCGAAGGTCCCGATCGTATGCCTTTTCTCGGATTTTAAGGGCTATCATTCAGTTACTTTCGATAACGCATCAGGTTTAAGAAGTTCCATCAATCACCTGATCGAAAAACATGGCGCTAAGGATATCGGTTTTGTCTCAGGTCCTATTACAAACAGGGATGCCCGTGAAAGACTTGATATATATAAGAAAACCCTTATGGAACACGGTATTGAAGTCGATGAGAAAAAGATCGTATATGGCGATTTCTCAATGGCAAGCGAAGGCGTAGTAGACGATCTTATTACAAGGAACGAAAAACTTGATGCTATCGTTTTCGCAAACGATTCAATGGCAGTAGGCGGCTATAATGCGCTTAACAACAGAGGTCTTGTTCCGGGCAAAGATATTTTTGTCTCGGGTTTTGATGACGACATTTTCTCCGTGTCTTTGGAACCGCCGCTTACGACTGTTGAAGCGAGCTCCGCATCACTCGCATATAAGGCTGTCCTTAATGCAGAGAACTATATCAAAGGTACTGCTTTAATGGACATGACGGTTGAGACTCATCTCGTTCAGAGGAGCTCATGCGGTTGCGAAGATTTCGATGCTGACGTAATGCTCGAGAGATTAAACCTCGACGGTGATGACATCGACAGCAAAGAGTTCAACAAGAAGATAAACAGATATCTTTTCAACGATTTCGTTGATGCTGGACCTATTTCAGAAGCGCTCGAAAGATTTATCAGATCCTTTGTCTCTTTGCTGACTACTGAAAAGAAGAAAGAAACGCTCGAGACAATGAATCACGAGATGTCTGTCCTCTTAAGATCAGAACTTTTCGCTCTGTCTACCAGAGAGAAATTTTTCAATGTTCTTCAGACGATGCAGTATAAGGCAATAAGAGCAACTAATAACAATAAAGAACGTGTTCTTATTGATGAAGCATTTACGAAGTTTTTCAGGCGTCTCGCATTCTCCGGAATCCTTCCTGCGAATTCCGCAAGGAGAAGGAACGAGAGAATGAGAGGTGTCGTTAACCGCCAGATGAGCGAAGTCTTCTTAGGCGACACCGGCAGGGAAATCCCCTATGAGCATCTGTTAAAAGGTCTTAACGGTCTGGGATTTTCAAAATCACTTTTGTATATATACCAGGGTAACGTAAAGAATTACGGCGATTTCGACTGGAGGCCGCCGACGTCAATACTTCTCAAGGCAATAGCCGACGGCACTTCGATAAAGACTCTTACTGATGAGCAGCAACTCCTTAGAACGGAGAGTATTTTCGAGAACGAATTCATCACCGGCGAAGGAAGACGCACGATGATCGTATCACCTCTGTTCGTAGGCGAAGATGTATATGGTGTTCTGGTCCACGAACTTCCTGTCGTTAATGCATTCAGCGTATCTTCAATTGCATCACGCCTGTCTGTTACATTAAGATCTTTGTTCATGATGGAAGAGCAGAACAAAGCAAAGATGGCTCTGCAGCGCTCTCTGGAAAGATTTATCAGGGATAATACGAAGCTTGAAGAGATCGCCCAGAAAGACGAACTCACAGGGTTATTTAACAGGCGCGGCTTTATCGCAAATTCCGAAAAGCAGTTAACAGATCCTGTCAATCAGCGCAAGGTAGCGATTATCTGCTATGCGGATCTGGATAATCTCAAAATGATAAATGACCAGTATGGTCACGATGACGGTGACTTTGCGTTAAGAACTATCGCACAGGTCCTTCAGGAATCTTTCAGAGAGACTGATATCATCGGCCGTTTCGGCGGTGATGAGTTTATCACTCTGGCTATCACAGGCGCTGACTGCAATCCGGAAAAAATCAAGGCAAGAATCGAAAGCGTAATCAGGAAATATAACGATAAATATAAAAAGCCATATCCCATTGATATGAGTACGGGCATATATAAATTCATCGTTTCCGACACCATTGACATCTACGATGTTATCAACCAGGCAGACGGACTTCTTTATCAGGAGAAGATCAGGAAAAAGTCGGGAAGAACGAACTGAAAAACGGAATAAAAAAGGAAGCTTACTCAGGCTTCCTTTTTATTTATCTTTCTCTCGTGAAGTTTCTTTATCAGGACCTGGTAGATGAGGTATGCCATGGCGCTCGTTGCTGACCCAAGGAGAATGCCTCCTAATACATCTGTCGGATAATGAACTCCGACATAGAGTCTTGAGAAAGCTAAAAGGACTGCGTATATGAGCATGAGAACGGCGCAGAGCTTATAGATGAGAGTCATTTTCGAGCGCTGGATCTTTCCGGTTTCTTCAATAACGGGAAGACCGAGTAATGCTACGACTACGATGGCGCCTGCGACTGCAAATGCAGCGCCTGTGTGGCCTGAAGGGAAGGAGTAATCCACTTGTCTGCCGACAAGTGTTTTAAGTCCTTCGATCTCATCGTAAGGTCTTGTTCTGGCTACGATATTCTTTATCAGAAGATTGTTTAAGATCGATTCGATCGCGATGCTGACAGCAGCGATAAGGCCGACTCTTCTTGTTCTCGGAATGAGGAGTAGTACAAGGCACAAAGCGATAAAGAGGATTCCCTTGTCACCTGTATGGGTCAGCACGGTCATGACCGGATTTAAAACATCCGATCTGATATGCTCTTGTATGTAGATCAAGAATCCTGCATCCCAGCCCATAAATATCCTCACAAAGATAAACTACTACTTAATTGTAATACTTTCTTTGTGTTTTTTAGGTTAAAAATGAATGAAGTTTTACTCTTCGGGAGGCATAGGAAGAGTAGCACCGCCGAAAGGCATGCAGATTACAGAGCAGTCTTCTCCGTATCTTGCATAAGCTTCGTCAAATGCTTCCTGAGCTGAGTGCATTGGCTCCAAGAAAATGGATCTTACGAAGTCATCGTCCATCTCTGAGATAAGGACGATCTTTGCATGCTTTAATACCATTGCGATGGCAGCTGCCTTGTGTCCGCCTAACTGGAAATCTCTTCCGACTCTCTCGATAAGCTCGTCAGGTGTATTGGCTGTCGTGAGCCACTCTTCGAACTTGGCGCTGCCGAGGCCCTCATTGCATGCGCCGATGACGATTATCGTGCCTCCGTCTCTTACTGCATACTTGGAGTTGTCCAAAGCCTTCTGTGTCTGGTAGAGGTTAGCATCCTTAGGAGCGCCGCCCTGTGATACGAGAACGATGTCAGCTCTTCTCTTAAGAGGTTTTCTGTACATCTGATCAAGGTACTTGCAGCCTGCTCTGTGAGCTTTGGTAACGTCGCCTGCAACGCAGTAAACGATGTGTTTATGTTCATCGAGGATAGGGTTAACGATGAAGGAGAGGTGGCAGAATGTCTCTGACTCTTCAATGTCTGCTCTGATAGGGTTTCCGTTGAGGTTTCCTGCGCAGGCTTTTTCATCGATCATCATGCGGTGGTTTGCCTGGATTGCAGAAGGAGTGGAGACGCCGGGCATAAGAGCCTTTGCTCCGCCGGAATATCCTGCGAAATAGTGGAACTCGATATTGCCGACACCGATCCTGAAATCCGCTTCTGCAACGCTTCTTGTGATATCAACGGGTGTTCCTCTGGAAGTATCTCCCATATGGATGCAGTCAGAAGGGTCACTGTCGATGCATTTAACTTCACTGTAAACGCGCTCGCCGACGAGCTTTTTCTTTTCTTCTTCGGTGTGAGGTCTGTGTGATCCGAGCGCGAAAACTACTGTGATGTCCTTTGGATCACATCCTGCGAGATAGAGCTCATCAAGGATAGAAGGGATTACGTCAAAACTCGGTAATGGTCTTGAGATGTCGCTCGTGATGATGCAGATCTTCTGACCGGGCTTTGCGAGGTCTTTTAAACGGGGCGATCCGATAGGATTTTCGAGCGCATAGACAACGGCATCAGGACCGCGTCTTTCATGCTCGATCTTATTTGCGACAAGGATTTGATCAAGATTCTTGTCAGGAATATCAACTGTCTGTACGCCTTTTCCGTAACCGAATTCAACCTTCATAATTTGCTCCATGGAAAAATGATTCTTCTATTTTACAGATATGGGGGAGTTTCTCAACAATCATAATGACCAAAGACTGAAAACATTAATTTCTTATATTACAACAAGTTTTTATACGTGCGCGCATGTTAAGATTAAATCAATACTTTAGCGGAGGTGGAATATATGCTAAGTAACTTTGAGGAAGCGAAGAACTTCATTCAGGAAAACGACATCAAGATGATCGACTTCCGAATGATCGACTTGAATGGCAGATGGCATCATCTGACGATCCCTGCCGACAGATTCTCCGAATCTACAATGACAGCAGGCATAGGATTTGACGGCAGCAACTATGGTTTTGCGCCTGTCGAAAAGAGTGACATGGTATTTATTCCTGATCTCTCCAGCGCCGCTATCGACGATTTCTGTGAGATCAAGACTCTTTCCATGATCGGTGATGTCAGGATCATCGGCAAAAACGAGAACATTCCTTTTAACCAGGAACCCAGAAACGTTTGCAAGCGTGCAGAAGAATACATGCAGGAGATCGGTGTCGCCGATACATTCCTGTTAGGACCGGAATTCGAATTTTATGTTTTCGACGAGGTCACATATAACAACAGGCCCAACAGTTCAGGCTTCACGCTTGACGGCGCTGAAGCATTCTGGAACACCGGAGAGTTCGGAAGTCTGGGCTTCCAGACACCGCACCAGGGCGGCTACCACGCAGCACCCCCGCAGGACATCGCATACGACTACAGATCCCGCGTATCCATGCTCATGGAGAACCAGGGCATCAAGGTCAAGTATCACCATCACGAAGTAGGCTCTGCCCAGATGGAGATCGAAGTCGAGTTCGCGCCCATGACCGAGATGGCCGACAAGACCATGCTCACCAAGTACATCATCAGGAACGAAGCAGTCAAGGAAGGCAAGACAGCTACATTCATGCCTAAGCCGATATACGGTGAAGCCGGCTCCGGCATGCATGTTCACATGCTGATGTTTAAGGACGGCCAGCCCATATTCTACGATGAGAACGGCTATTCAGGCCTCTCGCAGACGGCTCTGTACTTCATCGGAGGCGTTCTCCGTCACGTTTCCGCTATCTGCGCATTTTCGAACCCTTCGACGAACTCTTATAAGAGACTTCTCCCGGGCTTTGAAGCACCTGTTACGATCGGCTACGCTACCGCAAACAGAAGTGCGGTAATCCGAATCCCGGCATATGCGAAGGCACCTGATAAGAAGAGATTCGAACTCAGGAACCCTGATGCAACCTGCAATCCGTACTATTGCTATGCTGCGATCCTCATGGCAGGTCTGGACGGCATCAAGAACAAGATAGATCCTGAAGCTGAAGGCTACGGCCCTTATGACTTCAACCTCTTCAATCTTTCCGATGAGGATAAGAAAAAGATCAAGGGCTTGCCGAAGTCATTAGGTTCGGCATTGAAGGCTCTCGAGAAGGATCACGACTTCCTCACCGCAGGCGGCGTTTTTCCGATCGAACTGATCAACCTCTGGATCGCCAACCGCAGAAAGGATCTTGGCCGCCACATCTCCATGCCCACACCGATGGAGTATGAGATGTACTACGATTTGTAATAACCAATTGTTCTTTTGTTCCGGCCGCAGTCACGGTAACGTGATTGCGGCCTTTTTGTATTGCGAATTGTCCTTTGTGTCATGGAAACTTCAGGCAACTCTGCAAGCTGCTGCTTGAAAATGCGCTAAAAAGCGAAAAACGAATATATAAATATAATAAACGGCCCCAAAGCAACAACTTTGAGGCCGTCTGAGACGCAGTTAACTTATTCCACGTTCTTTAATGCCACATCCATAGGGATCTTCTTTATCCTGAAGAAGTCGATCATTGAGACGAACGCGTATCCGACGAGAAGGTAAAGGACTGATAATACCATTGACAAAGGTTTCATGTAGAAAGCAAAGTATCCGTCCATCTGCAGCAGGAATGCGTGGAAGATCCAGAGCATCAGGAAGTAGCCGACAACGAGACTGATTAATGTAAACAGCACGACGACGATCGCGGTCGGGATGATGTAGAGCGAACCGATCTCGCCGTTCTTAAATCCCAATATCTTTACCATGGAGATAGAGTGTTCGTTGCGTTCGATGATGATCTTTGCGAGCAGATAAATGAGGGCTGCCGCGAGGATGATCATCGCATACTTGAAGATCTCGATGAATCCGCCGACCGAGTGCATGAGCTGGGTCGTTACCTTGGAAATATCCTCCACGGTTATTACGGTTGCGATGTCCTGCTCATCAATGTCGGTTATCTCGTTTCTGGAGAAATATCCGGAGAATTCGCCGGACTTCTTATCGAATGTCTTATTGAAGTTCTCGTTGCTCATGAAGACTGCGATGCCGCCGTCGTAATCAACGAAGCCCTTGATGGTAAATTCATAAGACTTGTTCTCGTATTCCTCGTGAAGCGATAACACATCGCCTTCCTTAAGATAGAACTTGTCTCTGAATGCGGTTGATGCGAAGACACTGCCTTCGGGAACATCGGCAGGAAGTGAGATATATTGGCTGTTGTCTGCGATTCCGTAAACGGTAATGCTCTCATCACCGCCGCTTCCCATACCTTCGAAGCGCGAGAAATCACTCTTCTGCTTCGGGTACATCAGCGAATGGCAACTGAATCTTTCGGCTGTGTTCTCATCTGTTTCGATAACATTGCCGTCCTTGTCTTTGTATCCCATGAGCATGTACTGGTATTCGGCAAAGACCATTTCGGGCGCTTTGTCACCATAGTTGACCAGTGAGTCAGTAAGACCGAAAGCAAAGCAGAGCATTAGTTCCGACAGGATTACACCGAAGATGAGTACTGCGTAGTTCGGCATGTTCTGGAATAAGACCCTGATCCTGAAGCGTCTTAAGAATGACCATGCGGGAATCCTTCTTGCCTTTGTGCGTCTGGATTTTGTGAGGTCATGTCTTAAGAATTTCAGAGGGCTTAACTGAAGTTTTTTCACGATAATGAAAAGGTTGATCAGGAACATCAGAAGCAGCGGAATGACTGTGGTCTTTACCAAAGCCGACGGACTCCAGACAAGACGGGGAGTAGGGAGGCTGTATGTGTTGTAGTAAAGGTTTACGGCCATCCCGCGGAATGCTGTATAACCCAGTGCATTACCGATCACCGCGCCTGCGATTGTTACGATAAAGGGCATCGACATGTAGTGAACTATGAGTTCGCCCTTGCTGTAACCTGAAGCACGCAATGTGCCGATAACGGATGCTTCTTTATCGATCGTGTTGCTGATCGTTATAGCGAAGATAAATGCAATGACAGCAATAAGAATGTAGCAGAAAATGCCTGTGCCTGTTGAGTCACCGTCAATGTCAGATATCGCAAAGTTTCTGGCCTGGCTTAAGTAGGTGGGCAGATAGTCTTTGAGTTCGTTATCGTATACGACTGACTGGGTGATAAGAGCTTTAAGGAAAGCTTCGGAAGTGTCCTTTTGAGCGGCTTTATCCGCGGGTTCGCTTTCGTAAAAGAATGAGTAATTGTAGTGAAGTCTTGATGGCAGTTCATCAAAAGCTTCAGGTGTTACCATTGCGACGTCGAAGCCGAACGCGTCAAACATCAGATCTGTATTTGACTCGTGCATCGTGAGGTAATTTACGAATGAGACGAGTCCAGTTATTTCAAACTCTTTGCCGCTGATCCTGACCTTATCGCCGACTGAAACACCGACTGTTTCAGCGTGATTGCGGTCTAAAGCGATCTCGTTTTTGTTTTCGGGAACGCGGCCTACGATAACAGAAGCCATATCAACCGTTGAATCACTCTTGAAGATCCTGACCGTGGCATCTTCCGTGCCGTCGTTGTTGTTATCTTCAGATTCATTGCGGTAGAAGTGCTCGAAAACCTTCACGGGAACAGGCGAGAACCCAGGATCGTTGAGTTTATATTCTTCCGCGATATCCTCCCATTCCTCGTCAACAGCCTTAAGGACTTTCTTATGTGCTTCTTCATATGCCTCGTTGACAGCTTTTTTGAATTCGTCTGAGTCTCTTGCTTCATCAAGCGCGCTGTCGAAGTTCTCGTCCATTGCAGTCTTTATCTGCTCTTGGATCATCGCTTCATCGGTAATACCGTAGGCTTCACACTGTGCGCGGACACCGTCTTCTATAGCTTCTTCGACCGTGGAGCGGAGCTCTTTCTCGATCTCTTCTGCAACTTTTTCATCAGCTTCCTTCATGCCTTCATCGATGAAATACTGCTTAACGTCAGCCATACCGCCGGTGCTTATGCTGTCAAGCATTTCATCTGAAGCTTTGTGTGAGAGCTCGAAGCACCCGTCTTCAAGATTCAGTTCTTCTTTTCCGGCATTGATAGCAGCGATCATGCTGTCACGGCCTACATACATGCCGGAGATAACACCGATCATGCCTACCATGAAAAGAATGATAACCAGATACTTGTGCCAGTCGGAAGCGAGCTCTTTAGGGATTCGCTTTACAAGTGGATTTCTCATCAGTACGCCTCCTTACCATTCGAGCTCGGAAGCGGGGATCTTCTTATCGTTGATATCGTTATGGCGTACGATACCGTCTCTTAACTTGATCACGTGATCTGCCATGTGCTTGATCGCTTCGTTGTGTGTGACCATGATGATGGTGCTGCCGTACTTTTTGTTGCAGTCTTCGATAAGTGCGAGGATCTCTTTACTTGTCTTATAGTCGAGCGCGCCTGTAGGCTCGTCACACATTAAAATATCCGGATTCTTGACAACCGCACGTCCTATGGAAACTCTCTGCTGCTGTCCTCCGGATAACTGATTAGGATATTTATACTTGTGATCCTGAAGTCCTAATGTTGTGATTACTTCCTCAACGTCCAGCGGTTTGTCCGACAGGTAAGCTCCGACTTCAATATTCTCTTTTACGTTAAGGTTTGGGATGAGGTTATACATCTGGAATACATAACCCAAGTGTTTTCTTCTGTAGATCGTAAGCTGTTTCTCATCCATGTCTTCGAGCTTATCACCGTTGATGCTTACGAATCCCGAGTCCGGCGTGTCGATACCTCCGATGATGTTAAGAAGGGTGGACTTGCCTGATCCCGAAGGCCCAAGAAGGACGCAGAACTCACCTTTGTTTACAGTGAAGTTCATACCTCTTAAGACTTCCTGTTTTGCTTCTCCGGTACCAAAGCTCTTCATAAGATCTTTGATCTCCAAAAAGTTTTCTGCCATGCTGATCTTCTCCTCTGACTTTATAGATTTTCTAATTCCCTAAAGTCTTCGAAAAACGAAAGACCCAAGTACAGCAAAACTATACTTGGGTCATCAATGTCTAAATAATAACGTCATGTATAGTTTGGCTATACATGAGTCTCGCAATTTAAAACAAGCCAGGCCGTAAGGCCAGGATGTTGACTTGCTACGCTTAGCAGGCGCTTGCTACTCCCCCATGGGAATTACATTCTCAAATTAGCATATGCTAATTGGTGTGTCAACCTGAGCAAATCCGCCAAAAAATCGTGGATCTATGTCCGGAATGATCGGGAAAAGGGAAAAGTCAGTTCATCCGGATCTTGTTGTCCGACTTTTTCAGTGGCTTTTGTCGGAAAAGTGTGACGCAATACCGTGTGACGAGACGGATCTTTGCGGGTCAGTAGATCGTTTTTACCTCATCTACACCATACAGTTTCCGGAACTCGGTAAGATCTGCGTCAGATTTGATGAGCATGACGTCTCTGTACTTGCCGGTCTTATTGTCGATGAAGCCGGCAGTCTTCTCTCCCGTGCAGATGCTGGACTTTACTGCGGGTGTCTCATTGTCCTTGTTGTAGGATAACTGTGCAGGTTTCTTTTTGCCGAACATTTAAGCGAACTCCTTTGCCAGAGATAAGGTGAACTCATCGTCGTTAAGAACAGAGATGTCAGGGAGCTTTTCGGGCGAGGGAAGGCCTCTTCTGTTGATCCACAACGTGTGCCATCCGGCTTTTATCGCGCCTGCGATGTCCTTATCGTAATTGTCTCCGACCATCCAGAGTTCAGACGGGGAGAGCCCTAAGCGGTCTTCCATCATGCGGAAAAGTTCAATGTCAGGCTTGGTGTAGGGTGTGTCGCCGGTGACGATAACGGATGAACGGTCAAACCAGCGGTCCAGACCTAACATGTCGACCTTGTTCCACTGGTGTTTGGATTCGCCGGCGGTAAGGATCGCAAGCTTTATCTCAGGATCTTTAGCGAGCTTATCAAGTACGGAAGCGAGCTCATCGCTTATGAACATGTGACTCTGGAGTTCCAGATAAGCGTCGGCAGCGCGCCCGCCGTCCTCAGGCTTATAGGGAAGACCTAACAGTCTGAATGTCTCGTTGTAGCGCCAGCCGTTGATATCGCGGGTTGAGACTTCACCGGATTCCAGCTGCGCCATGTTGATGTCGCTCTTCTCGTAGAAGATGCTGATGAATAGAGGCCAGTCGGGGACCTTGACGCCAAGCACAGTCTCTGCGGCCCGGACCAGCATGTCCTGTCTGCAGTATAGTGTGTCGTCGATGTCGAAAACGATTCCTCTCATGGCTCCTCCGATTTAAGGTTAGGTTAAGATTGTTTGTATTATAATAAAGCAGATTCAAGAAAATGGAATAAGGGAGAATCATATGAAATTAATGAAAAAAAGTCTCGCGCTTGTTGCCGCAACTTTGATGACGCTGCCTGTTTTTGCGTCATGCTCGGCAAATCTTAACGAAGAGAAAGAACCGAAGATCTACACAGGATCTTACGAAGAGAAGATCAATGCTTTCTACGAAGACCACAAAGATACCACTGCAGGTGCAATGGTCGGAGTTTTCGATAAAGACGGCGTTGTATTTAAAGGCTATTACGGTTATTCGGATATTGCCAATGGAATAAAGGTTGATGAGAATACCGTTATCGACTGGGGTTCGACCACAAAGACGATGGTCTGGGTCAGCGTCATGCAGCTGTGGGAACAGGGAAAGATCGATCTGGAAAAGGACGTAAGGGAATATCTTCCCGACGGTTTCCTTACCAACTTAAGATATGAGAAGCCCGTCCGCATGATCGACCTCATGAACCACAGGGCAGGCTTCCAGGAATACTATACGGATATGTTCCTTCCTGCAAACATGCAGGCATATTCATTAGAAGAAGCTTTGAAGCTCGACCAGCCTCCTCAGGTTTTTGAACCTGATACGCTCACGGCATACTCAAACTGGGGCGTTGCTCTGGCAGGCTATATCGTTGAGCGTGTTTCAGGCGAGAGCTTTAAAGATTATGTACATCACCATATTTTCGAGCCTCTGGACATGAAGGACTCCGCGCTGGCACCTGACCTTATGGATAATCCCGGTGTCAGACAGAGACGTGACAAGCTCATGTGCTATTCAGGTACAACACCTGTCGGAAACGCATTCTATCTGATCAGCCTTTATCCTGCAGGCACCTGCGTATCCACGCTCGATGACTACATTAAGTATGCTTCATGCTTTGTTAAGGATGAGTGCCCGCTTTTCGAAAAGCCGGAGACATTTGACGTCATGATGACCGCGACATCTTATTACGGTGATACGGGTGTTGCGAAAAATGCTCACGGTTTCTGGGCGCTTCCTTACGGAAATAACACTTTTGGTCACGGCGGCAATACCCAGGCATGCTCGTCTTACATCACTTTCGATCCCGAAAAGCAGATCGGCTGTGTTGTAATGACAAATCAGGCAGGCGAGGGCGATTACAACGGTGAACTCTTCGATTCGATCTACGGCAGGTCAGCGTGGCTGTCGTATGTAGCTCCCGATTATGCCAAGGGTCTTTACCATCCGGCCAGAACGGTGCTCGATGGACGCTTTAAGATAATGGGCGCAAGCTATGTAACACCAGATGCTTTCAGTGATTTCCTCTGGGCATATAACGAAAAGGATGGCATTTCCAAGATCGAGATGCCATACGGCGACTACTATCTCGCTGATACCGGAACTGCAGTTTTCGAGTGTTTATTGGTCTACGGATGGATGGCGTTCATGGGATTTGCTCTAGTAAGCCTCATAGTCAAGGGCATCAGAGCTATCGTCCGCAAAGCAAGAAAGAGCACAAAGAAGATCATGCTCGGCAAGACAACGGGCTTCATCGCTCTTTTTGAACTCCTGCTCGGCCTCTGCGGCCTCGGCATTATCCTGTCGATCGCGGTCTGGCTCCCTCACACAATTTATATGTGGTTCTTCTATGCAGCAGGCTTGATTACTGTGATCATATTGGCGCTTACACTTTATTCTGTCATTAAATTTATTAAGACACCCAGCAAGGAATCTTCTGTGATCCGCAAGATCTACAACATCATTGCGATCCTTGGCGCTGTTCTTACAGTTGTTTTCGTAGTTTATATGCAGCTCTGGCATTGGTGATCAGCGGATTGACTGGCTGACGGGTCCCCAAAAACGAAAATCAAACCGCTTTATGCCCTTTTTTGACATTAAAGAGGGCAGAAGGTGGTTCATGACGCTCCGGATAACCGCTGAAACACCCCGAAAACAAGGGATTTACGAAGCCTCAGATTTCACTCAAATATTCATTTGACTATTTTTGACTTTAAGAGTATATTGTTGTTGGCACTCGGGTAACGAGAGTGCTAATCGGAGAAAAGGAGAGACAATAAGATGCAGTTAGACAACCGTAAAAAAGAAGTCTTGCACGCTATCGTAGATGACTATGTGTCTACAAACGAGCCTGTCGGTTCGAAGAGTCTTATAGAGCGTCACAGCTTTAATGTCAGCTCCGCTACTCTCCGTAACGATATGGCTGAGTTGGAGCATTTGGGTCTCATCGAAAAGCCCCATACTTCTGCAGGCCGTGTGCCGTCGGACAAAGGTTACCGTGAATATGTTAATTCCTTAATGACAATCGAAGAATTGTCACCCAGGGAACAGCTTGAGATCGAAAAGAGGATCGATTCCAGCGTTGACGAGGTAACAGACCTCATCAAGAACGCAACACATACTCTTTCAGAGACAACAGGTTTCGTATCACTTGCAATGAGCCCGAGGCTTAAGAAGAGCTTTTTAAAGCAGCTCAAGATCCTTATGATCGAACCCGGCAAGGCGCTGGTGGTAATGGTGCTTTCAGCAGGCGTAGTTAAGGACAAGGTAGTAAGAATACCTAATTTCTTAAGCGATGAGCAGATCATGAAGATATCAGGTGCTGTCGAAAAGCACTTAACCGGAAAGCCGTTAGACGAGATCACTCTGGTAACAGTCGAGACAGCAGGCAAGAGCACTGATGTTCCTGAACCTCTTTTAAAGCAGGTACTGTACGAAGCATATGCTGCGATCAAGCAGGCTGATGAACTTAATATCTACCTTGAAGGCGAACACAGGATGCTTAGTCTTCCTGACTTCAGTTCTCTGGGACGTGCAAGAGACCTCCTTGGAACGTTATCTGATTCCGGAATGGTCGCAGGATACGTAAATGAGATGGAAAATGCCGCAAGGGAAGCAGGCAGTGACGATTCCTACATGATCAGGATCGGTCAGGAGATCACGCTTGAAGGTCTTGATGACTGCAGTTTCATTACCGCTACATATAACCTCACTGATTCCGTATCAGGAAACATCGGAGTCATAGGACCTAAGAGAATGCTTTATTCGAAGGTAATATCACAGATCGATTTCGTTAAGAAAAAACTTAATGAAGAGATGAGGAAATTTACTTGATGAAAAAAATATCAAAAAGGGAAAGGATAAATAGAATGAGCAACGATGAAGAGTTGATTTTCGGAGCTGATGACGAGCCCGTAAAGGAAGAAGCCGACACCAGTTCCGTAGAAGATGCCGCAGCTTCCGATAAGGCATCCGCAGAAGCAGAAGAGCCTAAGGCAGAGGAAGCAAAGGCTGAAACAGAGGAATCGAAAGCCGCTGAAGCTGATGACGATGACGACGAAGACGATGAGTTGGAACCTGACAGTTCAGAAGCGGCAAGCGATCTTGAAGCAAGATACATGAGCCTCTACGCTGAGTACGATAACTATAGAAAGCGTACACAGAAGGAAAAAGAAAACCTCTACGCAGATGCTGTCGCAAGCGTAACAAAGGAATTCCTTGCCATCATCGACAACCTCGACAGAAGCCTTGAAGGCGCTAAGAAGTCAGATGAGTCTTCTTTAGAAAAGGTTATCCAGGGAATGGAACTCGTCGGAAGACAGGCAAAGGATACTCTCGCAAAGATCGGCGTCGAAGAGATCCCGACAGAGAGAGGAACAAAATTCGATCCTAACCTCCACGATGCAATGATGCACATTGATGATGACGAGTTAGGCGAGCAGGAGATAGCGATGGTTTTCGCTAAGGGATATAAGTACAAGGACAGAGTAATCAGACATGCTCAGGTCCAGGTAGCTAACTAAGTTAAAAACAAATAATACATAAAGGAGAACGACAATGGATTTAATCAGATCAAGCTTGGTTCCTACAGTAATCGAGACGACCGGCCGCGGCGAGCGTGCCTATGACATCTATTCAAGACTTCTCAAGGAGAGAATCGTTATTCTTTCAGAAGAAGTTAACTCAGTAACAGCAAGCCTTATTACGGCACAGCTCCTCTTCCTCGAGGCAGAGGATCCTGATAAGGACATCCAGTTCTACATCAACAGCCCCGGAGGATCAGTATCTGACGGTCTCATGATCTTAGACACCATGCGTCTTATCAAGCCTGACATCCAGACGATCTGCATGGGTATGGCAGCTTCAATGGGTTCAGTTCTCCTCTCAGCAGGTACAAAGGGTAAGAGATGCATCCTTCCTAATGCGGAAGTCATGATCCACCAGCCTTTGGGCGGAGCTCAGGGTCAGGCAACAGAGATCCTTATCGCTGCTGATCACATCAAGGATACAAGAAAGAGATTGAATCAGATCCTCGCCGACAACTGCGGAAAAGATCTTGAGACCTTGATGAAGGACACAGACAGAGACCACTGGATGACAGCCCAGGAAGCTCTTGATTACGGTATTGTAGACAAGATCCTTGTCAGCAAGAAAGCATAAAAAAGAGATAGATTTGCAAGTTCATAAAAGAACTTCAGGAGGAAATTAAAATGGCAAAAGTAATTGGTATCGACCTTGGTACAACAAACTCATGTGTTGCAGTTATGGAAGGTTCGGAGACAGTAGTCATCCCTAATCCCGAAGGCAACAGAACTACACCTTCAGTTGTAGGTTTTACAAAGACAGGCGAGAGACTTATCGGACAGGTAGCAAAGAGACAGGCAGTTACAAACCCTGACCGTACTATCCAGTCAATCAAGAGAGAAATGGGTTCCGACTATAAGGTATCCATCGACGATAAGCAGTACACACCTCAGGAGATCTCCGCAATGATCCTCTCCAAGCTCAAGAGCGACGCAGAGGCTTACCTCGGAACTCCCGTAACTCAGGCAGTTATCACAGTTCCTGCTTACTTTACTGACTCACAGCGTCAGGCTACAAAGGACGCAGGCCGTATTGCAGGTCTTGAGGTTTTGAGAATCATCAACGAGCCTACGGCAGCATCCCTCGCTTACGGTCTTGATAAGGAATCCGATCAGAAGATCCTCGTATTCGACTTGGGCGGCGGTACATTCGATGTATCCGTTCTTGATATCGCTGACGGCGTTTTCGAAGTTCTTGCAACAGCAGGTAACAACAGACTCGGCGGTGACGACTTCGATAACAAGATCGTTGACTACCTCGTAGAGTCTTTCAAGACATCTGACGGTGTAGATCTCAGATCTGACCGTATGGCTATGCAGAGATTGAGAGAAGCAGCTGAGAAGGCTAAGATCGAGCTCTCCGGCGTTACATCTTCCAACATCAATCTCCCTTACATCACAGCTGATGCAACAGGTCCTAAGCACATGGACATCACTCTTACAAGAGCTAAGTTCGATGAGCTCACAGCAGACCTCGTTCAGAAGACAATGGATCCTGTTAAGCGCGCTATGAGCGATGCTTCAATCTCACCTTCTGATATCGACAAGATCCTCCTCGTAGGCGGTTCCACAAGAATCCCTGCAGTTCAGGATGCAGTTAAGAATTACTTCGGCAAGGAGCCTTTCAAGGGCATCAACCCTGACGAGTGCGTTGCTATCGGTGCAGCTATCCAGGCAGCAGTTCTTACAGGTGACGTTAAGGGTCTCCTTCTTCTCGACGTTACACCTCTCTCACTCGGTATCGAGACAATGGGCGGCGTTTGCACAAAGATGATCGAGCGTAACACAACGATCCCTACGAAGAAGAGCCAGGTATTCTCCACAGCAGCTGACGGCCAGACACAGGTTGAAGTTCACGTACTCCAGGGCGAGCGTGAGATGGCTGCTTACAACAAGACACTCGGTAACTTCATCCTTGACGGTATCGCACCCGCACCCCGTGGTGTTCCGCAGATCGAAGTAACATTCGATATCGATGCTAACGGTATCGTTAACGTAAGCGCTAAGGATAAGGGCACAGGCAGAGAGCAGAAGATCACGATCCAGTCTTCTTCCAACATGAGCGAGGAAGATATCCAGAAGGCAGTTAAGGAAGCAGAGATGCACGCTGCTGAGGATAAGGCTAACAAGGAGAAAGTCGAGATCAAGAACCAGGCAGAGACAGCTTGCTATCAGGCAGAGAAGACCATGAAGGATGCAGGCGACAAGATCTCCGACGCTGATAAGGCTCCTGTTAATGATGAGATCGCTAAGCTCAAGGATGCTATCGCTAAGAACGATACAGATGCTATGAAGAAGGGCACAGAGGACCTCACTCAGGCTCTCTACAAGCTCTCTGAAAAGATCTACCAGGCAGCAGGCCCTGCACAGGGCGCACCCGGAGCTGGTCCTCAGGGTCAGCCTTCACCTGAAGATTTCGCAGGCTACGGTTCAGAATCAGTTGATCCTAACCAGGGCGCAGGTCCTGACGGATTCAAGAGCGCAGGCGGCGACTTCTAATCGAATAAAAACCTGATACAATAGTCCGGCACTTCTTCTAATCTGGAGTGCCGGACGATCTTAGTAAAAATACTTTGAATACAAGAACGGAGGGGTTCCTCATTGCCTAGAGATTATTATGAGGTCTTGGGAGTAAGTAAAGGTGCTTCCGATGACGAAATAAAAAAGGCTTTCAGACAGCAGGCCAAGAAATATCACCCGGACTTACACCCGGGCGACCAGGAGGCTGAGGCTAAATTCAAGGAAGTAAACGAAGCCTATTCGATCTTGTCTGACCCTGATAAGAAAGCAAAATACGACAGATTCGGTCACGCAGGCGTCGATCCCAACGGTTTCGGCGGTGGCGGCGGCGGTTCATACGGCGCTTATGACGTTGACCTTGGCGATATCTTCAGCTCATTCTTCGGAGGAGGTTTCGGAGGATCTTCCAGAAGACGTACAGGTCCTCAGAAGGGTGCCGATCTAAAGTACCACATGGCTCTGGAGTTCATGGAGGCTGCATTCGGCTGCACCAAGACTTTCCAGATAACCAAAGAAGACATCTGCAAATCATGTAACGGTTCCGGTGCTCAGCCCGGCACAACACCCGAGACATGTCCTACATGTAGAGGTGCCGGAAGAGTCCAGCAGCAGACTCAGACCCTTTTTGGTATGACAATGGTCACAAAGTCATGCCCTTCCTGTAACGGCAGAGGTACAGTCATTAAGACTCCCTGCTCTCAGTGCAGAGGCAAGGGAAGACTTAAGACCGTTAAGAATCTTTCTGTACAGATCCCCGCAGGCGTTGATACAGGCGATCTCCTTCCTATCAGAAACGAAGGCGAACCCGGCACGAACGGCGGACCTTACGGCGATCTTTATATCGAATTCAGGGTCAAGAAGCATGATGTTTTCGAGAGAAACGGAATCAATACATCATGCAGCGTGCCGATAACATATGCACAGGCAGCTTTAGGCGGTGAGATCGAAGTTCCCACCATCTACGGCAAGGAAAAATATACGCTCAAGGAAGGCACCCAGCCCGGTGATACTATCACGATAAGGAGCAAGGGTATCCCGAACAAGAGCAATCCCAACATGAAGGGCGATCACGTCGTCAAGTTCGTATTGGAAGTCCCGACAGGCCTTTCAAGAGAACAAAAGCAGCTCTTAAAGCAGTTTAACGACACGCTTACAGACCGCAACTACATGAGGTCGAGCCAGTTTTTCCAGAAGATAAAGAACCTGTTTAAGTAAACAAATCTTAAGGTTGGGATCCTGTAATTAGGGTCCCGCCTTTTTCGTAAGAGGATAAGACTATGAGATGGGCAGAGATAACGATCAAGACAACTGAAGAAGCTTCCGAAGCTATCAGCGAGATGCTCGCACAGGTAGGTGCTGACGGCATCGCATCACAGGACCCTTTGGAATTCAGAAACACCATAGACAACGACCCGCTAAGCTACTGCGATGACGGCACGATCGAGAGCTACGGCCAGGATGTCGTTATCAGGGCTTATTTCGCAGAGACCGATGATGGTGTTATCCGCATGGGTGCCAAGAGCGAAGAGTTCGCAAATCCTGACGGTGTCGGCATGATCTACGGCTCCATCACGGACAAGGAACTTCCTACTGCAGAAGCAATGGAATTCATTAAGGCCCGTATTGCTTCGATTGGAGAATTCCTTGATGTCGGTACAGGCTTTGACAGCTTCCGTTATGTTGACGACGAAGACTGGGCAAACAACTGGAAAAAGTACTATGAGGAGTTCAAACTCTCTGACCGTATCGTCATTTGTCCTTCATGGGAAGAGGGCGATGCCGAGCTCGAAAAAGATGCGATCAAGGTCATCCTCGACCCAGGTTCTGCCTTTGGAACAGGAACGCATGAGACAACATCTATGTGCGCTGAGATCCTTGACCAGGTGATCAAGCCTGACACATCTGTCCTTGATCTCGGAACCGGCTCAGGCATTCTCGCGATAATCGCGAGCAAGCTCGGTGCTTCAAGCGTCGACGCGGTTGATATCGATTCTCTGGCCGTTAAGGTTGCTGAAGAAAACTGCGCTATCAATGAGTGCTCTAATGTCGAGTGCTACACAGGTGAGCTCAAGAGCGTTAAGAATGCGCCATATGATCTCATCGTTGCCAACATTATTGCAGACGTAATTGCTGAGATCGCCTGTGATATTCCCGCTGACCTTGCTGACGACGGCATTTTCGTATGCTCAGGCATTATCAACACCAAGAAAGACCGCGTCGTTGAGGCTCTGAAAGCTGCCGGAATGGAGATAATCGAAGAGCGTTCAAAGAACGACTGGATGGCGTATATAGCGAAAAAAGCGTAAGGCTATAAACGTCGCGTTTATCCTGAAATTTAGTGTTTTAGGGATACAAACTTTTGGGGTTTGTATCCCTTTTTTGAATTTAAGGGTTTGGGATACGTAATTGCCGGTTCCTGTATCGAAATCATCGAGAATCTGGCTGTTTTCGATACAGTTATCGCTGAACCTGTATCGAAAACCTTCAATACACAAGTATCTGACTTTGTATCGAAAATACTATAAAAAGCTTTGTTTTCGATACAAAATACACTAAAACGGCATACATGAGATATTGGGGAGTTCTCCCAAGCGCTCCCGCGCATCAAAACAAGCAACCTGCTTGATTTTTTCGCCTTAAGATCGTTGATAATTGTTTATCACATCTCATTTTATTTGCTATAATATCTTGTTATTTAAAAGATATAGGAGACCCGACAATGAGATATGCAGCGCAGAAGGGTACGAGGGACATACTTCCTCAAGAGATTTACAACTGGCAAAAGGCAGAGAGAACTTTCGCTGATGTATGCCATTCCTTCGGCTATGAAGAGATAAGAATTCCGACATTTGAGCAGACTGACCTGTTCCAGAGAGGCGTTGGTGATACCACAGACGTTGTTACAAAGGAAATGTACACTTTTGAGGACAAGGGCGGCAGAAGCATTACATTAAGACCTGAGGGTACTGCAGGTGTTGTAAGAAGCTTCATCGAGAACGGCATGACAAGCCTTCCTTCACCGGTAAGGATGTTCTATAACATCACGGCTTTCCGTTATGAGAAGATGCAGAAGGGCAGAATGCGTGAGTTCCACCAGTTCGGTCTGGAGTCATTTGGTTCTGCAGGTCCGGATATCGATGCTGAGATCATTTCTGTTGTTGACGTCTTCTTCAAGAAGATGGGTCTTAAGAATATTGCATTGCACATCAATTCAATCGGCTGTCCCACATGCCGTAAAGAGTACAACACACTCCTGAAGGATTATTTCAGACCTCATGTTTCAACTATGTGTGAGGACTGCCAGGCAAGATTCGAAAAGAACCCCTTGCGTATGATCGACTGTAAGGTCGACGGAGGCAAGGATATCGTTAAGAATGCGCCTAGACTTATCGATCACCTCTGCGATGACTGCAGGGCTCACTTTGAAGCACTCAAGGCAAGACTTGATGCAATCGGCATTTCTTACACTATCGACCCGAATATCGTAAGAGGTTTGGATTACTATACAAGAACAGTTTTCGAGTTCGTTTCTGAAAACGTCGGAACGCAGGGTACGATCTGCGGAGGCGGAAGATACGACGGACTCGTTGAAGACTGCGGTGGTACGGCAACACCCGGCATCGGTTTTGCAATGGGCGTTGAGAGACTTCTTTTGGAAGCAGAGGCTCAGGGAGTATTAAGCACTGCGCCCTCATATGTAAAGATCTATTTTGCTTCGATGTCTGAATCTGCAAAGTTCGAAGCGCTTAAGCTCTGTTATGACTTAAGACTCAAGGGTATCGGCTGTGAGACCGATATGGCCGGCAGATCTTTCAAGGCGCAGATGAAGTATGCGGGAAAGTCAGGTATTCCTTTCCTCGCAGTTATCGGAGACGATGAGCTCGCTTCAGGCGAAGTCAAGGTTAAGTGCATGGCTGACGGCACAGAGACAGTCGTTAAGCTTGATGCGATCGGCGATTTCCTTGCCGGAAAATAATTAAAAAGTTAGCAGTTTGCTGGAGGTAATATATGCAGTCACGTACACATACATGCGGAGAATTAAGGATCACGGATGCAGGAAAGAAAGTTCAGCTCTCAGGCTGGATGGAAAACTTCCGTGAAGTAGGTGCAGAGCTCGGATTTGTAGTTATCCGTGATTTCTACGGAACAACTCAGGTGGTTATCGAGACAGCTGAGATGATGAAGACTTTCAAGGCTATTACCAAGGAGTCCACGATCTCTGTTGAGGGTGTTGTAAGAGAAAGAAGCTCTAAGAACCCCAAGCTCGAGACAGGCGACATCGAAGTCGTTCCCGAGAAGGTTACAGTACTCGGACGCTGCCGTTATAACGAGCTTCCTTTCGAGATCAACCACAGCAGGGAAGCTGATGAGGCAGCAAGACTTAAGTACAGATATCTCGATATCCGTAATCCTGAGGTAAAGAAGAATCTCATCCTCAGAAGCAACGTTATCGCAGCTTTGAGAAATGCCATGATCGAACATAACTTTATGGAGATCACGACACCTATCCTTACAGTATCTTCACCTGAGGGCGCGAGAGACTATCTCGTTCCTGCAAGAAAGCATCCCGGCAAGTTCTATGCTCTTCCGCAGGCACCCCAGCAGTTTAAGCAGCTCCTGATGGTTTCAGGTATCGACAGATATTTCCAGATTGCACCCTGCTTCAGAGATGAAGATGCAAGAGGCGACAGATGCCCCGGTGAGTTCTACCAGCTCGACATGGAGATGGCTTTCGCAAGCCAGGAAGATGTCTTCACGATCATTGAAGATGTTCTGCCTCCTGTTTTCGCAAAGTACGGCAAGTACAACAGAGCATCAGGTTCTCCTTTTGTCCGCATTCCTTATCTTGAGGCAATGGAGAAGTACGGCACAGATAAGCCTGACCTCCGTATCGACCTTACAGTTACTGACGTAACAGAGCTCCTCAGAACAGAAGAGTTCGCACCTTTCGCAGAAGGCGAGATCAAGGCTGTCGTAATCTCTGACTTCCACGAGAGCCGCAAGTTCATCGACAAGACAATGGCTGACTGCGAGATCCAGTCCGGCAGCAAGGGTTACTGGTTCAGAGTAGATGAGAACGGCGAGATCGTCGGAGGCATCTCCAAGTTCGTAGCTCCTAAGAAGGATGAGGTTGTAGCAAAGCTCGGCCTTAAGCCTGATACACTTGTAGTTCTCTCTGCAGGCACAAAGGGTGCTGCACAGAAGATGGCAGGCGTTCTCGTTAAGACATTTGGTAGCGCAGTTCCGGGACACATGGATAAGGAACAGTACGCATTCTGCTGGATTGTTGATTTCCCTATGTACGAGATCGGCGAAGAGTCCGGCGAATTGGAGTTCTGCCACAATCCTTTCTCAATGCCTTCCGGCGGACTTGATGTTCTTCTTAAGGCTGAAAAAGGCGAGATCGATCCTCTTTCTATCATGGCTGACCAGTATGACCTCGTTGTCAACGGCATCGAGCTCTCATCAGGCGCTGTAAGAAACCACGATCCTGAGATCATGATCAAGGCTTTCGAGCTCGTAAGACTCGGCGAAGAGGATGTTAAGAAGAAGTTCCCCGCCATGTATAACGCATTCTGCTACGGCGCTCCGCCGCATGCAGGTATCGCTCCCGGCGTTGACCGTATGGTCATGCTCCTTTCAGGCGAGGAGACTATCCGTGAGGTAATTCCTTTCCCGATGAACAAGAATGCGCAGGACATCATGATGGATGCGCCCGGATATGTAACTGACAAGCAGCTCGAAGAATTACATATAAGCATTACGAAGACCGAAACTTCGGAAGAATAAGAGCGGAGATAATAGAATAGATGAATGACGAATTAATGAACACCAATGACAAGCAGTTGTCCGGTGAAGAGCTCAAAAAAAAGGATCTCTCGGTAACCGGCGATAAGGCTGTCTCAGAGGATGTGAAGGCTTCAGCAGGGGAGATCGTCAAGGACGAGGAAATCCCTGTATTAAAGCCTATTAAAAAGCGCAGGATGCTTGAAAAGGGAACTGCCGCTTATGAGGTCTTTGACTGGATCCGTACGGTATGCATCGGTATCTTAGCCGGCGTTTTCATTGTTGTATTCCTTGTACAGAAGGACAATGTTTACGGCGATTCGATGCTGCCTACTTTATCTTCAGGTGATGTGGTTTTCACACAGAAGGTCTCGACATATTTCAAATCATACAGGAGAGGCGATATCGTTGTACTTGATGGTGCGAATATGGAAGGATACTACGGCAAGGAATACCTCATCAAGAGAGTTGTAGGACTTCCCGGAGAAACAGTAAAGATCGAAGACGGCTCTGTCTATATCAAGGCTGCCGGCGCTACCGAATTCTATCAGCTGGTCGAAAATTATCTCCCTACAGGTACAAAGACCACCATGATGGAAACCGGCAAGAAGAAGGGTTATAACGAGATAACATTAGGCGAGAACGAATATTACTGTTTAGGTGATAACAGACCGGTAAGTAACGATTCACGTAATCTGGGACCTTTTACCGCTGACAGGATCAAGGCTGTAGCCGTTATCAAAGTATACCCGGTCAATGAGATAAAGATACTTACATAGGATTAACTCTGATGGGCGACAACTACCGTAAATACATAAGAAACTTCTGCATAATCGCGCATATCGATCACGGCAAGTCCACTTTGGCTGACCGTCTTATCGAGCATACTCACGTAAGGGAAAAGCGTGAGATGCAGGACCAGATACTCGATAACATGGATATCGAGCGCGAGCGCGGAATCACGATCAAATCACAGGCCGTAAGACTTCCTTATGAAGCCTCTGACGGCAACACATATCTTCTTAACCTCATCGACACTCCAGGCCACGTAGACTTTAACTACGAGGTCTCAAGGTCACTTGCTGCGTGCGACGGAGCAATACTCGTTGTAGACAGCTCACAGGGCGTTGAGGCGCAGACACTTGCAAACGTTTATCTTGCAGTCGATGCAGATCTCGAAGTCCTTCCCGTAATAAACAAGATCGATCTTCCTTCCGCAAGACCCGAAGAGGTCCGCCAGGAGATCGAAGATGATATCGGAATCGACGCATCTTATGCGCCGCTCATCTCTGCAAAAAGCGATATCAACATTGATGAAGTGCTCGAAAAAGTTGTCGAATATCTGCCTGCACCTGAAGGTGATGAAACACTGCCTTTGCAGGCCCTTGTTTTCGATTCCAAATACGATTCATATAAGGGCGTTATCGTCAGTGTAAGAGTCAAGAACGGCACTGTTAAGACAGGCGACAGGATCAGGATGATGCACTCCGGAAAAGAGTTCACTGTAACAGAACTCGGCATGTTCCATCCGGGTGAGCTCGTTCCTACTGAGAGCCTTAAGGCAGGCGAGGTAGGATATATCTGCGCTTCTATTAAGAATGTTAGAGATACTGCTCCGGGCGATACTGTCACATTAGCTGATAACGCAGCAGAAGAGCCTCTCATCGGCTACAAGGGAATCCAGCAGATGGTATTCTGCGGAATCTATCCTGTTGACGGCGCGAGATACGGCGACCTCAAGGATGCATTGGAAAAGTTAAGACTTAACGATGCAGCGCTCTCATTTGATGCAGAGACATCAGCTGCTTTGGGCTTCGGTTTCAGATGCGGCTTCTTGGGACTTCTGCACTATGAAGTAATCCAGGAAAGACTCGAAAGAGAATTCAATCTTGACCTCATCAGCACGGCACCTTCAGTTATCTACAAGATCTATCTGACGGACGGTTCCGTTGTTGACTGTTCGAACCCTACGAACATGCCTGATCCGGCCTCTATCGATTATATGGAAGAGCCTATCGTAAAGGCTACGATAATGCTCCCCAAGGAATATGTCGGAAATATCATGGAACTCTGCCAGGAGAGAAGAGGCGAATATACAGACATGAAGTATCTTGATGAGAAGCGCGTAATGCTTCACTACAAGATGCCTTTAAATGAGATCATCTATGACTTCTTTGATGCTCTTAAATCCCGCACGAGAGGCTATGCTTCTTTGGACTACGAGCCTGCAGGATACCAGAGATCGAAGCTCGTTAAGCTCGATATTCTCCTTAACGGCGATGCTGTAGATGCATTGTCATTCATCGTTCATGCCGACAAGGCTTATGCAAGAGGCAGAAGGATGTGCGAAAAGCTCAAAGAGAACATCCCGAGGCAGCAGTTTGAGATCCCTGTCCAGGCAGCTATCGGAGGAAAGATCATTGCGAGAGAGACGATCAAGGCTTTCCGTAAGGACGTAACTTCCAAGTGCTACGGCGGTGATATCTCGCGTAAGAAGAAGCTCTTGGAGAAGCAGAAGGAAGGTAAGAAGAGAATGAGACAGGTAGGTTCTGTCGAAGTTCCTCAGGAAGCCTTCATGAGCGTTCTTAAACTCGATGATGAGTAAGTAAAACTTAAAAGGGGTTGTCAGTAATGACAACCCCTTGTTTTATCAATCCATTTTTCTTAATCTCGGGTAATCAGACGAAGCCTTCTGCGGTTCATTGCCGGAGTTTTCCCTTATTACCGGTTTTCCTTCTCCGTCTTCTTTTATCGGGAAAGTATTAACGATGGTTGAAGTCAGAGTTTTGTATGTCGTCAGGTAATTAACGCATTCGTCCTTTTTCGCGTCTGAAAGTTCTTCCAATTCCTCGAGCTTTTCTCTAACAGGAACCATAGCCGCTTTAAGTGCTTTATTGGTAAGGGCCTTATTTATCTGGTAGATGGCCACAAAGAGCAGGATGATACCTGTCAAACAAACCGGCAGCCAGTACTGGCTGTATGCGAAAGTGTAGTAGCCAAGTCCTACGATAAGTAAAAGACCGATCTCGACAACAGCTGCTGCGAGTTTGCCGCTCTCGGCGATACCTCCGGCGAGATCACTTACGGTGTTTGTGAATTTGGAATTGTTGAGCGCCTGTGCTGTCGTGAGCCTTCTCAGCTGATTCCGGGCTGCGACCTTGTCGCTTTCTATCACAGTGAGATCGCTCTTGCTCTTCCTGTAGTCTTTAAGTGCCTCAAGGGCATACTTTATCATATTGAAGTATTCTTTATGCTCGCTGTCACAGTTATTGATCGCATTGATCAAGGTAAGTTCATCGGGCATCAGGTGAACTTCATTATGCTGCAGCATAGGCAGCATGGAATTCCACTTGCACTTGCAGAGAATGAGACCGCGCAGAGCTTCGAAATTGTGAGGATCCTTTTTGAGCATGTACTCATAAGCATCCTGTGCAGCTCCAAATTCTCTTCTTGCGATAGATTTTTTCGCAATGTCCAGAACATTGTCTCTTCTGAAGTATTCATAGTCGAAAGTAACGCCGCAGAAAGGACAGATATAAACCTGACGGTCTATATCGATATCCAGGAGACCTCCGCATTGTTTACAGATGTTGCTTTTTACGATCGCCATACTATCCCCCTTGATTTTTCCCTATTTCAAACAATATGATATCAGATTTTGATTTAAAATTTACCATTTTTGCTGTCATGGATATATAATATAAAAGATGCTTCACGGACTATGGTCCGCTCACAAACAATTCAGGAGGCTTTATATGACAATTGAAGCTCTTTATGCAGGAAAGAACCCCCAAGACTATTACATCGGCAAAATAACACAGGTTTACAGAAGTAACTGCGTTGCACAGATCGATAATTTCGACCTTATGTCCGACAGATCCAGATTCAACAAATCATTTCTCCCTAACACGATCAACAACTTTGTAATCATTGATTCGATAGTTGGTCTCTTCCTCGGAGAGATTTTCGAAAATAAAGCTTCCAGAAAGAGCATCTATGAGATGAAGACTGGCGATATCAAGTCTAACGACTATCAGGAAGTCTGCATCGATACCATCTCTCTCATGCCCACAGATTCTAACAAGTTCCAGCTCGCAGGCTTCAATACACTCGGTATCACCGATAAGGTATACCTCGCGACTGACGACGTTTATAAGCTTTTCTTAGCGTCCCTCGAGTTCACAGGCGAGAATGAGGAACCGCTTCCGCCTTTTGCTACATACCTCAACAAGTCACAGGCTGAAGTATGCCTTAAGCCCAGCACGCTCTTCAACCGTCACCTTATGTGCATCGGCGCTACCAACAGCGGTAAGTCCACAACAGCCCTTGCTATCCTTGATAAGGTAGTCTCCACAAAGAGAAAGGCTCTTATCGTTGACCCTACAGGCGAGTACAGAAACGCATTTTCAAACGAAGAGATCACAAAACTCACACTTGGCGTAGATACAACAGTTTCTCCCGGCAAGATCTCAATGGAACAGTGGGAAAAGCTTTTCGAGACAGAGAATAGCTCACAGGGCGCAGTCCTTTCCGAGGCCATCACTTCACTCCGTTACATGAAGAAGATCGGCCAGAATACTTACTATCCTAAGGTCGGTGAGGATATCGAAGAAGTTCAGGAAAATATCGCATCAGTAGGTAAGGATGACGTTGATTTTAACATCGAGCTCCTTCCTGAGCAGATCCAGGCTGAGTCCGTATGCGAGCCTGACAGAGACAGCGACTACAACTTCAAGTACCGATACGATACATTGAAAGCTAACCTCAACGCTTCACTCGTTCAGAAGATCCAGTATCAGATGACAAACACTAAGTTCCTGTCATTCTTCTCCAACGACTCTAATATGTATAACCTCTTAGACGTTATCGAAGACTTCATTCATCTTCCTGAAGAGAGCCTTTACATCGATACATCACAACTCGGTGCGTCCGAAGGTATCGGCGGCATGATCATCGACCTCGTAAGTACATTCGTAATGGCCAAAGATGATGTATGCCCGTTCGTATTCTTCATCGATGAGGTACACAGATATGCGAAGTCCAGATATTCCGACAAGGATTATCACGGCGGTCTTACGCTCCTCGCAAGAGAAGGCCGTAAGAAGGGTATCTTCCTTTACCTCACAACACAGAACCCGAAGGACGTATCTCCGATCCTCTTCGGTCAGATCGGTACGATGCTCATCCACAGACTCATGCTCAACGATGAGATCCGTGCAGTTGAGAGCCACCTTGACGATTATGCTATCAAGCATGTAAGAAAGCTCAATCAGGGTGAAGTTATCCTCACGAGCGTTAACCTTCTGCACAACATGTTCATTCATGTAAACAAGAGCCCGAGAACACAGCACAACGACACACCTCAGCTCTAATACAAAACTGCTTTATAAAAGGAGTCACCAAAGCGGTGGCTCCTTTTTGTTTGCGGGTTTAAACAGTTATCGGCTTAATGCATCATGCGGCGGCCGCGGCCCTGCTTTTCGAACTCGGTGGCGTTCTCGTCGTAGACTTCCTCTTCAGCTTCAGGCTGGGCAGTCATGAAGTCGTACTGGGACTTGTCACCGTATTTCCAGCCCTTTTCGAGTGAGACAAAGTCCTGGGTCGTCTCATATGCGACTATAGGAAAACTCGTGTCATAATAGGTTTCTGCGCCTTGTTCTTCAGCAATGTCATGCGCGCTCGTCTGCGAAAGGGATTCGATAGCGCTCTTTTCTTTGTTGTAGAGGATCTTAGGAAGGATCTCTGCGAGGAAATATGTGAGCAGCCCCATGGTTATCAAGACTATAAGGATCTCTCCGGGATTGGTATATACAAATTTCATCCACTTGAATGTATCGCCGAATTTTAATAAACGTACGAGTGCCAATGCCAGGGCAGGTAGCAGATAGAGACCCGCGCGAAGACCTGTATTGACGCTGATTACATTCATTTTTGCTCTTTTTCCTGTGCGCTCAATAGTTTCCCAGCCTTTGGCGTAGGGGAATTCGCCTGATACTTTGCCGGTCTGGCCGTTAACTATGTACTGGTAATTCCTGCCGTCGTACTCAATGCTCAGGAACCAGCAAGGCAATAGAGCATACTTGATGTTCTGGTTGTTGTAGCTTGTAAAGCTGGCATTTGTATCAGGCACAAAATCATCGTATCCGAATGTTACTTCATCGCAGACTGCGAAAGCATATCTGTCGAGGCGCTTATAGATCCTGTCTGTCATGTCCAGAGGCTGCTCATCGTACTTTTCTGCGAAGAAACCCTGCAGATATTCAGGCCTGAACTTAACTAATTCAGAGTAATCGAAAGGTTCTGCTGCGGCCATGAGGCGGTTCGGGATCTTGATCTCGCCGTCAAAAGGCACGTTCTTTAATCTGAACTTGACCTTGCCGTATGTGAGCATGGAATAGTTGCCGACGTCGTTCTTATGCATGCTGGCATATGTGGCGTCGGTCATCTTGCCTTTGTTGCCCTTTCCGACAACGTTGACTTCAACCTCAGTCGATATGATCCATGTAGGAACGTAGAGACCTGTCATTTTCGATAAGACCTTCTTGGATTTAAAACTCTTAGGCAGGTGGCTGATCGCCCCGCAATGTTCCTCGAAAAGGCTTATCGCTTTTTCTTTGTCGAACTTGAAAGGAATGATGTAATCCGGTTTGAATTCTCTGGTAAGTCTTCTTGTGACAAGGGCAGGGGAGCCGCAGAAAGCGCAGAATGTCGATGCCGTATTTTTATCGGTTACGATCTCGGCACCGCAGGAGTTACATACGATCTCAATGCGCTTGGAGTCTTCCTCGCTGATCTCAATAGTTCCGTCGTAATCTTTTTCGTGATTAACGAACCCGAATGAGCCGACTTTATCAAGTGTATCGGGATCAAAAATACCGCCGCAGTTTTCGCAGATCAAAGATCCGCGCTTCAGATCGAAAACAAGATTTGAAGCACAGTTCGGACATTTGACCGAATCTGCCGAAAATGTCTTAGGACCTGAATTTGTTGAACTGCCTGATCTGGCAGTTTTGTCCCAGATTGCCATATGAAGCTACCCCTAAACTTTTATCCTTATTTACTATACAAAAGGCAAATTTTGATGTCAAAGACAGGAGAGTCTGAGAACCATTTTCCAGATGGTAATGAGGATGACGGCTGCTATACCTGCAATGAGAACACTGATCTGGCCAGAAGCGATAAGAGAACCGTCGTGATAGTGTCTGAGATATTCCAAAAGGAATCTTACAGGGATCAGAATGGCGATTATGATATATATCGCCCTGACCTTGTTTTTCATTTTTGTAATGAGTATCAGAGATATGATGTGGACAAGGATAAAAGCTGCCATGTCAACTATCTGGGCAGGGAAGTAGGATTCATCTGCCGAGCTGTGATATATGAGCGCGAAAGGCCCGGAATAAGGCTTTCCGTGGCAGCAGCCGGCCAGAAGGCAGCCTGCCTTGGCAAGGCCGTACATGAGAGGTGCAGAGCATATAAAAGATGCCATCACCAAGTCAGGTTTATCCTTGAAAATGAGCGATGAAATAAACAGGCCTATAACCATTCCGACAACGGCTCCGAGTCCTGAAAAACCGATCTGTATTCCGTCTTCAGAGATCTTAAAAGCCACCAGCAGCGATACTGCGATGGTACATACAAATGTAAGAAGGCAGGTGTAAAGGATTGTCTGCTTTTCCACTTTGAACCTGCGCATCAAAATGACTGATACGGCAAATCCAATGACCACAGATAATATGACGATCAGGCCATATGGTGACCATACAAACTCAGGGATATGTATCCGCATTTAGGTCAATTCATGTATTTGCCGCAGGCAAAAAGGCAGAATGCAATAACTACGACTAAGGCGATTATGCCTAAAACAAGAGTACCAATATAGATCCACAAAAGCACCTTTGAGAAGGTATTCTTGTATTTTGTGCGTGCGATTATTACGAGTATCCAGGCAGCTATATAAGCTGCGGTCATAACTGATGAAGAGACTAATGAAGATAATGAATAAGACGAGCCTGTCAGACCTTGCTGCAGTTTCTCGAAAGAATCTGTAACAGCGGAGAGGATTCCGCCGATAATAGAAGGTGCAAGATAACAAGCAAGTGAAATAAAGCAGAGGATGTTCCCTTTTCTTATTCGATTTTTCAACTATACAAATGGCAAAAGAGATTGTCAATTAAAGCGTTTGTGAGGTTAAGCTCAGAGGATTGTTTCCATGCATGTCTTCTGAGGCTTGAAACCCAACGATTTATAGAATTTGCAGGCGCCGGGATTGCACTCCCAGACATTCAATGTGATGTTGTAAAATCCATTGGCTTTTGCATAGTCGCGGACATGCTCGTAGATCATCGTTCCGATGTGCATTTTGCGGTGTTTTTCATCGACACATATATCATCAATATAAAGTGTCTTTATGTCCGTGAGGACTGAATCATTAAGCACCTGTTTCTCAATGCAGAAAGCATGTCCTGCAACGAAACCTTCGTCATCAACACAGACAAAGACCGGTGTCTTATCGTCAGCGATAATGTCCTTTAATTCATCGGCATTGTACTTTGTTGCAGGGCCTTTGAAAAGGTCGGGACGTCCTAAGTGATGGACCATGTCAACCTGGATAAGCAGATCAAGGATTCCAGGAATATCCTTTATTTCAGCGCGTCTTACATTCATATCAGCACCTCGGTCCGCCGCATTCGGGACAGAATTTTCCAGTGTTTCCTTTCTGGCCACAAGGGCAGTCCCAGGGGCCTGTGGGTGCTGGTTCGGATGCAGGGGAAGGTGTTTGCTGTGACGTGTTCATGTTCATGAACGTACCCATTCCCATGATCTGGTTCACTGTGCCTGGCATTCCGCCAGGAGTGACAGGTGCAAGAAAAGGATTGGCGGTTGATACTTCGATATGTGCGCCGGAAGCGGCAACGCATTCTTTAATCAGTTTGGATAGCTGTTTATCGACTTCGGATCCACCCGTTTTGCAGGCAGCTTCGCCGATCGAACGCTTGATTCCCGTGGCTCCTGTAATAAGGGTATCGTCATAGTAGATATTGATGTTTGAACTGAATGAGTAATCAAAAACCATCTCGCGTGGACGATTGGGATCTAACGCAGCATAATTCCAGACCGGAAGATTCTCTCTGTCAGAGATCTCCTGGACCTTAGAGAAGATTTCTGATTCGACTTCTATGCTGTCTGTCTGTTCAGGAAGATCTCCCTGCTTGCGCTTTAAGGTAACTTTTACAAAGCCTTCTTTATCAGGGATTTTCTCTATCGTCTGCGTGTACCAGATATTGCTGTTATACATCATGCCCATCTCGAAACTGCTGGTTTCAATGGCAACTACCGGTCCATGTTCTTCTTTAAGCTCACGGCATTCTTTCAGAGTCGGGTAGGTCTCTTCTTCGGATATCTTTTTCTCATCTTTTATGCAGGAGAAAAACAACTTTGTGAATTCAGACTCAGCTTTCTTTCCGGTCTCTTCCGGAACTTCTCTGAAAGTAACCGTTGAAGAGCTTCCGTCGTCGAATCTTAATGTCAGATAACTTTGCGTTCCGCTTGATTCGCATTCAATCTTTTTTGGAAGGGCAGGTGTTTTGCCTATCCAATCCAAGATGCCGTATTTTTCGATCAAATCTTTGAACTGATCGATAACATCCTGTGTTTGGGCATATTTTTTGTATGTCGTATGGATCGATTCTCTTGCTATTTGGATTACGGAAAGGTCGTCACCTTCAAACGGGATCTCTGCTTCCATTACGTGATCGAAAGTATGATCGATGCTGAAATTGATAAAGACTTTTCTGTAGTTGATGCCTGTGATATTCATAAAACCCACCTCACGGAACGATTATCCTTATTACCGGTATTTTTCTTAAAAGCCATGTGACAATAACAGTAACTGCATATATAAACAGCGGGAAGAGAAGACGGTATAAAAGATTCTTATCATCGATTGTTATAAATAAGCCGGTGATGTTAATCACAAACCAATGGAGCAGGAAAACTTCAAAGGTGTATTTCCCAAGCAGTTCAATGAATTTCCTGAGCCAGTCGATCTTTTCGATCTTTGCTGCGATATCCCTGAGTAAAACGAAGACGCCAAGACTGTAGAGAACACTTGGGAAATTGGCATATCCTTTAAGCATTTCATTAACTTCGCCGGCCTTCATGGAGAGCAGGTATGTTCCAACCATATGTACCAGTAATCCGATAACGGCAAGAATGTAAATTGCTATTTTAGCGGAACGTACAGGTGGCTTTTTATAAATATAGTATCCGAGCAACACAAATATTATGTTGCTGAAACCTATGCCGCTCGTGTCGATAACTTCAGGATACAAACCAAACAATTTGAGAATGAAAAACAGTGTAACATTGCATATAAAGATGAAAATGATGAGATATTTGAAAACTTTGAGCTTCTGATCTTTGTCTATTGAAGCGATAAAAGGCATCAACAGATAGAATGCAAATAAAGCACCAAAGAACCAGTAATAAGCGATTATGTTACTTGTCCATATCAGCGATATGATAATCCAACTTGGTGTTATATCTTCCGGTTTTAATGTGCCCGTAGCAAAAAGGAATACAAAGGCAAGAAGTGACCAGACTATATAGGGGATAAGGGTTTTCTCTATGCGTTTTTTGAAAAAAGTCTTAGTAGAATACCTTTCTTTGTAATCAGCAAGAGTGATGCCTGTGATCATGAAGAATACCGGTACGGCAAAGTAGAAAATGCTCTCGATTATATTGGCAGAAAACCAGTAACTTTCAGTTGCTGAAAAATCCCAAAAACGGCCATTGGTATGAAGCGTGGCAACAGCAAAAGCCGAAATGACCTGGCAGAACGTAAGAGAGAAATCTTTCTTTGTCAAAGCAGGTTCCTGGTAGCCGGTCATGAGAAGCTCCTGAAAATAAGATTCAAAGTAATTATACGCTTTAAGCAAATTGAGAGCAAAAGAATGACACGATACAATTTCGGTTCTAGGTCAGCCGGATGAAAAAAGATATATCCCGTACGAGTTAATTGCGTTAGCAATTCCTGTTCGAAGTACGGGATATATCTTTTTTCTAAATCTTGGTGCGCCTGACAGGACTTGAACCTGCACGTCTTCCGGCACCAGAACCTAAATCTGGCGTGTCTGCCTATTTCACCACAGGCGCATTTCGCCGAACATTATAACACTTCGGTTACTAAATATCATAATTGTCTCGAAAAAGATAATCTGTGATAAGATTGTCGGGGGAAAATCGCCCCCAAAGAATGGCAACTGACAGGAGTTTAACGGTGTCTGAGAGAAGAAAGCGCAGAGAAACCATCATTACGGCATTCCTTATTGCGGGAATGTGCATTGTGGTAGCAGGCACCATCATATTTGTTGCCAAGTTTAATAAGAATGGTGATGAGGCTGAGGAGACAGGCGTTACTTCAGGAATAACCCTTACCTTTGCAGAGGAATCGATCGATTCAACAACAACTACTACTACCGAATCTTCTACCGCCACAACAACGACAACCGCAACGACCGGCAGTGAAACAACCAAACCCACAGACGGCTCAACATCTGAATCCACATCAGGAACAACAGAATCCGCAGCTGAAACCACTAAGGAAGCTGCGACACCCACGCCTTCGGAATCTTCGGCTGAGACATCTGAAACAACTGAAGAGACTGATCTTGAGGAATTAAGCTTTGCATTTTCGTCTGAGCCTGACACGCTTACGAGCATTAAGGATCTGAAAGCAGGAACGATCGTAAGCAAAGAAGAGATCGATATGAAAAACCTTTCGCAGTATTTCACTTCGGTTAAGATCGAAGAGGGCGACAGCATTTATCAGAGGATCAACGGAAAGTCATATCAGAAGAACAATGACATCAAGCTCAGCGACCTGAGGTATCTCAAGATGCTTCATGTGAATTTCAAAGGCGAATATCAGGTCGGCGAAATGATAGTAAATAAAAGCATTTCAGATGAAGTTTTAGGCATCTTCAAGTCGCTTTTCCAAGACGGATACCAGATCTATTCTATGTATCTGATCGATAATTTCTGGGAAAAGAATGCCGGTACTGCTGACTGGAATTCCATTGAAGCAAATAACACTTCATGTTTCTGCTACCGCGCTGCAACAGGCGGGAGCAAGCTCTCAAAGCACGCTCTGGGAAGGGCAATAGACATCAATCCACAGCAGAATCCTTATGTTACTTTTAAAGACGGCAAGGCCCAGTATTCACATAAGAATGCGGCTGATTACGCAACCAACAGATCCTCTAAGAAAGCTCATGTTATTACTACCAGTGATAAAGCCTATAAAGCCTTTACCAAAAAGGGCTGGACATGGGGCGGAAGCTGGTCGAGCCCGAAAGATTATCAGCATTTTCAGAAATAAGGCAAATGAAAGGCATTTGACTATCTGATTTTCACTTGATAATATCTTTGCATGAATAATCCTGACAGAAGAAAACAGATTTTGGACATTCTTGAAGCAGAGGGCGAGATCAATACGACCGTTCTCTCAACAAGACTCGGCGTTACCGGAGCGACAATAAGGACTGATATCAGAGCCCTTGAGAGAGAAGGCGCGATCGTCAGATTTCACGGCGGAATCAAGCTCCCACACAAGATGTCTTCTTACAGCGGCGAGAACTACATGGTAAGGGCCGTTACCCACGTTGATCTGAAAAATGCTATCGGTCAGAAGGCTGCGAGCCTTGTTGCAAATGGAAATACCATTTTTATGGATGCGAGCTCAACGACCTTTCATATGATTCCTTACCTCAAGAAGGCAAAGGACGTTACCGTCATTACAAACGGAATCCATACGGCCATGGAGCTTCAGAGAAATTCCAACTTCAAGTCGATCATTATCCTGGGCGGCATGTTAAGGCCCCATTCAGGTGCGATCGAAGGTCTTTCGTCCAAAGAAATGATAGGCAGACTTTCAGCTGAGTTTTATTTCGTTTCCGGAAACGGCTTTTCTGCTGATGCCGGACTTTCAGGTGATAATTTTTTCGAACTCGAGCTTAAGAGGTTATGCGCTGACAGGGCGAAAAAGATAGTCGCGCTGATCGATTCAACCAAGCTCGGTGCCGATTCGGCTTCTTCATTCATACCTGCTGACAGGATCGATTACCTCGTTACCGACTCCGGAGCTTCGCCTGAGAGCGTCGCTTTGTGCCGTGCAAAGGGAATTGAAGTCCTCATAGCTGAAGTCTGATTGCCTAAAACGCGCCTAAATTAGAAATTTCTCTTTACTTTATTTTTAATGTATAATACTCGGATGAGAATAATTTTACTTTTCCGAGGTTAAGTAGATGCAGATAAATCCGATTATTTTGCCAAGCTGGCTTTCGAGCAAGTGCGTTTTCCAGCAGGGAGTTGAGCATAAGATTGAGGGAATCGCGGCTCCTTCTGCAACTGTTACACTGGAGATCGTAAAAGACCCTACCGACGGCAGAAAGGTCAGTAAGCTCGACACAGACTACGGTGTCATCTTAAGCCGTGAAGCTACGACAAATGCAAAGGGCAGATTCAGCTTTACGATCCCGCCTTACAAGGCTTCTTCAGACGCCTATACATTCACTTTCAAGTGCTTGACTGATTCGGCAACCCTTACGGACATGCGATGCGGCGATGTCTGGGTTTTCTTAGGTTCCGATTTCCTTTCGATCCCTATGAAGGAAGCTAATGCCACAAAGGCTCCTTTGAAGAGAAAGGTCATGAATTACCTGAGATTCTTCAAGCCTGAGAGATCCGGCCTTGAAGAGGGCGAAGAGATCTATAAATACGAGGACAAGACTCACTTCAAAAAGGCTGAGTGGATCAAGGTTACTGATACAGCCAAGCTTGCTGATGTTTCTTCTTCAGCATTTGCTTTTGCTTACCGTTTGAGTGACCAGATATCTTACCCTGTAGGAATCGTTGATCTCTCATATAACGATTCGACGATCCTTAACTGGATCGCGCCCTTCGCTTTCGACAGAGTCGAAGCGCTCAAGGATGTCGTTAAGTCGATTGGCCTTTATCTTGATGAGGATGCTTACAAAAACCTCTTGAGGATCGATGAAAAAAAGAAGAAGGCAGCCGATCTCAAGGAAGAATACAAGGAAACGATCGAATCAGGCGATATCGATATTTCAATGCAGGATGAGATCAAGAGATTGGAAGGCCAGGATCCTGATGACATCAAGCCCCTTGATATCGACTTCCCGACAACAGATGACAGTTCGCTCAATACTGCAAAGGGTCACAAGGAGAACATCTCATTCTCTTCCGCAAGCCAGCTTGATTTCGGCATGATCCCTGAAAAGAAGGACGACGACAAGCTCAGCAGGGCAGACGAGAGGAAGTTCATCCGTCTCAAGTACAGAATGTCGATCCTCTACAGGACAAAGCTCGTTCCCTTAAGGAACCTTGCAGTAAGAGGTTTCTGCTTCTCACCTGATAAGGGTGAGCTCGTGTTCGAGAGATACGATCTCTTCCTCATGGGACTTCTTACGACTCTGGCTGATGTTTTCGAACCGAAGGAAGTATTCGACGATACAGTAATGCCGTCGATCCTTTTCGTAACCATGCATCCTAACGATGTCGATTTCGAAAATCCTTACAGCGTTCTCGAATTCAATGAGAATTTCACGGCATTTACCAAGATGCTCAGCATGCCTTCTGGTATCGTAAGCATGCACGATATGCTGCTTCCTGATAAGACCATCAGCTTCATCTTGGGCATGCGTCTTGCTACGATCGCTCTGGGAACGCACTTCTCACCTAAGATGAGCAAGTCTTCACCTGAGCCTAACGATATCGAGATCGCAGGCAACAAGAGGATCATCAAGTTCAGCAATCTTAATTCCGGCCTTAACAGCCAGGATGCTTCAGGCGAGATCACGGGATTTGCAGTCGCAGGCGCAGACAGGATCTTCTATCCCGCGCACGCAAAGAGCCTTTACGGTATGTGCGTAATGGTATGGAGAGATGATATTGAAGATCCGCAGTCTATCACTTACGGATTTACTCCTTTCCCGCACGATGCAACGCTTAAGAACGGTGAGGATCTCCCGATACTTCCTTTCAGATTCGACAGGGATCCGGCATATTTCGCGCCCGACTTAAGCTTCACTCATTGCGACAAGTTAGAGTTCGTAGGTAAGAGAACCCCTGAATCGGATTTCGAAAATCTTGAGATCTACAGAACATTCAAGGGCAAGGGAATCATTTCCCAGGACAATATCCACAAGCTTACCGGCAGCGCATCTTTGAGGATCCGTTATGAGACTGACAAGTCGCTTTACGGCTTCGAACCCTGCCTTGAATATGCTTCGCTCTTCTCACCGATCGAGATCTACGGCAGATCAAAGATCCAGCTTTCGATCTTCAATCCTGACCAGAAGAAGAAAAAGCTTATCGTAGAAGACTTCGGCGAGGCCGAGATCCGTCAGCAGCTTACCTGGCAGACGATCACACTGGATTATTCCGAAGACGGACCCATCAGACTTAACAGCCTGAGAATATATATTGAGGACAAAGACCGTAACGGCGAGATCTATATCGACGCTATCAACTTTATCTAAAGAGAGGAGCACAACATGGCAAACAAGCTTTTATCTGCTATTGAAGACGACGTTTTCTTATCAGAAGGATCGGTACCGATAGTTATCGAAGGCCTTGAACATTCCTACGACAAGGAAGACTTTTTGCCTGACGAGAGTATGCATAACTCTCACGAGCTCCTTTGTCTCCGCGAAGGCAAGATCGATGCCGTTATCGGCGGCGAGACGATCACGCTCACGAAGGGTTCTGTGGTTGTTATAAGACCTCTTGTAAGACACAAGCTCATGATCAAGAGCGAAAAGGCCGATATGCTCAATCTCTATTTCGGTTTTGTTCACGATACGTCAGATTTGAAGCTCACTAAGGAATCAGGAAACTCTGCTAAAGGCAAAGAAACAAAGAACAACAGTGCAGGCCCCAGCGTTTCTATTCCGGGTTCTCTTGCAAAGATTACTCTTGAGAGCTTCCTTAAGTTCGCAGATTTAGGTATCACAGAAGATAACGAGATGGTCAGACTTCCTTTCTTTGTCATCAAAGGAAGCGAAAAGAAAGAGATTAACGAGCTTGCAGAGCGCATCGTTGCAGAGAATAAGGAAAACCGCTATGCAAAAGACCTCATGGTCCATACCCTTACGGTAGAACTCATGATCGTCCTTTCGAGAGCATTAAGAAGCGAATGGGAAGAGAGCTTGAGCGTTAAGAACGGCAAGGCAAAAGAACTTGTTGCTATCGCCAAGCAGTATATGGATGAGAATTTCGATCAGGGAATCACGGTTTCAGAAGCTGCATCTTACGTATTCTTGAGCCAGGGTTATTTCACCAGGGCATTCAGGGATGAACTCGGCATCAGCCCTATGAACTATCTCATGAAAAAGAGGATCGAAAAGGCTTGCAAGCTCCTGCAGAACAATGAGATCAAGGTATCTGCGATCTCTTTGCAGTCGGGCTTCTCATCACCGCAGAGATTTAATGTCGCTTTCAGAAAGCAGATGGGTATGACTCCTATGGATTACAGGAAAAAGTACCTTTGAGGAAAAGAGGAAAGATAAATGTACGATTACGCTAATGACAATTCAATTCCTGAGGAAAGCCGCAAGAACATGGATCTCCCCAAGATCGAGAATGCCGTAAGGGAAATTCTTGAAGCGATCGGCGAAGATCCCAACAGGGAAGGCATTCAGGAGACTCCTCAAAGAGTTGCGAGAATGTATGCGGAAGTTTTCGCAGGCCTTCACAGGGACATCAATAAAGATATCAAGGTCTTCCACGGCGAAGGCAACGACGAGATGATCCTTATTGGCGATATCCCGTTCTATTCAATGTGCGAGCATCACCTTCTTCCGTTTCACGGAAAAGCTCATGTGGTCTATATCCCCAGAGACGGCAAGATCTTCGGCCTTTCAAAGGTTGCGAGGATCGTTGATACATTATCAAGAAAACCCCAGCTCCAGGAAAAGCTCACATCTGAGATCGCAGATGCTATCGAGCAGGCAGTTGACGCGAGATCAGTCTGCGTTGTATTGGAAGCTGAGCACCTCTGTATGACCATGAGAGGCATAAGAAAGCCGGGTTCAAAGACAGTCACTTCAGCTATGAGAGGCGGCTGCAGGACCGACTTGAGAACAAGAAACGAAGCCTTAGCGCTCATCAACAGACAACGTTCGGGAATCTAAGAGAGACAACAATGATCAAAGCAAGCGACGGAAGATTTACAGGAATATTTAAGTGCGGAAACAGAACTCTCGAGTTCGGCAAAAAGACGCTCATAATGGGCATCTTAAACCTTACTCCCGATTCTTTTTCCGACGGCGGAAGATATACGGACGTTGACGCAGCTGTAGACCAGTGCGCGAAGATGATCAGCGAAGGTGCTGACTGCATCGACATAGGTGCCGAATCAACAGGCCCCAGAGCAGTTCCGATCTCAGTCGAAGAAGAACTCGAAAGACTCATGCCTTCTCTTACTGCGATCAGGAACAGGTTCGATATTCCGCTCTCGGTCGACACATATAAATCAGAGACTGCAGCGCAGGCGATTTCCACAGGCGCCGACATAATCAACGACGTTAACGGGTTCCTCGCAGATCCTGACATGGCTAAGGTCGTGGCTGACAGCGGCGCAGGCGCAATATTGATGTTCAACTGCAGGACCAGGGGAGATGACTTCCCGGCATTTGAACCTATAAGCAGACGCTGCGTAAGAGAACTTACTGAGAGTATTGAGATCGCTAAGAAAGCAGGTATGTCTGATAATATGATCATGACTGATCCAGGCATCGGTTTCGGTACTACAAGAGCGCAGGATGCCGAGCTCACATGTTCGCTTTTATCACTCGGCATGCAGGGTAAGCACCCTGTCCTTTATGCGGCTTCAAGAAAGCGTTATGCAAGGATCTTTGCAGGCGGTGACCAGGCAACTGAAGCGCAGCTCGACTATGCGACAGCAGGTCTTTCATTTACCGCTGCATCAGTTGGCGCTTCGATCGTAAGAGTTCATAACGTGGCTGCTTCGAGACTGGCTCTGAATACCTTTGACGAGTCATTTTACGCATTCGCAAATATCTGATCTTAGAAAGGATAACGGCAATTGGATAAGATAACGCTCTCGAAAATGGGTTTTGAAGGACATACCGGTTGTTTCGACTTCGAAAAGAAGGACGGCCAGAAGTTCATCGTATCCTTGGATCTTTTCGTAGACAGGATAAAGGGCTGCTATACAGACGAGCTTTCCGATACTGTTGACTATTCAAAGGTCTACGAGATCACAAAAGAGATCGTCACATCTGATTCCGGCAACCTGATCGAGTGCCTCGCACAGAAGATCGCAGACGGAGTCCTTAAATCAGACAGCCGTATCGAAAAGGTTATCGTTACGGTATCAAAGCCCGAAGCTCCTGTTAAGGGGATTTTCGAGACCATGGAAGTTACGATCGGGAGAGCTAAAAAGGAGTTCGTGATCCTTTCTCTGGGCAGCAACATGGGCGACCGTGAATCAAACATTCTGGCAGCAGAAGAAGCCTTAAAGGCACTTCCCGGGATTGAGGGCTTTACGGAAGCTTCTATCTATGAGACAGAACCTGTAGGACTTGAAGACCAGCCGTATTTCCTTAATACATGCGTCGGGTTCTATACGGATATCGATCCTTTCGATTTGTTAGACAGAATTCATGTAATCGAGAATGATCTTCTCAGAAGAAGGGAAGTCCACTGGGGCCCCAGAACGATCGACATAGACATCATCTTCTACGGGGACAAGGTGATAATGAAGCCTGAACTTACGGTTCCCCATCCCAGATGGTATCTCAGGTCATTTGTTACCGTACCTTTGAGGGAGATCAAGGATGTAGGACAATATCACCCTGACGATAAAGAAGTGTCCCTTTATCGGAAGCGCGGATAATTGAGTTATCAGGTATCAAAGTTTATAATTAGGCACGTCATTTACGAAATGGAGGAATTTATGTCAGAAAACAATTCGGGCGCATTTGTACCGCAGCAGGACAACCGTGGCAACGAGAATAAGGAGAAGCGCCAGAGATTCGATCCTTCCAGACAGGACGGAAGAAGAAATAACTATAACCGCAATAACCGCAGAAGAAGAAATAACGGTCCAAGACAGGGCGGATATGATAACAAGAAGAGCGAAAATGCAGAGGGCCAGGCAGAAGCTAAGGTCCAGAACAAAGAGCGCTCACAGGAAAGACAGAATAACCGCGAAAAGGGCAATAAGCAGTTCAACAAGCCTCAGGGCCAGAACCAGAATCAGGGACAGGAGAAGAGAAACCAGCAGTTCTCTGGTGAGCGCAAGCCCAAGAATAAGCGTTCAAGGGAGTTAGACGCTGAGGTCGCAAAGAACGTCAAGAAGGTCGAGACCATCGAAGACATCAGAAGCGACAACGCAAGAATCACCAAAGAAATCTATCTTGAGATCGCATCCCTCAAGAATATTAATCTCAACTGATGATGAAGGGTATATTTATTACTTTTGAAGGCATTGACGGGTGCGGTAAGAGCACGCAATGCGAGATGCTTAAGGATTACCTTAAGGATAACGGCAAGGACTTCATTTTCGTAAGGGAACCCGGCGGAACCGTGATCGGCGAGCGTATAAGGGAGATCCTTTTGGACAAGAAGAATACTCAGATGACCGCAAGGACTGAGCTCCTTCTTTTCGAGGCAGCAAGAGCCCAGATCACTGATGAGGTAATCAAGCCGGCATTGGAAGAGGGCAAGATAGTCCTCTGTGACAGATTTTTCGATTCGTCTTCCGCATACCAGGGAATGGCAAGAGGAATGGGAATGGACTTCGTAGCAGGTCTTAACATGGCTGCCACAGGAGGCCTTAAGCCTGATATCACCTTCTTTTTCGATATCAGCGCCGAAGAAGCACTGGAGAGAAGAGGCAAGCGCGGCGAAGCATCCGACAGGATCGAACTCGCAGGACTTAAGTTCCAAGAAGACGTAAGACAGGGATATATAGAACTCGCAAAAACATCCGGAGGACGCATCATTACGATAGATGCGACCAAAGGGATCGAAGAGATTTTCGAAGTAGTAAAGGATTCGCTCAAAGGTAAGATCTGATGTCATTTACCGGGATTACAGGACAGAAGCAGATAAAGCTCAGATTAGCTGCCGAAGCTCAGAGAAGAGGCAGCGGAGCCTACATGCTCTCAGGACCTGCCGGAATGGGCAAAAGACTTATTGCAGAAGAGTTCGCAAAGGCTCTTATGTGCTCGGATGCAGGCCCTGACGGAGCCTGCGGTGTCTGCACCAACTGCAAGTATTTCGATAACTTCACTACACCTGATATCACCAGAGTTTATGAACCTGCTGAGACCAAGAATGTTAAGGTCGATTTCATTAAGGACAACGTCGTTGCGGAATCTTATCTGAAGCCGCAGTTCGCGAGGACAAAGACTTTCATCATCGATTTTGATTACCTTGGAGTAGAGAGTCAGAATGCGCTTTTGAAGTCTCTGGAAGAGCCTAAGAAAGATGTCGTGTTCATCTTAACCAGTTCCAATACGGACGCGGTCTTAGATACAGTTATGTCCAGAGTAACTGAGATCAAGTTAGAGCCTTATTCTGAGGATGAACTCGAACAGATAGTAAAGGCCAATTGCCCTGATCTGGATGATTCCAAGGTCAAGGCGGCAGTATACAACAGCGGAAGGATCCCCGGTAAGGCAATAAGCCTTGCGATGGAAGATTCCGGAGTGAGCATCAGACATGAGATCAACAGCATCATGATCGCAATGCCCACGAGTTCATATATCGATGTGCTCGAAGATTATGTTGAAGTCCTTACGGGCTTTAAGGACGATGCGAAGATAATCGCGTCTTCGTTCCTGTTATTTCTTGATGATGCTGCAAGACTTATCAATTATCCGGACTGCCGGAAGATCAACAACGAAGTTGACAGAGAGGCAATAGAGAATTTTGTTGCCGACAATAAACATATAACAACACTTAAACTTGGAAGATGCACTGAGGCGGTCAATACCTTCTTAAGGGCTTTGGAAGTAAATTCGAACTTCGATTCTTCTGCCTCTGCAATGCTTCTTCGGATACATGAGGAGCTCAAAAAATGAAGATCGTTAACTTAAGAACAAGAGATGCCGGCGTAACCTTGAGATTCGCCTGCGACGGATATGCGCTCGCTTTGGGCGATGCCGTCATGATCGACCTCGAGACAGGCGAAGAGATCGCCTTTGTTGCCCAGGAGCCTTACGTAGAGGACACCGCAGAGGAGATTCCTTCAATCAAGCGTATCGCGAGCGAAAAGGAACTGGAGAAGTATTACGATATCTGCTCCAAGGAAAAAGAAGCTTTCTTCAAATGCAAGGAACTCATTGCCGCACGTTCGATCGAGATGAACCTTGTCGACTGTGAATATACTTTCGACATGAAAAAACTGACATTCTATTTCACCGCTGACGGCAGAGTCGACTTCAGAGAACTCGTAAAAGATCTCGCATATACGTTCCGTACGAGGATCGAGCTCCGCCAGATCGGTTCCAGAGACCAGGCAAAGCTCGTAGGCGGCATCGGCATGTGCGGAAGAGAGCTCTGCTGCTGCTCTTTCCTCAATAAATTCGCTCCCGTAAACCTTAAGCTTGCAAGATCCCAGGGCTTATCCCTCAATCCCGGCAAGCTCAACGGTGCCTGCGGCAGACTCATGTGCTGCCTCCAGTTCGAAAAGGAAGCTTACGACGATGCCCACAGAAGACTCCCTGAGCCCGGTGCAAGAGTAAGGACTCCTCATGGTATGGGCCAGGTTACGGACGTTAACTACATCGAAGAGACGCTTAGCGTTAAGTTCGTATCTGAGGCTGAGACAGAGATCGAGAAGTTCTCATGGGCTGATCTTGAGGATCTTAACGGCGATATGGTCAAGCGCAACGCAAATAAGAGCGATTTCAACGATTATCCGGACATGAACGGCTCTTACAGCGATATGGAAGGTGACGAAGTCTGAGTTTCCGACTGATGTCGTTTTTTAGGTCATAAATAGTTGGCAAAAAGGGTGTTTTTTGATAAACACCCTTTCTTTGACTTGTTGTATTTTGGTTTTTATGGAATAATCTTCTCATTATCTGAATAGGAGGATATTTTTTATGGCATATGTAATTTCTGACGCTTGCGTTTCTTGCGGTACTTGCGCTGATGGCTGCCCCGTTGGAGCTATCTCTCAGGGCGATACACAGTACAACATCGACGCTGATGTTTGCGTATCCTGCGGTGCTTGCGAAGCTTCCTGCCCTACAGGCGCTATCACTGAAGGCTAATCGTTAATAATCGATAAGCAGATTACGGAGGTCATCCTTAGGGGTGACCTCTTTGTTTTGGGTGTATGTACACCATTGTTGCTCAAGAAATCCGGCAAATATCAGGCACTGCCGGATTTTTAGCGGATTTTATATTGAGTAACGATAAAAAGTCAGGCTGGTAATCGGGCAGTGCCCGACTTTTGCACGATTGTTAAGTACGGTTGCCGTATTAGGAAAGCCTGATTACACTATATCTTTCAAGATAGTATAATTTAAAGATAAGTATAAGGATCGGAGGCGGGCAGACCGTGTTATCTAAACGAAGTCTTTCAACAAAGATAATACTGATGGTTGAGTGCATTCTGCTTATCTCGAGTATCCTTTTCTGCTCGGTTTCCATCTACAGGTCCAGAGTAGGTATCCGCAAGTCCATCCAGCAGCGCATGCTCGATATCGCTAACTGTGCTTCTGGCTCTGTCAGTGGTGAGGTTATGAAGAAACTGTCCGAAGATACTGTCGGAAGTATTTCCTATACCAAGATCTACGATACTCTGGCGGTATTCAGAGATAACGTTGAACTTGAATATGTATACTGCATTAAGCAGGTCGGTGAAAAAGAATTCATCTTCACGATAGACTTAGACCAGGTAGCGCCTGCTAAATATGGCGATCCTGTTAAATATACTGACGCTCTGGCGCTTGCAGCAAAGGGCAGGGCATCAGTAGATGAGGTGCCTTATACTGACCAGTGGGGAGAATTTTACAGCGCGTACAGCCCGGTATTTGATGCTGAAGGCAATGTGGCCGGAATCGTGGCGGTGGACTTTTCAGTGGACTGGTTTGAGGACCAGCTGTCTTCTCAGACACGTTCTACGGTTATTGGTTATATAATCGTTCTTTTTATATCGCTACTTGTAGGTGCTGTCCTGTCTTTTACTACTGTAAGGCCTTATGTTAAAGCGCAGGCACAGCTCATTACCGAGAAGATCCGTGCCGAGAGCGCAAATAATGCAAAGAGCGACTTCCTCGCAAACATGTCTCATGAGATCAGAACACCGATCAATGCGGTCCTCGGCATGAATGAGATGATCATACGTGAGAACCATAAGGCTATGGATCTTGCAGCGAGCGATCCGATGCTGGTTCAGGACTCTTTGGAGAATATCAGCGTTTATGCAGGCGACGTTAAAAAGGCCGGGCATAATCTTCTTGCAATCGTTAACGATATCCTTGATTTTTCGAAGATCGAGGCGGGCCGTATGGACCTTTTAGAAGCGCCTTACCAGTTAAGTTCGCTCCTTAACGACATCAATAACATGGTCCTTTTCAAGGCTCAGGATAAGGGCCTCAAGTTTACAGTCGAAGTCGATCCTTCGATCCCTGATGAACTGTCGGGCGATGAGGTCAGGATCCGTCAGATCTTTACGAACCTTTTAAATAACGCCGTAAAGTATACTGACAAAGGTTCTGTAAGCCTTAAGATCAGGAGTAAAAAGCTCGAAAACAATAAGCTTAACCTGGTGATAATCGTTTGGGATACCGGCATCGGCATTAAGCCTGAAGACAGGGAGGTGCTTTTCAATAAGTTCGAGCGCCTTGAGATGGATCGAAACAGCACGGTTGAAGGAACCGGCTTAGGTCTTGCAATCACTAAGCGTCTTATTGATCTCATGGGCGGAACTATCGAAGTTGAGAGCGAATACGGCAAAGGTTCTATTTTCACTGTTACCATTCCTCAGGCGGTCGTTTCCGGAGAGCCTATAGGCGATTTCCAGACGCGCCTTAAAGAGCGCCTGCCGGGCGACAGGCCTTACAGGGAATCTTTCAGGGCACCTGATGCCAATATCCTGATCGTTGATGATACGAGGATCAATCTGACGGTTGCCGTTAACCTCCTGAAAAACACGAAGATTAAGATCGATACTGCAACGTCCGGCGCTGAAGCTGTTGAGAAGGCTTCGAAGACCGGATATGACATTATCTTTATGGACCAGCGTATGCCTGAGATGGACGGAACGGAAGCTTTCCATAAGATCCGTGATGACGAAAACGGAGCGAGCAAAGATGTTCCTGTAGTCTGCCTTACAGCAGATGCCGTAATCGGCGCAAAGGAAAAGTATCTTGCTGAGGGCTTTTCTGATTATCTTACAAAGCCTATCGATAACTATGCGCTCGAAAAGATGATCATGAAATACCTGCCTGAAGATAAGTTTGAGCGCGTCACAGATGATCCGCTCACATCTGCGATGAAAGAAGAAGCAGGTGATGATGAATTTGCAATCCTCCGTTCAGTCGGAATCGAGCCTAAGGCAGGACTTAAGTACTGCCAGGACGATGAGGAGTTGTACCGTTCACTCCTTTCTGAATATGCGTATGGCGAGATCGAGAAAGCCCATAATCTCCAGAAGAGCTACGATAATGAGAACTGGAACGATTATTCGATCTATGTGCATGCTTTGAAGAGCTCATCGAAGATGATCGGAGCATCAGCACTTTCTATGCGTGCGGCAAAATTGGAGGCCGCTGCAAATGCTGAAGACGGCGGAACGATAAAGACAGAACACAGCAGCCTTATGGAAGAATATGAGGTAGTAACTGCAGTTATAAGATCTGTTTTCCCTAAGCCTGAACTGATGAATGAAGACAGCAATATAACGGAATTCCCGGCTGATGATGAGATCATGGAATTTCTGCCGAGCGAAGACAACGATTAAGGAAAGGATAGAATATGGCCAGTTGTGAAACATGCCAATATGCATATTTAGATGAAGAAACAGGCGAAGCTGTCTGCGATCTTGATCTTGATGAAGATGAAGTTATAAGACTCTCGCGATATAAGAGCAAAGAGTGCCCTTTCTATAAAGACGGCGACGAATATAAGACCGTAAGACATCAGATGTAAGGAAGAAACATAATGAAAGTAGTATCAGGCACCAAAGAACATGTCCACTTCCACGAAGCTGACGAGACATACAGATATACGGATATTGTCCTTGAAGCAATGGTCGGATGTATCAGCATAGTATATGATTACGACAAAGAAAAATATAACTCTGACGACGATGTAAATCTCGCTATTAAGGAAAACTGCACAGCGCTGATTCAGAAGTGCCTTGATTCGCTTCCGGAAAACAGATCAGTAATGAAAAGCGATAAGCAGCAGATCGCAGAGAAGTTCGATCAGGAACTCTCTTTGATGGGAATCACAGCCAGCACTCAAGTAAGGCAGTTTGCGCTTAAAGGTGATTCTAGGGAAATATATGAACGCGCAATGAAAATGGAAGACCTTTGCGGCGCATTGATCACGTCTGATGTCGGTGATCCCCTTGACGGGCCCATGAAGGCAGCAGGCAAGTACAAAGTCAATTACCCAAAGGGAATGCTGGGCTTTACGTCAGATTTTATATATTATTCACCGGGTGATAACGTAGTGGTTTCTTTTGATAATGTAATGACTGATACCGTATATGAATTCTTCTGCACCGCTGAAAACTATGAGGTCAAGCGTGATGATTGCGGTAGGGCAAAGATAATGTTTGTAATGCCTGAACATGATGTCCAGGTCTCAGTCAGCGCCGAGCAGCTAAGATTTGGTCCGACCTCATACGAGAAGACTGATAACGGTTTTATGGGCTTTGCCGGGTTTGCAAAGATGATGGAAGACAAAAGATCCGCACCTGTTGAGACTCAGGCTCCCGCAGATTGGTGCTGCCCTAACTGCAACGCGGTAAATAAGGGCAGGTTCTGCTCTGAATGCGGTACGCCCAAGCCTTCCGGATGGACATGCGAATGCGGAACCACAAACGCCGGAAAGTTCTGTGCCAACTGCGGAAAAACGAAGCCATAAATAGCTTTGTTCCTCGAAAATGGTGTTGTTTTCAGCTTTGCATCGATAGTTCTATATCTCGAAAACCGAGAGAAAAATATCGAATAACAATAAATTTATATTGAAATGCAAAATGTGATGTGTTACTATACAACCATCGGGGAGACCTGGGAACAAATACATTTTGAGGGGGATATCATAATGCAGGACAGTAATTCATTAATAATGCTTGCATCTCTGGGTGTAATGACCTGCGCTTTAGTCTGGCTGATCATATCAATAGTATTGACGGCTAAAGGCAAGAAGAAAAACATAATAGGTATCATTGCAGGTGCAATACTCTGCGTTGGAGGCTTATATTTCTTCGCTTCTTCATTGCTTGTTAAGGCTGTTGATTATGGCGCAAAAGCGGTTGACTCAATGACGGCTAAATTCACTGTAGATCCTGAATCCAAACCAATCTCAGGAACGCTTATGATAAATGATACCGAGATCAAACTTCCGTGTACTGTCGGTGATCTGAAGAAAAACGGTTTGGCTGCAAGCAATGCATGGGATGGCGAAGAGCTATATCTGTGGCCCGAAGATAATGTAAACGGAAGAAACGGAACTCCGTGTTTCTGCGCTTACAGACAGAAGGCTTCGGAGGGGGAAGAATCAGCAGAAGTAAAAGACAGTGATGTAATCGTTGCCTTATATTTCCCGGCTGACAAGGAACTGGAGTTCAAATACTCTGAAATCAAATATTACATTCCGTTGGACGATTTCCAGAAGAAATACGGAAAGGCAGCTTACAACATTAACGATACTTATCGTGGCGTCAGGCTCTTTTATTTAGGAGATAACGATCTCATTGTCGAAGTAACTTTTACTCCGAGTAGCCGAGTGCTAGACGGATTTATGATAGGTACATCTGAATATATGAAAAAGGATGCTACAAAGATCAGATTCTAATCTCCGTTTTATGGCAACTCATGTATCTTAAACGGCAACTCGCGTAAAGCACCGTTGAATGCTCCTTTGGACTTTGTTAGTTTTGTGCCAGCAAAGAACAAAGGAGTTTTGACATGATCAGTGCAAACGGAATATGCAAGAGTTTTGCTGACAAAGAGGTCCTCTCAGGTATTGATCTTGATATCAAGCCCGGCAAGATCTTCGGCCTTTTAGGACCTTCAGGAGCCGGTAAGACAACGCTCATAAAGATAATCACAGGACAACTCGGGTACGATAAAGGCGAGATCAATGTGCTCGGAAAACCCGTTAATGAACTTACAGGAAACGACAAAAAGCAGATCGGCATCATGATGGATGATCACGGCGTGTATGACAGGTTATCCTGCATGGACAACCTTAAGATATTCGCCGATATCTACGGCGTTCCTTATTCTGAGATTGGAAAAGCTCTTAAGGAAGTAGGTCTTGAAGATGCCGCGAAAAAGCCGGCGATGAAATTATCCAAAGGCATGCGCGCAAGGCTCCAGCTCGCAAGAGTCTTCATGATCCGTCCGAAGATCTTATTTCTTGATGAACCTACGAGCGGCCTCGACCCCATGACAATGAAATATATCCATAAGCTCATTACATCCCGGAGAGATGAGGGCTGCACGGTCTTTCTTACTACGCACAACATGGAAGAAGCAACAGTGCTCTGTGATGAGGTCGCGCTCCTGAATGAGGGAAAGATCGTTGACCGCGGAGCACCGGCTGAGATATGCAGAAGATATAACCATCAGAAGACGATCAATATCCATCTCAAAACAGGTGAGGATATATCTTTCGCGCATGGCGTTGAATCTGCAGAAAAGATCAGCAGCCTTATTAAGCAGGGAAAGGTTGAGACGATACATTCTTCTGAACCTACCTTGGAGACCGTGTTCATTGAACTGACAGGAAGAAAGCTCGAAGCGGAAGAGGAGATCAGATATGCATAATGTCGGCGTTATTTTCAAAAAACAGCTTAAGGATACATTGAAGAACAAGACTGTTCTTATCCAGTTCATTATGTTCCCGTTAATGACTCTCATAATGGAGCATGCGATATCACTTCCGGACATGCCGGAACTGTTCTTTACGAAGCTCTTTTCGGTAATGTATATGGGAATGGCGCCGATGACATCAGCTGCAGCCATCATCTCGGAAGAGAAAGAGAAGAACACATTAAGAGCTCTCATGATGGCTAATGTTAAACCGTGGGAATATCTTCTCGGTGTCGGCGCTTATGTCTGGACTCTCTGCATGGCAGGTGCGGGAATTATGGCGACAGGTCTTCCGGCATCGGATGTTCCGTTCTATCTTGGTGTTATGGCAGCAGGCTTTGTGATCTCCATCTCTTTGGGTGCATGCATCGGTATCTTTTCATCAAACCAGATGACTGCGACATCGCTCTTTGTACCTGTAATGCTTGTTTTCTCGTTTTCGCCCATGCTTGCGATGTTCAATGATAAAATAGAAAAGGTCGCCAGGATCTTTTATACGCAGCAGCTGCGTGTCCTGATGAACCGGATGTCTTTCGAAGGAATAAAGCCGGAGAGCATAATGATCCTTATTGTTAATGCAGTGTTGGCCATAGCGCTCTTCTTTGTGGCTTTCAAGCGAAAAGGACTTGAATGATGAAGATCAATCTTGACATAGACGGCAAATACGATGACACCGAAGTCATTATCCGCGCGCCGCATCTGAACAACGACATCGAGAGGATAGTCGCGATGATGCGCATGATCGACATGCAGATCGCAGTGCGCCGCGACAATGAGACTTATCTCCTGGAGACGGATAAGATCCTTTATGTGGAAGCGGTGGACAGGAAGACTTTCGTATATACAAATGCCGATACATACGAATCAGAATTAAAGCTTTATGAACTTGAGCAGCAGCTTGTTGAACGTGATTTCTTAAGGATCAGCAAGCAGAGCCTCGTGAACTTAAGGAAGATAAAGAGCCTTAAGACAGACGTTAACCGCAAGATCAGGATCACTTTGCAGAACGGCGAACAGATAGTCGTATCGCGCATGTATTCTGATGAGCTCAGAAGAAAGTTGGGGTTAAGATAATGGAAGAAAGAAAAAGTGTTTTCGAATATATAAAAGAACTCTTTACCTGCTACGGAATAGTTATATTGATCTTCATAGCGATCAACTTTTTTATCGGTGATGAGGCAGGAACTGTATCAACATTATTTGCTCTGGGCTCCAAGGGCCTCTCGTCAGCAATGCTCCTTCAGCTGTTCCTGATGGGTGTTATTACCACGATCGCACAGAATATCTTCCTGACGGATCTTCTGATAAAGAACATGTCTCTGATCGTAAGGCATATCCTGTTCTTCATGACTCTCATGTTAGCGATAATTGTTTTCGCAGTATGCTTTGGATGGTTCCCTCTGAACGATCCCGCTGCATGGATCGGATTCATAGTATCGTTTTCTGTATGTTCGGTAATGAGCGCATTTATCATGAGGCTGGAAGAGAAAGCAGAGAACAAGAAGATGCAGGAAGCACTTAACAGACTGAAGAAATAAGGGCTTTATAAGGTCGACTCTTTTCGAAAAATCCCCCACAAAATAAAAATATTTGTATAATATAAATTGTGGTGTTGGATTGCCGGTTCATTCCGGGGTTATAGGGTATAAGGGTTGATCAGAAATGGCATTGCTTAAAAGTTATTCCTGCGTTAAGTGCGGGGGTGTCCTGAATTTCGATGAGAATCAGGAAGTATTCGGTTGTCCTTTCTGCGGCGGCGAATTTGCATTTACGGATTTCCACAGAGGAGATCTGATCAGACAGGGAAATATCAGCCTTAACAGAGGCAACTATTCTACTGCAAAAGATAAATTTCAGGCGATACTTAACAGGAATCCCAGAGACTTTGAAGCTCTTCAGGGTATGATCCTTGCTGAAGGCAGGATCACTGCTGTAAACAGACTTTGCAGGATCGAGTATCTGGAAGATTCGGATCTTAAAGCCGCGATCTATGCTGCTAAGAAAGCAGGGGAGGCCCTGCCGGAAGAAAACGAGTATTTCGGTCTGCTTGTCAGGATGTTTGAAATTGCCCGTGATTATTTAGAGAGCGGTGCTGAAGCAAATGAGGCTTCAGAAAAACAAAACATGCATTTCAGAAACATGAGCTATCAGATCATGAGTGTCGAAGAGGAGGAGGAAGCTACTTTCGACGGGTATAAGAAGGCCCTCGGAATCTTAGCTTCAAGATTCCTGCCTGTCATATTTGCTGTTTCGCTCGTATTTCAGATGTGGTGGATAACCATTGCTTTTGTTGTGATCGTCGCAATCGTCGGCATTTGCATGAAGGTCCATTATGCTTCTGCGAAAAAGAATATTGAAACGAGTCTCGATGATAAGATGAAGACCCAATTCAAGATAGATGATGCGGCAGTCGCCAAGATGAAGGAAACCAGACATGAGTACATGAATACATATATCAAGCTCAAGAAGATCGTTCCTGATCCCAAGGCTTATGAGAAACCCTTGCCGCAGCCAAAGCATGATAATTCAGTCGTAAATGATCCTTTCATCGATATTGAGAAGACTGTCATCTGCAATAAGTGCGGCGGCCTTTTGACTCTGGATAAAGAGAAGAATCTTTACGAGTGCAGATCATGCGGCGTTGCTTATGGTGCTTCGCTGTTCTTCGGCAATCCTTTTGAGAAGGCGAAAAAAGCGATCGAGGAGAACGATTTTGCTGAAGCAGATCAGAGGTTCTCTCATATGCTGATGACCGATCCTAAGTCCTTTGATGCGCTGCTTGGAAGGATACTTTGTGCCGGAAGATGGAAGACCGTCAGTGAGATCAATCTGACTGACCTCGCCGTCTCGGATGTCAGATTGAATAATATCATGGAACGTGCTGATGATGCCGTTTCCCATGCTGTCGAAGAGGATAAGCCCATTTTTGAAGATATCCGCAAACTGGCCGTATTTTATATTGATTATGTGAAGGCCACACAGGCAGCTAATGTCTTCAGCAGCAAGCTTGAATACATTTCGAAGAACAGACTGACGTTCCTCAAGAACAATGATGATTCCGAACTTAAGAATCAATCTGTTTACATAAAGTGGAGAAAAGAAGAACTTTTGAAAAAGCATAATGCAAAGACCGGATTTGATGAGCTGAAAGCAAAGGTCGTAACAGATTACCGCAAACGCACATTCATAAGATGAGGAAGCAGAAATGGCAATGTTAAAGAGTTATACATGTTCAAAATGTGCAGGCGTCCTGCTTTTTGATTCCGATCAGGAGTTCTTTGACTGTCCTTTCTGCGGAACAAAATTCAGTGCTGCTGATTTCCATGGTAATGAGATCATGGATCAGGCAAAAGAATGCCAGAGAAAGCGGTCTTTCGATGCGGCAAAAGAGAAATACTATGCCGTGCTTGAGAATGATCCTGATAACTTCGATGCACATTTGGGAATTGTACTTTGCGAGCTGAAGGTGATTTCGGTTGATGATCTCAAAGACCGCAAAGTCTTGGACGGCAAGGAACTGACAAATGCCAGAAGAGCTCTCATGAGCGCGAAAAGGCAGCTCCATAAAGACCAGGCAGCATATTTCAACAAGATAAACGATCTTGTCAATATTCAGGTAAAGATTAACAGATTTGAGAATGAGAAAAACGAACTTCTGAAATCAGAAGAAGCACAGGATATGATCAACAGGAAGCTCCTTGAGATTCACCAGGAGCAAAGGTCAAATGACAGGTATGAACTGCTTAAAGGGTGGCCTGTGGTATTGATCCTTCTTCCTTTTTTAGCATTGACCGAGCTCTTTGAAAATCCTGCGACTATAGCTATCTTTTTTGTAACCCTTGTTGGTATCGTTATCCTCGTGATAGTAGGTGTTAACCGCAGTGACGAGGAAGAAGACGAGCAATATAAGCCTGCTCTTTATATTGAGCGTAGCCTTAAGGGAAAGATAATGGAATTAGATAGAAACTATAATGCTGAATACCGTAAACTGGACGGCTTATATCCTAAACTTCCGGAGAGTAAGAATACCCGGAGCGAACAGGCTGAGACTAAAGAGAACAGTTCTGTATCTGACAGCGATATAAAGACCGATGAGATGATCATCTGCTCGAAATGCGCTGCAAAGCTTTTTCTCGATAAGAAAAAGCGAGTTTACGAGTGTGACCACTGCGGCGTGGCTTACGGCGTGTCACTGTTCTTTGGAATGCCGATGGAAAAGGCCCTTAATTCAATTAATACAGGTTTTTACGGTGATGCCGAAAAGAGATTTGACAGCATTCTCATGGTGCATCCTTCTGATTTCGAAGCAAATCTCGGCCGCATCCTTTGCGAAGGCAGATGGTCGAAGATAAGTGATATCGACCTTACAGACGATGTCTCTCCTTCCAGAGTAAAAGAGATCAAGCAGAGGATCGCTGATGCTTCGCAGCACACCTCATTTGAGAACAAGCCGTATTTTGAGAATCTGAATAAACTGATTGCTTTGTTCGAAACTTATTCAACTAACAGCCGGATGCTCGACGTGATCAATAATGCGGTCGAAGAGTTTGATGCGAAAACTGAAGTGTTCTCGATGGCATTTTCAGGTCCTGATTTCAGGGAAAAGAGTGAAGCCGAGAGAAAATCTATCATAAGCAGATCATATGCTTACCAGGCTCAAAATAAGAAGATTACTGCAGATTTTTCGACCCTTCGCAAAACTATCATTGATATGAGAAGCGATTCGCCACTGACTAAGTGATCTTGGGGGAGATTAAGATGGCAATACTTAAGAGCTATACATGTTCAAAGTGCGCGGGCGTCCTGAACTTCGATTCTGATCAGGAGTTTTTTGAATGTCCGTTCTGCGGTACGGCGTTTGATGTGCTGGATTTCCATGGCGATGAAGTAATGGAGCAGGCCAGATCCTTGCTTAAGAACGAGTCTTTCGATGCGGCCAGGGAGAAATACAAAGCCATTTTGAAATATAACCCCAAAAACTTTGAAGCGAATCTGGGAGTTGTTCTTTGTGATCTTAAGGTCACTTCTGCAGACAGGCTGGAATTCCCCGATCTCCTTCCTGAATATGATGTTGTTAATGTCAGAAAATCGATCCTGAAGGCGAAGAGGAATACCGGTAAGAACGGATCTTCATACTTTGGAAAGATGTATGAACTTATCTCTGTCAAAGAGGATGTGGCCAGGCTCCGGAAAGAGGAATCCGAACTGTCATCTGAACAGATCGGACGTAAGGTAAACGATAAGCTCGTTGAGGATTATAAGACTACGAGAACTATAAACAGAAGCAGTACGGTTCCCGTGATCCTTTCATGGGTGGCTATTGCCGTCATGCTCCTGGTAATGCTCGGGATGAACGGGAAATTTGACGATGAAAAGTCATTGCTTGTACCGTTTCTGGTTCCGCTCGCAGTCGTGGCTATCATCATTATTTTTATGGTCATTGTGGATAAAATACATGACCGGGATTTTAAACCCGTTGATGATATTACAAATTCTTTCAGTGGCAGGATAAAAGAGAGATTTAACAGATACGATGAAGAATACCGTAAGATGAGAACTCTTTATCCGACTGCGGAAAAGAAACGCAAGATCCAAGATCAGGAGAGCGTTGTTTCCGGCAAAGAGAGTGCTTCTTTGAAGGAACCGCAAATCGATTACAGTAATATAGATCCTTCCGAGATCGTTATTTGTTTGAAGTGTGCTGCCAGACTGACTTTGAATAAAGATAAGCGTGTCTATCAGTGTGACCACTGCGGTGTTGCATACGGCATCTCGCTGTTCTTCGGCATTCCTATGGAAAAGGCTCTGAATTCGCTTAATACAGGTTTTTACGATGATGCCAACCAGAGATTCGGCAGCATCCTTATGGTACATCCGTCTGATTTTGAAGCGCTTCTCGGTCGCGTCCTCTGCGAGGGTGGATGGACTAAGATCAGTGATATCGATCTTACTGATGATGTTGACGTATCTAGCTATAAAGCAGTCAGGAGACGTTTGGGAGAGGCAAAAGAGCATGCATCTGTACATAATGTGCCTTTTTTCGAGAACGTCGAAAAGATGGTCGGCTATTGCGAAGAGTACAAGAGAAACATGCAAAAGATCAATGAGAACGAACTCGAGGTCAAAGCTTTTGACGCCGGTACAGCAGTGATGGATGTTGCTTTCCATGGCAAGGATTTCAGCATCGAAAGGGAACAGAAGAGAACTAAGCTCCTCAGCGAGGCTTACCCGTACCGGGTAAGCAATAAGAAGATCGAAGCAGAATTCTCAAAAATGCGCGATCATATCCTTGGTATGAGAAGCGATTCGCCACTGACTAAGTGATCTTTGGGGGAGGTTAAGATGGCAATACTTAAGAGCTATACATGTTCAAAGTGCGGCGGCATCCTGAATTTCGATTCCGATCAGGAATTCTTCGACTGCCCTTTCTGCGGCAATAAATTTGACATCGTGGATTTCCACGTGGATGAGATCATGTCACAGGCTGAAGAGAGTTTGAAGCAGGAGGCATTTTCTTCTGCCAAGGAGAAGTTCTTTTCCATTTTGGATAAGGACCCCGCAAATTTTGAAGCGCTTAAAGGTCTTATCTTATGTGAGCTCAAATCACCGGCATTGGGAAACCTCAGTACACCCGGCATTTTTGATTCTGTTGACGTTGATTCTCTGAAGAAACTTATCAGCATGGCGAAAAAGCAGGATCCTGATGATGCAGAATTCTTTAACAAGATATTGGTCCTGCGAGATCTCAGCGACAAATTGAAAGGATTTAAGTACAGAAGCGAGGCGCTTACTTCAGAAAGTACAAGAAATGCAGTTGACACCGGCTTGGCTAAAGCGAGACAAAGAAGGATAGAAGAAGCCAAAGACGATTTCCATTTCGGATATGTTTTTTGTATTGTCGGCGTTATTATAGGAACTTTGATAATCTGCCATGACGAAGACTGGATCGGCTTGGGAGTTCTTATCATGATGGTTGGCGCGATCGCTGCTATGGTTGCGGAGGCTTCGCATAAAGAAGAGGTTTTTAAGGCTAATCCGAAGCGGAATGCCTGGGAAATGAAAAGTCAAATGGATAGCGAGTACAACCGTTATAAGAAAATGTACGGTACGGAATTCAACAAGATCCTAGAGATGAACCGCACCAAGAAAAAAGAAAGAACCGAAACATCGAATCCTGTTGAAACTGCAAATGAACCATGCGTTATTGATACAGAACATCAGGAGACTGTCATTTGTTCTAAATGTGCCGCACAGCTCTATCTTGATAAGGAAAGAAGAGTTTACGAGTGCAAGTCCTGCGGCGTGGCATATGGAATATCCCTTTTCTTCGGAATGCCTTTTGAGAAAGCTCTGAATTCCATGAATATCGGTAATTACGGAGATGCTGAAAAGCGATTCGAAAATATCCTTATGGTCGAGCCCTCAAGTTTTGAAGCTCTTTTAGGTCAGATCCTTTGCGTGGGCAGGTGGTCCAGGGTAAGTGATATTGCCTTTACCGATGTGATAAGCAAAGAGGATTCTTCTAAATTCCGCAGCTTATTCAGTGATGCCAAAGAGCGTTTAACTGAAGCTGATAAGGTGTTTTTTGAAAAGTTTGAAGAACTTCTGGCAATGCTCGAAAAGATCAGTACCAACAGCGCAAGACTTGGTGAGCTGAAAAAAGAAAACGAAAAGCTCGAATCAGATAAGCGAGTCCGAGCCATGGCTGAAGCAAGTACTTACGGCAATTGGCGTGAAATGAAAAATATCAATGATGAAATCGAGCAATTGGAAAAAGATAACAGGCAGCTGAATCATGACTTCCTTGCGCTTAAGAGGGAACTTGTGAAAATGAAGCTCGACTGTGTGCTCGTCAAATAAAACAGTGGGATCCTGTGCCCGCCAAATAAATGTATAATAACTTGTAACTTTTAAGATTGGCGGTAAGGACAATTGGCTGATCCATTAGTGGTTAATATCGGAGGCTGTGATATCGTGCCTGAAGATCTGGGGCGCGACGGCCTTCTGTTGCTGCAGCATAAAGACTGCTATAAGCTTGATACTGCAAGCGTGCTTTTGGCCTGGTATGCTTCCTGCTTTGTCCGTAAGGGAAAGCCCTGTGAGATGCTCGAATTAGGGAGCGGCACGGGCGGAGTCAGTCTGCTTGCTTCCGCACGCTGTAAAAACGCCCATATTGACGGCGTAGAGCTTTTAGAACTTCCGTTTAAGGTGTTTTGCGAGAACATTAAGCTCAACCATTTAGAGGAGCGCTTGAGCGCGTTTAACTGTGATATACGGGATCTGCCTGCATCCGTTAAGGACAAGGCCTACGATGTGGTCTTTATGAATCCGCCTTTTTATGACGGCACTAAGGGATCTTCTGTTGATCCTTTGGTTAAATCCGAGCATATGGCAGCGGCGCGTTTTGCCGGCTTAGGTGTTCTGGAGGATTTTGTCCGCGTACAGTCTTTAAGGACCAGGACCAGCGGCGGATATGCGGTGATGTGCATAAATCCCGAGCGTGTGCCCGAGTGTTTTGCTTTATACTCGAAATATAAGATCACACCTGTTAGACTTCTTACTGTTCATGCAAATGCAGGAAAACCTGCCTTCCTGGCTTTGATCGCAGGGAAGAAAGGCGCGCCCAATGCTGAGTTTAAGGTTCTGCCGCCATTGTTCATTAACGAAGAAGGATCTAATGCATTGACGGATAAGGCCCGCCATATATACGAGGAGGAACAAACAGATTGCTTTATCTAGTTGGAACACCTATCGGAAATCTTGATGATATGTCGCCCAGAGCATGTGAAGTGCTCAAAAGCGTTGATGTTATTGCCTGTGAGGATACGAGAGTTACGGGCATTTTATTGTCGAACCTTGGTATTACGGGAAAGAGGCTGATCGCTTACCATGAGCACAATAAGGCTGCAAGCGGCAACGGAATAATCGATCTTTTAAAGCAGGGCCTTAATGTCGCAGAAGTGTCCGATGCCGGAATGCCGGCAATAAGCGATCCCGGAGCTGATCTGGCGCAGCTTGCTGCTGCAAACGGCATTGAGATATCAGTGATTCCAGGTCCCTCTGCTGTTACTGCGGCGCTTAGCATCTCAGGACTTGATACGAGATATTTCCATTTTGAAGGATTCCTTCCTTCCGAAGGATCAAAGAGGAGAGAAAGGCTTAAGGCTCTCACACTTATAGGCGAGACCATCGTTCTTTATGAAGCTCCTCACCGTCTGAAGAAGCTTTTGGATGAACTTGTTGAAAACGGCTTTGGTTCCAACAAGATCGCTTTATGCCGTGAACTTACGAAGAAATACGAAGAAGTGCTCCGCATGACTGTATCTGAAGCTTGCGAATACTATAAAACGACTGAGCCACGCGGCGAGTTCTGCATCTGCTTAGAACCCATGGAGCAGCAGACAATGGTTGCTGCAGGAGACGGCACCAGGCTTATCGCTTTGTTAAAAGAGAAGGATATGTCTTCCAAGGATATTTCTTCTGTCGTGTCTGAATATACCGGCATGAACAAGAAAGAAGCTTATAAGATAGCCAGCGAATCCTGAAATTTATATAAGTAGCACCTGCTTTTACCGGCCGTCAAGGCACGCTTTGGCTTGCCTTTGGCAGCCTTGACTGCCTTAAAAGCAGGCGCTTTTTTGTGTTCAAGAGGCGGATACCCCGCCTCTCATCTTACGATGGAGGAAAAACGATTTTAGATCCTAATGGGCCTCGTCGGGTGCTGTCCGGAAACTATAGTTTGATGTCGGTTATTTTAGGGATTTTCGGAGCTCTTTTGATATATTTTTGCAGGTTTTTGTCGGTAAAGAGCCTGCTTTGTCGGTTTTTCGGAGTTATCTTGTCGGAAAGCTTTTAGAGATTTGCAGGGTTTTGTCGGCTCCGATGGATTTCGAACGTTGCCGACAAAACCGGTGAAAGCACCAAAGGATTTATTACAAGATTTCATACAAAAACCTGCAAAGGCAGGGGATTGCCGGCAAAAACCGACAGATAACGGGATAAAAACCTGAGAAAAGCCGGCAAAAAACCTGCAACGAACTATATATTCTGGGCATTAGGGCTGGACGGGTACTGCGAGGGGCGATAGATTGAACGATACGGGGGGGGAGGGGATGGTGGCACCTCGCGGCGTGGAATTTGACGTACAGATTTGAGGGGGTAACAGCCCCTTCTTGAAAACATTGGGATAAATAACTATAATCTTTTAATTACGCGCAGACTAATAATATATACGCGCGAGGAGGAACATCATGGCAGAAAAGAAGACATTCTACATCACGACACCGATCTATTATCCGTCGGGCAATCCGCATATCGGACATTGCTATTCGACTCTCGCATGCGATGCTATCGCGAGAATGAAGCGAATGCAGGGCTATGATGTAATGTTCTCCACAGGTACAGACGAGCACGGTCAGAAGATCGAGAAGAAGGCTCAGGAACTCGGCATTACACCTAAGGCTTATGTCGATGACATAGTTGCTAACTTCAAGAAGCTTTGGAAGACTCTTGATATCCAGTACGACAGATTTGTAAGAACTACTGACGAATACCATATCAAGACAGTTCAGAACATGTTCGAGAAGCTCTATAAGGATGGCTACATCTATAAGAGCGAGTACAAGGGCAAGTACTGCACACCTTGTGAATCTTTCTGGACAGAGAGCCAGCTCGTTGACGGCAAGTGCCCTGACTGCGGCAGAGAAGTTACAGAAGCTTCAGAAGAGGCTTATTTCTTCAAGCTCTCAGAGTTTGCTCCCAAGCTTGAGGCACTGCTCCTTGATCCTGAGAAGAATTTCCTTGAGCCTAAGTCCAGAGTTAATGAGATGATCAACAACTTCATCAAGCCGGGCCTTCAGGACCTCTGTGTATCCAGAACGAGCGTTAAGTGGGGTATTCCTGTAACTATTGATAAAGGTCACTATGTATATGTCTGGATGGACGCTCTTACGAACTATATCTCGTTGCTCGGCTTCATGAACGACACATATAACGACTATGAGAAGTACTGGCCTGCTGATATGCACGTAATGGCTAAGGAGATCGTAAGATTCCATTCACTCATCTGGCCTGCATTCCTTATGGCATTGGGTGAACCCCTTCCGAAGAAAATCTACGGCCATGGCTGGATCACTTTCGGTGACGGAGGAAAGATGAGCAAGTCCAAGGGCAACGTTATCGATCCTTTCGTACTCTGCGAGAGATACGGCGTTGACGCTTTAAGATATCACCTCTTAAGAGAGATGGTATTCGGTTCTGACTGCCCTTATTCCAACGAGCAGATGTTCTCAAGGATCAATTCAGACCTTGCAAACGATCTCGGAAACCTCGTTTCCAGAACTGTTGCAATGGCTATCAAGTATTTTGACGGCACTCTTCCTGAAGAAAAGGTATTTACTGATGCCGATAACGAGCTTTTGGAGCAGCTTGACGCACTTCCGGATTATGTTTCCGAGACATTTGAGACAATGCGTTTCTCAGACGGTCTTGCAAAGATCTTTACTGTAATCGCAAGAGCCAACAAGTATATCGACGAGAACGAGCCCTGGAAGCTTGCTAAGGACGAGACAGCTAAGCCCCGTCTTGCAGCAGTTCTTTATAACCTATTGGACTGCATCAGAAGAGTTGCTATCCTGCTCGATCCTGTTATGCCTCATACATCACCTAAGATCTTTGAGCAGATCGGCGCTGATGAGACAAATACAACATGGGATTCTGCAAGCGTAAGACACGCTCTCGCTTCTACAGTTACTGTTAAGAAGGGAGAGGTTCTTTTCCCGAGAATCGACATCGAGAAGGAAGTAGAAGAGCTTAATAAGCTTTTCCCTGCGGAAGAGCCTAAGGGCAAGGATTTAGAGCCCTTAAAGCCCCTTACGAAGTTCGATAACTTTGCAGCATTGGACTTAAGAGCCGTTAAGGTTCTTGAGTGCGAGAATGTTCCGAAGTCTGATAAGCTCTTGAAGTTCAAGGTCGATGACGGATTCGGTGAAAGACAGGTTCTTTCCGGCATCGCTAAGTACTATAAGCCTGAAGACCTTATCGGAAAGACTCTGGCTATGATCGTTAACTTGGAGCCCAGAAAGATGATGGGCTATGAGAGCAACGGCATGATCCTCTCTGTTAAGTACGGAGACGGTTACCGCGTTGTCGAGTTCGACGATTCAGTTCTGCCGGGTTCAGATATCTCGTAAAAGCCGTGAGAGAGCCCGTTTATTACAGCGGAAGCGCCAAGTTCTTTGATACTCACGCGCACATCTACGACAGTAAATTTGACGCAAATAATGTAACTGCGGAAGATATCCTCAAAAGATGCATATCTTCCGGTGTTACGAGCGTGCTTATTCCTGCTGACTCGGAAGAGACCAGCAGGATTGCTGTTGATATGGCAAATAAATATGACGGCTTTGAAGGGATCGCTCTGTATGCCTCTGTAGGCGTCCATCCGCACGAAGCAAAGACATACTCTAAAGATACCGAAGAGTACTTAAGAAGCGCTCTGGAGGGTCGTAGAGAGCATAAGATAATGGCTTTGGGCGAGATAGGACTGGACTATTACTATGATCTGTCCGAAAGATCCGTTCAAAGGGACGTTTTCGAGAAGCAGTTAGAGCTCTGCTATGAATACGATGTGCCGATGATCCTTCACGAGAGGGAGGCGACAGGCGACTGCCTGGATATCTTAAGGCGCTTTTATAAAGAGGGGAGACTGAGAAGCCTTCCCGGAGTATGCCACTGCTGCTCGTGCTCGAAAGAGGCTGCAGAGGAGCTGGTTAAGATGGGCTTCTATATAGGCTTCGACGGACCGGTAACATTTAAGAACAATAAAAAGGGTCCTGAGGTGGCATTAAATACGCCGTGGGACCGTATCGTGATCGAAACTGACAGCCCTTATCTTACGCCGGAACCCAACAGGGGACTTGTTAACGAACCCTGTCATGTTCCTTTCGTATGCGCCAAGATAGCCGAGATAAAGGGCGTTACTATTGATGAAGCGGCGCAAATAACCTATGATAACGGCAAGAAGCTATACGGAGTGGATTGATTTATGAAGGGTAAGAAAGACATTATTCTGATTGTTGTTACTGTCATTCTCGTGATAGTTCTGATCGTAGGATTTATTTACGACAGGAACAGCGCAGTGCTCTCAAGAACCAATATCTATGATGTCAGCATCGATGATAACCTTGAGCTCGTAAAGATGAACAAGGTAGGTTTCTTATATATGCGCGCGGCATATGAAGCTAAAATGAAGATAAAGAAAGATAATGCCGAAGATTATATTATTACTTTGGCAAGCGTTTACGGCGGTCTGGGCCAGATGTTTGACTATACGCAGTATAAACAGTATGAAGCAGATGTCTTGACCAATGTTTCGATCAAGCCGAATCCGAGAGAAGATTCGTTTATTTGGGTGCTCGGAACCAAATTAAAGGAGAATTCTAACGAGAATATCGTATATATCATATCTATTGAGGGCGAAGGCGAGGCCTACATGTACTTGTATTACTCAAGAAAATAAGGGTTTTGCAGGTTTTTTAGGATTTTTGAAAATAGTTGTTGACATATCTTCGGTATTCGGTTTATAATTCATTCGCGCTTTGAATAAAGGTGTGGCTAACGGAAGCTTAGCTCAGCTGGGAGAGCATCTGCCTTACAAGCAGAGGGTCACAGGTTCGAGCCCTGTAGTTTCCACCAATGGTACGGCGCAGTAGTTCAGCCTGGTTAGAATGCCAGCCTGTCACGCTGGAGGTCGAGGGTTCGAGCCCCTTCTGCGTCGCCATTAACTTTAGGCCGAACACTTTATAAGGTGTTCGGCCTAACTCTTGCTCAGATAGCTCAGTCGGTAGAGCAGGGGACTGAAAATCCCCGTGTCGGCAGTTCGATTCTGTCTCTGAGCACCAAAACGCTTTAGGAGCTCTTTCTTTTGCCAGATATCTTTGCAAAAGAAAGAGTTTTTGCATATAGGGAGAATAATGATGACGATCAGGAAGAGACTGACACCTGCATTATCCACGTTGCTGTTCTTACTTGTAGCAGTAGCGTGCCAGGTCGTTGCAATTAAGATCTTCCCTTATGTTGTTGGTTCACCGCTTGTAGAAGATAACGCATATATCCTTACCAGGATGATGGAAGGATATCTTCTCCTTCTTACGGTTATTTTCGCGGTATTTACTAAATTCAAGATCCATTTCGAGTGCTTGAATCCAGGAAAAGAGAGAGTAAAGAAAGACCTCATAGTCAGCGGCATTATCAGCGTAGGACTCATTGCAGGTCTTATCGTAGTCCGTCTGTGTCAGAATATATTCGTTCCGGGTTATGCTGAAAAACCCTGGTTCGGACTTTATCTCGGCACATATATGCGCTGGTTCTATCCTATCAGTGCAGTACTGCAGGAGATCTTTGTTAAGGGTGTAGTCGAGGATAACATCACTGCTTCATGCAAGAAATACAATAAGCACTTCACGGTCTGGATGACCGCTCTTTTCTTCTTCGTTATCCACATGGGTTATGAGCTCCCGATGATGTTCGGCGCAGCGATCCTCTGTGCTCTGACGGGATATCTTTATGAGAAAAACAAGTCTGTCTGGGGCAGCATCCTGATCCATTTTGTAATCGGCTTCGTACCCAAGATAGTCGGTGTATCCCGCTGATACCAAAGCTTTGCTTAACAATGTTACAAACCTTGTAATATAAGGCATATTACAGTTTCTTGACATTACGTTTTCGCGCGGCTTTTATTATAAATGCTTATGCTATACTCCAAAATATCTGATCAAAAAGAAATGCGATTTTGCATGTCATTGAGGTATTTATGGAGACTGACAATCTTACTAAATTTCGCAAGATAGTAGCCGGTCTGGAGCCAGAGAAAAGAGAGGCTCTTATGGCTCGTATGAAGGGCATGTCCAAAGAAGAGGCCATGGTTATGGTTGACCGTATGGTCGAACTTTCCGAGCAGCGCAAGATCGAGATCACAGCAAGACCCAAGGTCCTTGCCGGAAGCGGACGTGAAGTTGAAGCTTCAAGAATTGATTATGAGGTCAGAAGACCCTCAACATATACTGAGATACCTGAAGACAGAAATATCGAGATCGTAAAAAATCCCGGCAGGAGAGTTGCTGCTCCTTCGAATTTCAAGCCCGCTCAGCATCCTGTAAAAAGAGTTGAGCCTGCTGTCGCAAGAGCAGGAAGAGACCAGGTCGCAAGACAGATCGAATACAGACAGCGTTTTGCCCTGTTAGAGCAGGAGAAAAAAGCCAGAAAGAATGCCCTCGTAAAGAAGGTCCTCAGGATCTCCGGAAAGTATCTCGGAAGAGCTATGGCTACAGTTTTGCTCACTCTTGTTCTCGTATTTGCAGGATTTTATGTATTTCTCGGAATCATCATGAAGGGACCTTCACCGCATCTCAGGAACCAGTTCGTTCCTTCTGTTATGGAATCTTCAGCAGGCGGCGTTCTCGCCAGAATGATCCTCACAGACGAAGAGATCGATTCTATTATGAACAGCAATAAGACACAGGTTTTTGACGAGATTACGGACACTACCCTCGTTAACGCCATGGCAGCTGAGCAGAAAAAGAAGGCTGAAGCTAATGCTGCTGCAGTAAACGAGCTCGATCCTGACGGCGACGGCATTGAAGTTCACGATGTATCTGGCCCGATGTATCACGGCAAGATGCTCGTTATCTATGATCCTTCCAGAATCATGGTAGCTACGATCGACAACTATAACCACAACGGCGCAGGCTTAACGCTCAAGCAGCTTATCGATAAGTACGGTGGTGTCGGCGGAATCAACGGCGGACAGTATGAAGATAAGAACGGCATGGGCATTGGCGGATGGCCTGAAGGTATCGTTATCTCCGAAGGTAAGCTCCGTATGGGCAGCAAGAACGGCACATATGATGTTTACGGACTTACAAATGAGAATGTCCTCGTCGTAGGCAGAATGACAGCCCAGAAGGCTCTTGATATCGGCGTAAGAGACGCAGTCTCATTCGGACCTGCTCTTATCGTTAACGGTGTTGCAGCTAAGTATTCCGGTGCAGGCGGCGGTCTTAATCCCAGAACTGCAATCGGCCAGAGAGAAGACGGCGCGATCCTCCTCCTTGTTATCGAAGGAAGAAAGACATCTTCAATGGGCGCTACAATGGCTGACCTTATCAAGGTCATGCAGGACTACGGCGCAGTTAATGCAGCAAACCTTGACGGCGGTATGTCTTCTGCAATGTGGCTTTACGATGATGAACTCGTATCAAGTTCTTCCGTAAGAGTCTCACGCCAGATGCCTACTGCATTCATTATCCTGCCTCAGAAGAACGATGCTTCTAATGCAGGCCAGTAACCGGAGGGGTAGATGAAGTCCTCTAAAGGCGCTGAGAATACGAATGATACCGAACAGAAAAATGGGAAGGGGAAATTAAACTACTTCCTCATTTTTCTTGTATGCTGGCTTGTAGTTGTTACCGGATTCATCGCATGGTTCCTTTTAAGGTTCAATGATTTCGCAGCTAAATATGAAGAGCAGTATCAGGCAACACTGCCTATCCATACAGCAGAAAAGGTAACAGAACATTTCAACGCACACGATGTTGAATATATCTGGAACAACATGTCTTCAAGGCCCCAGGTTACTGCATTTGAAGATGAGACCGTAGTCAAGAATTACATCACAAAGCTTATTTCCGACAAGTCCTTTATCTGCGCAGAAGCCGAAGGCTCAACTGACAGCGATCCCGAGTTTTACGTAAAGACATCCGACGGCCTTGTAGTAGCCAAGATCGAACTTGATGAAGATACAACCAAAAAGCTCCCTTACGGAAACAAAGCCTGGAAAGAGGGAAGACTTGAGTTCTACACTGCAGCTGTTTTCGAAGCTAATATCTCGGCACCTGCAACATATAAGGTTTTCGTAAACGGCAAGGAATTGAATGCATCACATCTTTCAGGAGACATCGCTGAATCTGAATTAAACCAGTATGTAACGCCTTATGCGGAGATCCCGGGCACAGCTAATTATCAGATCACAGGCCTTTACGAAAAGCCTGTCGTAACAGCCAAGGATTATCTCGGAAACGACTGTGAGTGTGTATATGATGAGAACAAGGATACATATACCGTAAACTTCATCAAGGATTTTGACGGTAAAGATGAGCTCTCCGAATATGCTCTGAAGTTTACTTCGACTTTTGCAAACTACGTATCACAGGATGCAGGCGCTTATGCTCTTGATAAGTATTTCCCGAGCGGAAGCAAGCAGTTAAGCTACATCAAGCGCAACTCTTCAAGACAACTCTATACCAAGCACGGCAAGGTTGAGATCAAGAACGGCGAGATCAAGGATATTACGGTCTTTTCAGACGATGTAGTCTATATGGAAGTCTATGTCGAACAGCACATGCAGATGTATTTCGGTTCCAAAGAGCCTGAGGTGCTTAAGACAGATGCCCGCGTATATTTCGTCAAGATAAAAGGCAAATGGTACGTCGGCGGAATCCAGTACTGATTTAAAGCTTTAGAAGAGGTGCCATACGGCACCTTTCTTATTGCCCAAATGAGGGGTGTTTTAGCAATATTTCAGCAATGGTGCGTTAGGGCTTATCCGGAGAAAAAGCACTGCTGTTTGCCGTAGTTTTACCACAGAAATACTTCGTTTTTGTAACGCTCCTGAAACTTTGTCCTTTCTTTTAAATGATACAATCACAGTAGCGTATTATCGGACAATTATCGAAGGGGGTACTTTGTCTTGGAATTTACATATTCGAATGACGGCTTTTTGCCTTATTCATCTTTTGACTATATCTTCAGCGAACGACAGATGCCGGAGTTCGGCAAAGTAGCTTCACCTTTTATGAAGCCGCTTAAGACCTGGAAGTTCTATTTGGCGAACGGACAGTCTGAGATTCCTTTCGGAGTTATGAATTCGTCTTTTGATGATTCAGACTGGCCTTTGGTAAACTGTCCTTCCACATGGCAGACAGAAGGTTTCGGACTTCCTCAGAACCTTATCTACGATTATCCTGAAAGACTTGCTCAGGATGTTGCAAGAAAAGAAGAGACAATAAGCGACAAGTATGTGCTTAAGTCTGTCGGAAATGATGACGATGAAGTCGGTATCTACAGAACCACAGTCGTATTTAATCCTTCCGATATCGACAGAGCTCTTTACCTTGAGACATCAGGTATCTGCGGAAGCTTCAAGGTCTTTATAAATGACAAGCTGTTATGCAATTCCCACGCAGTCTTCACGAGAAAGAGACTTCTTATCTCCGGCCTTGTAAGGGCAGGCGTCAACCAGATAACGATAATCGTTAACCGTTATGACAGGGACGATGACGGCCATATTATCCTCGACATGATGAACTTCGGTTTTTCAGGTATCTTCAGACCGATAATGATCGTTGAAGATTCTTTGCTCGAATTATCGAACCTGCATCTTCAGTTGGAATACGTTCCTTCGGCTTATATCTCAGAAGTAGCGAAGATGGGGCAGATAGCTACACGTTCATCTGTATCCCGTGTCCCTCACGGCGACTTCATGATCAAGGTCGACTTTGCGATGAGAAATCATACAAATTATATGATCCCTTATTCTGTCCGTATTTCGCTCCTTGAGGCGAGGGCAGAGTACGATCCTTATAAACTACCGTTCGTTAACATTAAGGGCCAGAGTGAGCCTGTAGTGGGCGTTGTCGATGCATTGAAGGAAACGCGTGCGAGCACGGACTTCGTAGCTATTGACGTTGCACAGTGGTCTGACTGCACACCTGTACAGTACGACATCGTTTTCGAAGTAATGGACTCCGAAGGAAAAGTCATCTGCGCGAAGAAAAAGAGATTCGGTTTCAGAACAACAGAGATCGTTCAGGACAAGCTCAATATCAACGACAGAAGAGTAAACCTGATGCTCGTTAAATACTATGAATTCGATCCGCAGAACGGTATTGCCGTATCTTTGGACCGTATGCGCCAGGACATCATCCTCATGAAGCGTGCGGGAATCAACGGCGTTATCGCTGACGGTATGCCTTTATCGGACGAGTTCTTAAACCTCTGCGACCAGTACGGTATGTATGTCATCGCGACATCTGCTGATTTCTATATGAGAGATTATGTCGAATCTGCGATGAATCACCCTTCAGTCGTAATGTGGGGCTTCCAGAAATATCACTTCAACTATGAGCTTGCTCACAGAGTAAAACATGAGTGCTTAAGGATCGATAACACAAGGCCGTGGTATTGTGAGGCTGTTATCGCATCTGCTGCAAACAAGAAGGCAAAGCCTGTTGACAGGATCTCTGATATCAAGCCTCTTCCGAGCGAAGCAGGTGCTGTTTTCGGACCTTGGGAAGACCTTTGTCTTGATAGAAAAAAGATCTTTGACCTTAACAGGACTGGAAGAAATCTTTTCGAGACGATCCCCGGAAGAACCAGATTTACTGATGATGACACACCTTATAAGTGGATCCATCACGCAGACCTGGTCGGCGGAAAGCAGAAAGAAAATTCCTGTATCGGACAGGGAATCGTTGACGCTGAGCGTAACCCGCATCCTATCTATCTTGATATCAAGAAGCAGTGCCAGTCGATAGCGATCTTTGCTACAGCCGGCGATCCTGCAACTCTTACGATGCGCAACTCCAACCAGTTCGGATATACAGATGAGCTCGATCTTGAGTGGAAGATATTGCTCGGCGGAAGAGCGATCATGTCCGGCAGGGGAATGATCCCTGAGATAGAACCCTTTGGTTCCAGGACATTGAAGTTCCCGTTTGCAACGGAAGTATTTACTACACCCGGCTGGGCACAGGGCAAGGCAGAGTTTATCGAGATGTATATGAACGCACTTTCGAAGGAAGTCGTTTTCGACATCACGTTAAAGCTCCACAAAGACACCTATTACGCAAAGGCTGGATATGAAGTGGCATTCTATCAGGATGTCCTTACTGACAATATCGCAAGCCCTGTAGCAGAGCCTGCTGATCTTGCCATGGGTCTTAGAAGCGGCGAAAAGGCACCTTCTAATGAATCTGCAATGCAGCTCGGTTCAGGAAAGAAGGATCCTGATAGTGCGCTTCTCGATACCGGCGTTGACTTAGACCAGGCGCTTCTTACTGAAGAAGACAGCGGCAGGGTAGAGCGAATGACTGATAACAAGGAGCTCACAGGCTTTACAGAGAGATTTGACAGCTCAGATGCTCCTATGGATGAAAAGCTTGTTGACGTTATCACCCATAATGCTGTTTATACTGTTCCTCACGGACTTTATGTCGGTAAGGGCGATCTGAAGATCGGTTTCGGCAGAAATCCCGGAAGCTTAGAGAGCCTTGAGATCGCTGGATATAACTTCCTTAAGGGACCTCTCGCACCAAGCTTTTACCGTTGTCCTTCCAATATCGACAGAACGGACAGGAGCTTCGTTCTTGCAAGGACCGTTTTCTCAAAAGAGAGCGATTACGAGCATATCCAGGAATCCATTAAGTTTGTAGGTTCGGAATATGGCTCAAGGGACGGCGAATTTACCATGATCTCACGCTATAAGTCCTTTGCGATGCATGGCGAGGTTATCGTTTTCTATGAAGTGCCCAGAGCTGATACATTGAGAGTCACACTGGACTTCAAGCCCAAGTACGATATGGTCAGATACGGAATAAGATTCCCGATCGTAAAAGACGACTGCGTATGCTCATGGTACGGCAGAGGCCCTGGTGAATCTTATGTTGACCGTAAGAATGCAGCAAGGTTAGGCGTTTATTCTGCAGGTGCAGGAAAGATCTATCACCCGTATGCAAGACCTGCCGAGAACTCATCTCACACGGATACACAGGTCGTTAAGATCACGAACGGCGACGGCGACTCGATCGAGATCAGAAGGATCGGTTATAACCCGAAGTTTGACTTTACGGTCCTTCCTTATACACCTGAGCAGATGAACGAGTTCTTACACGAAGAGCAGTTAATGAATAACGATTTTTGCGAATTCTTCTGCGACTTCGCTGCTAAAGAGATCGAGCGTACAAAAGACAATATCACATCACAGCCCGTCAAGAAGGATGTTAAGTACAGAGAGACATTTGAGATCCGCCTTGTACCCGGGCAGCGCGTTATAGGAGAAGCATGATATGGATAACAAAGAAAGAATGATAGCAAACCTGCCTTATAAGTCCTGGATGGACGGCTTAAACGAAGAACGCATGGAGTGTAAAAAGAAGCTCTACGAGTACAACAATATGCGTCCTGATATGCAGGCAGAAAGAGAAAAGCTCCTCCGCGAGATCTTAGGAAAGACCAAGGAAGGGTATCTTTGCATCGAATCACCGTTCCACTGCGATTACGGATATAACATTGAAGTCGGCGCAGACTTTTTCGCCAACTACAACTTTATAGTGCTCGATGTGGGCAAGGTTAAGATCGGCGACCACTTCATGTGCGGCCCTAATGTACAGATCTGCACAGCAGGACATCCTATCCATCCGGAGTCCCGTAACTCAGGCTATGAGTACGGAATCGATATAACTATCGGCGAGAATGTTTGGATCGGAGGCAATGTTCTCGTCTGCCCGGGCGTTACTATCGGCAATAATGTCGTGATCGGCGGCGGAAGCGTAGTAACCAAGGACATTCCCGACAATGTGGTCGCTGTAGGCAATCCCTGCCGTCCTGTAAGGGAGATCACGGAAGCTGACAGAGACTTCTATTTCAAGGACAGAAGATTCGACGTCGACGACTATAAGTGATTTAGTTTGAATTTTGCATTTGCGATACGGCAATCGGTAAGGGTATAGCCTTATTGGTTGCCGTATTTTATGCCGTTTTTGCCCAAAATGCAGGCGTTGGATGCGGCTAATGCCGTATTAGCTGCCGTATCGGTATATGTTTTGGGGGACGGTAAAATGGGCGGTAATAGCCGTTCGTTTTACCGGCATTTTTGCGGTTTTAACGTGTTTGGGCGGTAATTTGGACGGCTATTGCCGTTCGTTTTACCGGCATTTTTGCTGCTTTAGGCTGTTTGGACGGTATTTTGGGCGGCAGTAGCCGTTCATTTAACCGCCCATTTGCTGTTTGGGTTTTAATAATCGGGCAAAAGTCAGGCACTGCCTTAATTTTTGCCTGATTTACGGGCTTCTTTACTCCTGACATATCCATATCGCCAACTAATAAAATTTACCTTATTGCTTTAGTCGATTAAATGGTACACTTAATTCATAACGCTTAGGGAGGGTGAGCTATGAATAAATGGACCAGAGCGGCTATACCGGCATTGTTGATTCACTGTTCTATCGGTACGGTCTATTGTTGGAGCACTTTTAAGCAGTCTATTGCTAATGCTATTGAGATGACCCCGTTTGCCGTGGGCTGGGCATTCAGCTTTGCGATCTTCTTCCTGGGAATGTCCGCTGCTTTTGCAGGCAAGATAGTTGAGCAGAATATTCACAGGTCATCTTTGATCTCGGCTATATGTTTTACGACAGGTATGCTCGGAACAGGCGCAACGATCCATTTCTTTAAGGGACCTTTGGCGCTTATCCTGATCTACATTTTCTACGGATGCATAATGGGCATCGGCTTAGGTATAGGTTACTTAACGCCTGTAAAGACCCTGATGCTATGGTTTAAGGACAACAAGGGCCTTGCAACAGGTATCTCGATCATGGGATTCGGACTTGCAAAGGCTATTGCTACTCCGATAATGGAGTTCCTGCAGAATCAGTTCGGCATAGCTCCGATGTTCTTTATCCTCGGATGCGTTTATTTTGTCATGATGTTTGCAGGCCATCTCCTTCTTAAGAAACCTGAGGGATGGGTCGAGGATAAGGCTGTTAACAACAGCTTTAAGGCTACATCGATGTTTAAGGACAAGACCTTCATCGGTATCTGGCTCATCTTCTATATCAATATCCACTGCGGTCTTATGCTTATCACCTATGAAAAGCAGCTCTTAAATGAGAAGTTCGCAGGACTTGCGATTCTTGCGACGATCGTTGCCGTAGTCCCTTCGATCACGGCTGTATGCAACGCTTTGGGACGCATAGGTTATTCCACTGTTTCAGATAAGATGAAGGACAGGGCAACCGTATATGGAATTATCTTCCTGTCATGCGTTTTGCTCTGCGGCCTCAGTGCTGTTGCAGGCAATGGTTGGGTCATCATTGTGTTACTCATGGTGATCAACCTGGGTTATGGCGGCGGTTTCTCAACATTGCCGGCGCTTTTGGAATCAAGATTCGGCATGAAGAATATTTCAAAGATCCACGGCCTTTCATTGTCTGCATGGGCTGTTGCCGGAATTACAGGCAATAATCTTTCTGAGATCATTTTGCAGAACACGAATAACAACTACACGGTAATAATCATTACTGCCATGATCCTTTACGCTGTTGCAGGCGTTATCTATTTCACGATGGTAAAGGCGAAGAAATCCTGACATGCCTATTGCAGTATCGACAGAAGTAATGAGAGCAAGCGATAAGTGGACTATCGAAAACCTTGTCCCGTCCAAAGAATTAATGGCAAGAGCAGGTAGGGCTATTTTCGAACAGGTGGACTGGAAAGGTCCTGTCGGAATTATCTGCGGAAAAGGAAATAATGCCGGTGACGGATTTGTAGTCGCATCGCTCCTTAAAGATCACGGGATCGACTGTGAGATCGTCCTGCTCTTCGAGGATGCCTTCTCGGAGGACGGCAGGTATTTCTATGACAAGTGTCTCGAAAAAGGCGTCAGGACTGTATCTGAGGGTAATTACGGCGCTTATAACACCATTCTCGATTGTATTTTCGGAACAGGATTTAAGGGCGAGGTCAAAGAACCTGCGAAATCTGCCATAGAAAAGATCAATGCTTCCGGTGCGTATGTGGTCTCAGCCGACATCAACAGCGGGCTTAACGGCGATACTGGTTTGGGTGACCTCTATGTCATTTCCGACATGACAGTATCTATCGGCACGTTTAAATACGGCCATTTTTTGGGGAATGCTAACGCTGCGATGAAGAATAAGGTAAACTGTGATATAGGAATAAAGATAATAGGCGAGACAAAAGAATTGTCTTGATGGAAGGTTAATACTAAGGAATATGACAGATATAAATGCGCGGAATAATTCGAAAAGAATAGTACCGATACTTATATTTAATGCTGTATTGGTTGTTTTGGCGATGTTAAGGGCCGGCCTTTGTATCACTACTACTGACGAGGTGTTTAATATCGGTCAGTCATTCAGAACTATACAAGGAAATCTTTTTCTCGTTGAGAACTGGGATTATTTCCAGACAGGCGATTCTTTCCTTACTCCATTCCTTTACGTTTTTTATAGGATAACGGGTTCTACTGAAGGGATAGTTTTATTTTCAAGGATCGTATTCATAGTCCTCCAGGTTCTGCTGTCGGTGTTAATGTATAAGATACTTTCCAGGTTCTTTGAACGTATCGGAGCCTTCTTTGCAGCAGCGATCTATTCGACGGCTGTTTCATTTCTACTCTTTTACATGTGGTACGACAACTGGGAGATCTACTTCAGATTGATTGGTTTATTTCTGGTCTTCTATGTAATAGCCGGTGAAAAGGCAGATAATAAGAATTCATATATCCTGGTATTCATTGCAGGTATTGTACATGCCTTTATGGTATTTGCTTATCCGACGATGGTGGCTGTTTTCATCTATGTTTTGGTTTTGCTTTTCGCTTATAAGAGAAAGCAATCAGCAAGAGCAAATACTTTCAGGGCAGTAGCTTATATTTCGGGAGCTGCGCTGGTTTTTGCAGTTTTCGTGGTATACGTGCTTATAAACGGAGTCGGTAATCTCTTTATTTTTAATAATGTTATGTCTGAAGCCGGCCTGTCTTCAACAGGAAGGTCAGGATTCTTTGCTTTTGCGAGTACAATTTCGAAGATAAAAGCTCTTATCGTTGAGAATGTTATCCACTATATGTTTGCATTGCTCTTGTTTGCTGTTGATATCGTGATCTTATATGTTTTCCGTAAGAGCAAAAAGTGTGTGCTGCTTTTCTGCACGATAATGATCGCAGGCTGCATAGTGCTCCTTCTGATGACAGTTTTCCGTTCAGACAGCCTTAATACATTAATGACTTATCTGTCGATCTATACGATCCCTCTTTATATTTTGATCAGAAAGAAATCTGAAAGGACAGGAAAATATAAAGATCTCATAATGGTTCTTTCTGTATCTTCTTTGATAGCAGGCATTGTCTATTCAATGACAGCTTTGGACGGAGCGATCAAGTTTTCTGCCGGAGCTAGAGCCGGCGCCATAGTAACCGTGGTCATGCTCTTTGAAGTAATAAAGATGAGTGATTTGAAAATCGGCAATAAGACTGCTTTTGGAATAATTGCTTCACTGATGATGATACTGAATGTTTTTGCATTGTATTCATTTTCGTTCGAGGGACTAAAGCCATATGACTGCAATACTATGATCAAGTCAGGAATATATAAGGGCATTATTGATATCCCGGTAAGTGCTAAGAGATATGAGACTGTCGAAAAAGATCTTGCATCAGTTATAACTGAAGGCGACAAGACGATCACATGCGGTCCTTATGCAATGGAGTTCTATCTGATGTCTGATCTGAAACCCAATGCGGCTAACCTTTGGGGTGTTAACAATACAGCGCTGTTATTTGCATATTATGAAAAGTATTACGGAGAACCCGACATAATAGTCTTACATGATTCTGCTTGGGATGAGACTAGTCCGGAGTTTATCAACTTTGTTGATGAAAAATATAATCTTGTGAAATACACTGACGGATTCTTGATCTATCATCACAATTAATTTGGGGATAGGATGCCTGTGAAAACATTGTTTGTTACTGACCTTGACGGAACGCTTATGAGGAGCGATCTGACGATATCGGATTTTTCTGTAAAGACTATAAACAGATTAGTAGAGCAGGGGATAAGCTTTACTTATGCGACTGCAAGATCGATAGTGAGCGCTAGAACGATTACTTCTGAACTGAAACTTGATCTTCCGGTTATTACCAGAAACGGAGCCGTACTCGCGGAAAACAACACAGGAAATATTTTTGAGAAGGCACTGTTTACAAAAAGGGAAGTTGAACTTCTTAAGGAACTGCTGACAGAGCTTCCAAAAGCAGGCTTTGTATCCTGTTATTTCGGTGATGACATGATCAAGACCTTTGCTGATACCTGGCATACGGAAGGCCTTCAGGGTTATCTCGATTACTACAAAGATGATCCTGCTACGGTAATCGTTCCTGATATAAACGGGATGTTCACGGGCGACCCTGGTTACGTTACCCTGATAGGTGATAAGGACGAGATAGAGCCAATATATAAAATAGCATCTGAGTATACGGGCTGGGAATGTATTTTCCAGAAAGACATTTACAGGGATGAATTCTGGCTCGAGATCTGCCCTCAGAACTGTACAAAAGCAAAATCCATACTCAAGCTGAAAGAAGAGTATGGATTTGATAAGCTTGTTGTTTTCGGCGATTCGGTAAATGACCTGCCGATGTTTAAGATCGCTGATGAATCCTATGCGGTAGCAAACGCGATAGATGAATTGAAGGCGCAGGCCACAAAAGTCATCGGAAGCAATGAGGAAGATGCTGTTGCAAGATTCCTTATTGATTATTTGGATTCGTCTATTACGGTCTGAAGGCGCTTCTGCATAACAGTGATAACGTCATCCAATGATTTCTGACCGTTAAAGTATGCAGAAGATTCTTCTCTTAAAATGCTTTCGATTGAGCTTCCTGCGCTTATTCCGCCATATGAGGAAGATAAGATCTCCTCATATTTATCGATGGCTTCAGGACCGAGTTTTGCTTTCTTGACGGAACGATCGGATTTGCTCTCTTCGTCGATACTTGAGTTATAGTAGTCAAGTTTCTTTTCAGCTATGTAGCGGAGTGCCTTGCGGTTGATCGGATTGGATTCCTTATGACACTGGACATCGTAAGAGAGAAGGAGCTTTACGAAATCTGCGCAGGCATCAGGGAATTTCGTGTCAAGTGAGACGCTTACGAATTCGCTTGATACAGTTAAGGGACCTCTGCCGTCGTAGGAAGGGAGGCCGTAAACGCCGATGTTGCTGCCGAAGAGCCTATATCTGTCCAAATAGTTTTCGAAAGAATAGAAATTGCCGTAAACTGCTCCGATCTTTCCTTCAATCTCTGCTGACTTGCCGGAGAGAACTGCATCTATTTCCATTTCGGCTTCGTAAACAGAACGGTTGTGTTCAGTGACATAACCGAACCCAAGGCCATTTGAACCGGCAGAAATATCACTTCCGTATTCATCAACGAACAACATGAGATTTCTGAAATCTTCACCTTCGAGATTAACTTTCCCGTCCTTAATGAAAACATCACTCATGTTGAGGAAAAGCTTTGTGAAGTATTCCTGCTTACTCATCTCAAAGCCTTTGGTCTTGCTTATCGGATCGGTGCCGTTGCATTTGTCATTTAAGAATTTCTTATATTCATCGAATGTGAATCCCTGTTTTCCTGAAGGAACGTTGGAGACATCGGTGATGATTCCGGATGCGCTGATATCCAAAGGTATACGGTATATAGAACTGCCTGACTTAGCTGCATCCAATGCATTGGAAAAATATTCCTGCTTATAGGATGCATCGCTGAAGTTGAAGTACGGTGCAAGATCAAGATAACGGCTGCTGTCAGATGGGTCAGCTACAGGGTTATAAAGCAGCAGAATGTCAGCATTTACGTCCTGGTATTCGCCTGATTCATCGTAGGGCATAACGAACTTGATAAAGCAGGGATTATCCTGTCTGTTATAGATCTTTGCCGCATAGAGATCCGAATACTCGGGATATGCATCTTCACCAAGCGACAGCGTTAATACCGTCTTGCCGGCGTTGGGATTTCTGTCAGCTCTCTTCAGATGCATTATCTTATAAACATCACCCGAATAATAATATGAGTTGTCGTAAACATATCCGCCTAAGACAATATCGTTACCGTCATCTGAAACATAAAGAGTCTGGGTGTCAATGACATCGTAAAATGATTCATCAACATTACTGTAATCGAATAACTGTTTCAGAGTTCCTGATTCAGCATCAACCAAATTCAGACCCTTAAGGTCACGTGATACGGTCTTGCCGTTGCAGTATTCGAGCATGTATGTATCTTCGCTGCCGTAAAGACCTTTGAGTTCGGATGCTTCGCCGGTAGCAAGATCCATCTTTACATATGAGAGTTCATTCTGTAATAATACTTGGAAAATGACTTTGCCGTTTTCCGCCGGAATCATCTCACCAATGCCGGATATACCATACTGGAAAATATTGCTGAAGTCCGGTTCATATTGACTGCCGTCAGGTTTTACGACTACTAAAAATTCGTCATTCCATTTGTCATCGTATAAAGAGAATACCTTGTAATCATTTGTTGTATAGATATCACTGATGGACGTTTTTTCTGCTACGTGCCAGCTGGACTCGGGAATTGTTAATTCTTCGCCATTTAACAGATAGCCTCTGTCGCTTTCTGTATTGTCTTTGTTTCTCTCAATGATACGTTCCAGAAGATTCATCCTGCCGTCTGATATCCACGCCTTCTGGACTGTTCTGAACTTTCCGTCCTGATAAGAAATAGCATTTGTCTTTTCCAGGAGTTCGCCATCGAAAGAGTATCTCAGAATGGACTGTTCATATAATTGGAGAAGTTCCTCATCTGTAAGTTTATTATAATCTCCATCGTAATACTTCGAAGCTTCGGCCATTAAATAGACTGAGTCTTCAGTCGCTCCGACAACCTCAAACCATGAGTATTCATATTTGTTGGAGGGATAGAGATTGGCTGTTTCAAACGAAGTTACTTCAAACCAGGGATCGGTTTCCTTGATGACTTCGTATTTTTTCTTTTTTGAAGAGCATGAAGATGCAGGCAATGCAATGAGCAATGCCAAAAGAGCAGAAATGAGTTTTAGGTCTTTTCTAGTTTTCATGAGTTTATTCTATACCAATCCGGCAAATAAAAGAGTTAAGATTCAGGTAACATTTATGTCCTCAAATTGATTTGGGAAAGGTTTAGGAATAAGATTTTGACATGAGCAGAATATTGATCGTTGAAGATGATGAAGATATCGGTGCAGTCCTTCAAAAAGAACTGATGAAGGACGGCTATGAAGTCCTGCGCGCCGTAACGGGAACGGAAGGCCGCATGATGCTCGGCACTAATCCTGATCTGATCCTTATGGATCTCATGCTGCCGGGTCTTACGGGCGAAGAACTCCTTACGCATATCCCTAAGGAAACTCCCGTAATAGCAGTAAGCGCAAGGTCTTCGATCGATGACAAGGTATCCCTCTTATCCAGCGGATGCGTTGACTATATAACCAAACCCTTTGATATTAAGGAGCTCAAAGCGAGGGTAATAGCAGCGCTTCGTACAGTGGAGAATAAGAAGAGTTCGAATGTCATCACATGCGGTGATATGACCATCGATACCGACAAGCATGAAGTAAAGATAGAAGGTAAAGAATTAAAGCTTACGAGGACAGAATACGCGATATTGAAGATGCTGGCATCAGGTGACGGACGCGTAATATCCAAGTCGGAGCTCTTAGACCTTATAAAGAGCGAGACTCCCGATTGTACGGAGAGCTCGGTCAAGGTTCATGTAAGCAACTTAAGAAAGAAGATAAAAGAAATTACCGATATTGAATATGTGGAAGCAGTATGGGGCATAGGCTTCAAGCTGAAAGGAGACACTTAATGGAAAACGTACTCTCAGTAAAGGACCTTTGTAAGAATTACGGCAAGAACCGTATCCTTAAGAACGTTACGATGGATATCCCGAAAGGTTCCATCTTCGGTCTTGTCGGCAGGAACGGCGCAGGTAAGACCACGCTCATGAGGATAGTAACAGGTCTTGCAGCTCCTACATCCGGCACTTACAGTATCGGAGGCGTAAACAGCAGCGACAAGAAGATCCTGGCTGTCAGAAGACGTATGGGTTCGATCATTGAGAGTCCTGCTATCTACAAAAATCTTTCGGCTTATGACAACATTAAGCTCCAATACATTAATCTCGGAATGACCTCATATGACACCATCCAGGATCTTTTGGAACTTGTAGAACTTCAAGATACCGGAAAGAAGAAGGCTGGTAAGTTCTCACTCGGTATGAGACAGAGATTGGGAATCGCAATCGCTCTTTGTGGTTATCCTGATATCCTGGTTCTTGATGAACCTATCAACGGCTTGGATCCCCAGGGTATCATCCAGATGCGTGAGATCCTTTTAAGGATCAACCACGAAAAGCATGTGACGATCCTGATCTCGAGCCACATTCTTGAGGAATTATCAAAGCTCGCGACTCATTATGCATTCATCGAAAAAGGTGAGATATTGCAGGTGTTGAGCAGCCACGAACTTATGAGCAAAGTAAGAAAGGCATCAAGACTTAAGACAACATCAACAGAACTCCTGTGTCCTGTATTCGACCGTGAGGGAATCGAATACAAAGTCGAGGATGAAGAAAATATCGATATCTATACTGATATTACCGCGAGCAAGATATTCAATCTTGCAAACGAAGCAGGTGCTGAGGTCATCAGCATAAATGAGAATAATGAGAGCCTTGAAGGATACTTCATGAATCTCGTTGCCAAGAAGGATGGAATCTCATGATCCGCGCATTAAGATCATCTTTTTTCAGGTTCTTCAGGACGGGACTCTTTTTCAAGAGCCTTGTATTTACTGCTGTCCTGGCATTCTTTCTTATCTTCAGGACTTGTACTGAAGATATGAATCTCCTGCCGTTTCAGCAGCCGAGATTTATAAATAACAATTTTATAATGACTACACTTGTCACACTTGTTTACGTAGTCCCGTTCGGCACTGCGATCTTTGCGACTATCCATACAGGATCAGACGTGTCATTCAGGTCGATCAACAACAAGATCGCAACAGGTATCTCAAGAACACAATTATTCCTGGCTGATCTGACAGTTACACTTCTGACGACCGAGCTCTCGGTTATTATTCAGTCTGTGATAATCTGTCTTTTCGCAAGATTTGCACCTGTTAAGCAGAGTATCAGGATCAACAGCACGATCATTAATATCGTGCTCTGCATCATGGTGATATGTGCAGCTTTCAGCGCCGTTTATGTCTGCCTGCAGTATTTCAGCAGCAATAAGCTCCTGGCACTTATCATCTCGCTCTTGATCATTCCGGCACTCGTTGTTTCAACTCAATTGGTCGAGGGAAAATTAGATGAGCCTTACAGACTGTATCAATATGAATATATTGAGGGTGAAGAGCCGAAAGTCACCGGGTGGGAAGTCAATCCTGCTTATGTCAGCGGAACATCAAGAGAAGTGCTGACATTTATATATAACACGACTCCTTATACTTATAAGTTTGCTGAAGCGGATAAAGGTGCTCTTAAATCCGAAACTATTGCATCAGGAATTGTATTTTTGACAGCTACAGCTCTTGGCCTTCTCAGCATAAACAAAAAGGAGTATCAGTAATCTATGAAGAAGATACTAGCAGGCATGCTTTACAGGCTTTTCAAAGGCTTTGAGATCTGGGCACTCCTGGCTTTGTTTATCCTGATCTCCGGATATTTTACCTTTGTGGAAATATCGACAATTCGTTATGTGGCTGTAAAACACGATCTTACCAATACCATTTATTTTGAACTCGAAGATACTGTAATAACAAAGGATAATGCCGATCAATTCTGTTATAAGGGCTCCGGTATCAAGGCCTATGACCTTTACAGGTACAGGATAGAGAAGATCCCGCAGGATGAATTCGACAAGATACACGAAGATATGGACGGTGAACCGGCAGAGGAAGTAGATACGATATTCTCTTTGGTATTACGAGCTTACCTTGTTCCTTCTGTCCTGATGGTTATATTTATTCCGGTATTCTTTGGAAGACTGTTCAGTGACGGGACTATCAAGAACCTGGTTTCCAGTGGGTTCAGTAAGAGCCGGATCTATCTTGCATCACTCTTATTGACGTTTGCAATCGATATCATTCTTATTTTATTCAGTTTGTTGATAATTGCTGCCCAATGCCTGATCCTGCAGTGGCTGCCGCCGGTATATCTTCCTGTATTGTTACTGGCATTAGTTGTTTCTGTTTTACTTTCATTTACCGTAACTTCTGTCAGCGTCGGTGCTTTGTTTGCAGGCGGGAAAAAGACGGTAGCGTTTATTTTGGGCTTTGTGATGATAGCAGCACGCTTTTTCTCCGTTTCCTGTTTAGCAGCAGGACTGATATGGTCAGCACAGGCACAAAGTATTTATGATATGAGTCCCGAGACAAAAGAGCTTCTTAAAGAAAGCGGCCCGAACAGCCTGGAGAGAAAGATAGATCTGTCGCAGTTCATTGAAACCTACTATGTTAACGAAAAACAGATAACGTATTTGTTTGCAGAAAAGAATGGTTATCCGCCGGCTGTTGTAAAGACACTTCTAGTATTTATCTATAGTGATCCGTATTTGATCGATTCATCCGATACGTATATGGGTTTCGAGCCATATCAGATGGCCCGTGACGGTCTTATGACGATCAATATTGCAGCAAATGTTTTCTGGATCGTGATTTTCAACGGCGCCGCAGTATTTATCTTGAATAAACGTGAACTTCATTGCTGAAGATAAGGATAACTGAACCATATGAAAAAGATCATTACAGGAATGATATATAACATGTTCAGGAGCTTTGAGATATGGGCTCTGTTGATACTTGTCCTTCTGACTTCTGCATTATACGATTTCAGCAGCCTGAGAGACCTTGACTGTGTTAAAGCAAGTGTTTTCGGCGAGACCATAACTTATAACGAAGACGATCCTGAAATAGACACAGTAATAATCACGCCTGAAAATATATCTCAGTACACGTTTAAAGACAGCGGCATAAGTGCTTCTGATGTTTACAGGATGGGTGTTGAGCCTTTCTCAAAAGATGTATACAGTAAGATCTCCGATGATATGTTTAATGAACCTCGTAGTGAGATGTGGAGTGTTTTCGAATCGATCCGCAACCTGGATATTCTGCCGGCAGTACTGATGGCAATATTCATTCCGATATTTTTCGGCAGGCTGTTCAGCGACGGTACGATAAAGAATTATCTTTCCTGCGGCTTTAGCAAGGCGAAGATCTATCTGTCATCTTTGGTGCTTACGTTGGTTATTGATATTGCAGTATTTATCATAAGATTTTTGATGTTCTTGTTGATGTGCTGCATTCTGCACTGGCAGCCGCCGGTTTATCTGCCTGTCCTGATCCCGGCTGCGATATTGTCACTTCTTATTTTATTTACTCTGACATCTGTCTGCCTTGCATCACTTTTTATCAGCACTAAGAGAACTATAGCTTTTATAGTAGGTTTCGTGATGGCATTCTCGTTTTATATTTCTGTCTCGGAAGTTGCCATGATGCTTTTGTGGAATTATGAAGAGCTCGCAATCAATGAAGTTCAAACCGATGAGTATAAAGAAATATTAAAAGAGCATGGCAGAAGCTTAACATATGAAAAGTTCAATTACGCAACAGTTTCGTCTGACTACTATTATGACGGAAAAGTTATCTTAGGTTTTGGTTTTGACGAGAATTTTCCGGAAGCGTTCAGATATGTTATGCTCGCAGCGATCTATGCCGATCCCGTAATGGTCAAGAGTATGCGTTTATCATTTGTACCATATCTTCTTGCCAGGGATGGTGTTTTGTATCTCTCAATGGGGGTTAATGTATTTTGGACAATTCTGGCTACGGGAATAGGAGTAAGTGTATTTAGAAAACGCGAGATTCATTGCTGATAAAGAAAACGGCCGCAATATCGGGGATTGGGTATGAGGAAGCTTTTGTCAGGATATTTATTCAGATTGATCAAGAGCATAGATAAATGGGTGCTCATATTTTTATATGCATTGGCATCGTCGTATTTGATCTATACATTTGTCAGTTCTAAGAGCTTTATAACAATGACGCGTGGAAACCATACGCTGCCTTGGGGCGAGCATGGTGAGATCACCATCAGCAAAGACAATGTCAAAGATTATAAGTTCGAAAGCCTTGGTGTCAGCGAATATAACTTGTATAGAGTTGACAGTGAACCGATCCCGCAGGAGGAATACGATGCGATCTTCGATAAGTGCGGCAGCATAGCTACTGGTGAGAAAGAGATATTGTTCGGATTAATAGAGTTTTTGCATGTCGTTCCTGCTGTTATCGTTCTGATCCTGATCCCGGATTTCTTCGGAAGCATGTTCAAGGACAGAACAATAAAGAATCTTATTGCCTGCGGTTACAGTAAAGGCAAGATTTATCTGTCTTCTCTTGTTTTTTCATTCCTTTTGAATCTTGCCATGATCCTTGCGAATATTATTATTTATATTTTGCTGTGTATATTCTATATGTGGAAGCCGCCGGTATATCTGCCTGTCGTGATAGTAATGCTCCTTGTTGAGATATTAATTACATTTACGCTCTCTTCAATCAGTCTCGCTTTTGTATTTATAAGTGGAAAAAGAACAGTTGCATTTATTGCAGCGTTCCTGATGATATGGGCGGTGATCGGTGTATACATAAGCAAATATGAAAGCGGTGGAACTTTAATAATAGATTCGGTTTATTACGAGGTGAATGACTACGAAAACACTGATAGAGCAGCCTGGGAGGAATACATGTATATTTTGGAGCATGAAGGCTCAAATGTGTTTGAAGAAAGGTTTGATATTTTTACATTCCGTCATAAAACGTATTACAAGGGAAGAGAACTGAAGTTGACTATTGATGGCTATATGCCTCCTGTTAAAAAGTTTGCAGGGATGGCCATTATATATTTGGATCCGTTAGTTGTTGAGAGGTTTGAGAGTTTTGGTTTAGGACAATATGTTGCCTGCCGGGACGGAATAATGGCGATAGAATTGGCAAATAATGTGTTCTGGATATTTGCCGTCACCGCAATCGGAATCATTGTCTTCAAAAAGAGGGAAGTGCGAGGATGAGAAAGCTGCTGTCAGGTTATTTATTCAGAACGATTAAGAGCCCTGTGATGTGGGCTCTGCTGGCTTTAGCTGTAATTGTCTCAGTTTACTTTACGTCTCTTATATTTGCAGATGACATGGCTGTCACAGTTATCCGTTCTGAGGATTTCTTTTATTTGGGTGATAACGATGAAGTCTATGTAGATGCAGGCAATATTAAGCAGTATAGATTCGAGAGTCTTGGCATAAGTGCTTCTGATCTTGAAAAGGCTAATGTTGTGCCGATCGATCAGGAAGTCTATGATGTGTTGGATAAAGGAGTACACACAGCTTATCGTGAAGAGTTGGTGCTTAATACTTTTCCTCCAACCCTTCACTACGCTTCCGCTATAGTGATCGCGATAATAATACCTTTCTTTTTTGGCAGTCTCTTTAGTGACGGAACGATGAAGAATCTTGTTGCCTGTGGTTACAGCAGGCGTACAATATATCTTTCTGCCTTGATCTATTCTTTTATTATTGACTCGATAATGATCCTTCTTAACTTAATCGTTTTTGCCGGTTTTTGTATCTACTATGAGTGGAAACCACCTGTATATATTCCGATGTTCCTGGTATCGATACTTGTTGAAATGTTTTTGGTCTTTAATGTATCGGCAGTTTTTGTTTCTGCACTCTTTGCAAGTGCCAGGAAAACAGTAGCTTTTATTGTAGGTTTCCTGATGCTTACTTTTGTTTATTTAGAAGCTAATCCGCTCTTAGGGATTTATGAAAAACACATTGTTGACTCGTATAAGTCGGATACTGAATACACGGAGTATTCCAGTCTTGCTAAACAGTACGGGTTTAATGTGTTTGATGATAAGATTGATCTTCCGACCTTGGGTTATGAGGTTTATTTCAATGGCAGGAAGGTTATATCTTCATATAGATTAGATCTGCCTGCGCCATTGAGGGCAGCGCTGGTGACATCGATCTACCTTGATCCCGCCTTCCCGGTAAGAGGTGGCATCGGGATTGCCGTTATTGATTATCTTTTCTATAAAAGTGGAATTTATGCAATAACTTTGGCCTGTAATGCTCTATGGATAGCTGCCAGTACCTGTATAGGAATAGCCTGTTTTAAGAAACGCGAACTGCACTGATATCTGTTGTGGTATCATTGTTCTTATCTTGAATTAAGGAAAATCTGAATTTGCCTGTACTTATCATTATCTGCATTCTGCTTGCAATAGCTTTAGTTTTAGCGGTCATTAAGATCGTTTTGTTAAGACGCGGCTTTGATGAACTTACAGATAATATCGAAGACCAGGTGAACGGGAAGACCCAGATACCGATTACACTTACGACTGCCGATCCCCATGCGAGAAAGGCTGCAGAGACTATCAACCGTGAGCTCAAAAATCTTGACAGAGAGCGCAATGAATATTTGGACGGCAACCGTAAAGTCGCAGAAGCAGTTACTGGAATTTCCCATGATATAAGGACGCCTCTTACTGCGATCAACTCTTATCTGGACCTGATGGCAGATGAGGAGGATGAGGAATTAAAAGTCCAGTATCTGGAGCGTATCAAGAGCCGTACGCTTTCTTTGAGCGATCTGGCAGACGAACTTTTCAAATACAGTACTTCCACAGATCCCGAGAGATATCCTGTTCAGACAGAGAAGGTGTCTTCTGAACCTATCGACATCTGCCGAGTCTTGGAAGAGTGTATGCTCTCTTTTTATGCAGCGTTTAAGAAGAAGGGTATAGAGCCTGATATTGAGATACCTGATGAGCCTGTATATGTTTTGTGCGATAAGAAGAGCGCCAACCGTATTTTCGAGAACATTATAGGCAATGCTATAAAGTATGCCGACAACGATCTTGAAGTAAAGCTCGATTCTAAAGGCCAGGTTATCTTCAGCAATCCTGCGCCTGACCTGACTCCCGTGTCGGCAGCCAAGCTTTTCGACCGTTACTTTACGGTTAAAGAGGGCAATGCTTCCACAGGACTTGGCTTTTCTATTGCGAAAGAACTGATAACCAGAAACGGCGGAACGATCGAATCTGCTCTTATAGACGGGGTCCTTCAGATAATCGTTAGTTTTAAGGTAAAGGACGAAGAAGCATCCGTTTGATCAGCTGATCTTTTCAAAATGCCAGATCATGCCATCGTCCAGTCTTGAGTGCATGAGTGTTCCGAAAAGAACGTATTTGACACTGGGTTCTCCTTGCGAAAAGTAAAAGACATAATCATCATTGCTTACTATAGCTAGCTTGTCTCCGTCCGTATAGAATTTGAATGCTTGAGAAACATAGTCTTCCTGTTCACTCCAACTGAACGCAAATGAAACAGAGCTGTTCATTTTTACTGTAAGATAACGGTTGGTCTCTGCATCCTTTATGAATGTCTTATCTCCTTTGTTGATCAGCTCGCATTCGATTTTGGTATCACCATTAGTGAGAATGTATCTGCCGTTACTTAAAGGATTCCAGGATTCTTTGTAACCCTGACTGACATATGCTTTATACAGGGCGCGGTCTTGCGGGAACTGAAGTCTTAATGTTGAAAGTCCTAAGACTTCACCAAACACCAGAACTGTTGCAGCTGCGGCTAGCGTGAATGAGAATGACCAGGTCAGTCTGGTATTGTTAAGTTTATGGAGTTTTTCTTTTACAGGTGTCTTATCCCGTGCGACAAACCATTCTTTGAAGGATCTCCAGCCCAATAAACAAACAGGGAACAGGATAACAAAGTAGGAAAAGACATATTGTGACTTGGCTTCCCAGAATGTATGGAAGATAAAGCCGCCTACAAAGATCATTGGCAAAATGAGGGCCTCGTCCATTTGCTTCAGCTTTCTGCCAAGCCAGATGAAAAGCACAGCGCCTGCCCAGACGATCAGCTGGAAGAGAGAGAAGAATATCAGCACAGGATATACATGATTCGGTCTTAAGAATTCGCAGAACCACTGAGCTGTATCATGCTGCGGACAGGTCTGGATGCACATATATGCCTTGTATACGGGATCTGCCCACTGATGGAGCTGCTTTCTGGTAAAGAAGTTGAAGAAGAAACCAGGCTCGGAGATCATCTCTGCCAGAGTCTCTTTGTATACTTCAGTGGCATAAGCAGACTGCGCAGCCTTATCTCCGCCAAATTCCTCATAAGTCTCAGCATTAAAGCCGTTATAGCCGCCCGGATAGTTCTGGTCATTTTCCTGGACGCCCATGGCAAGATAAGACATATAGCTTACGCCGCCATTCAGCGGGAGACCTGTCAGATTCCTCATAACTAGTGTGGGAATAAACGAAGACATCCAGACGCTTAAGATCAGGGCAGGAATCAGAACTAGCTTTTTGTATTTTTTTGTTGCAACTGATTTGAACAGGCAGTAGATGATGATGCCTACTGCAAAGATCAGCTGGTTGCTTTTGAAAATGCAGGAAAAGAACATTGCTACAGCGGAGAGGATACCATATAAGAACTTGTCTTTTTCGAAAGCCTGAATGATCAGCCTGACCGCTAAGACTGAAAGCGCGAGCGCGGAAATATTGCCATATACATAAAGAGCATAGAGCGTAGACGGCATATAGAAAACGCCGGTAAGAAGGATCAGAAGTTGTGATGTCTTGCCCAATCCTATCTGTTTTCCAATCAGTGATAACTCACTGTACAATAATACCAGGAATATAACGTTTACTAATCTGAAAAAGGTAAAGTTATAGGTTCCGACAACAAAACTTGCCAGATATGACAGCAGTTCCAATCCGTATTGGTTGGGGTAGATGTCCATATACTTGGTCGGCATGAAAGAATCAATGATGCCATTTCTTAACTCCGCCACACTGTTCTGGACATCGATCTGGTCAGCAGTAGCGCCCAGACCGCATGAGAGTGTGAACACGACTCCTATGACCGCGATAAGCGACAGGAGAACCAGTTTTATTGCTGTGAAGTGCTTGTTTGCAAATTCTCTTATCTTTGTTTTGTCGCAAAAGATAACGCTCAAAACTGCAAGAGCAATGGTGAGCAGGTTAATCGGAATAATATCTCCGCTGAAGTAGTTCATTTGGAATCTGTCACCTGTCGTAAAACACGTGCAGAACAGGTTCAATATCAATATGTAAACCGATATTGCAAATGAAAAGACTGAAATTATGTTGCGGTAGATCTTCATAAAAAGATTATACGCTAAAACATGTTTTAGTGCTCGTGTATAACTGTTTGCAAAAACTTCAGGCGCAAGTTAATAAAATAAATAAGCACGCAGCCCATGACTGCGTGCTTATTGGATAGAACAAAATTAACCGAACTATCAGTCTTCCTGAGTCTCTTTAATGAGCTTTGCGTTCTCTTCCTGGATCTTCTTATCGAAAGAGAGCATAGGCTCAATATCTTTGCCGTGGAGTCTTCTGTCAACATAGTTCTTGGTGAGCTTCATTACGACAGGACTCATAGCGAGGACGCCGATGAGGTTAGGGATCATCATGAGACCGTTAAAGGTATCGGAGATATCCCATGCGATCGAAGATGTCATGAGGGCGCCTGATAAGATCATGATAACGAATAATACCTTATAGATCTTTGTTACTACAGGAGCGTGCCTGCCGGCTAAGTATTCGACAGCCTTTGAGCCGTAGTGTGACCAGCCGAGGATCGTAGTGAATGCGAAAGCAAGGATAGCGAGGGCAATGAAGACCCTTCCGAACTCTATGCCGCCGAACTTGAATATCGTGTTGAAAGCTTCAGCTACGAGTGTAGCATCAGAAGCAGTATCCGTAGCACCGGTCGTAAGATCGATAACGCCTGATGTAAGGATGGTAAGAGCTGTCATTGAGCAGACGATGATGGTATCGGCGAATACTTCGAAGATGCCCCAGAGACCCTGCTTAACAGGTTCTTTGACGTTGGAGTTACTGTGGACCATAACTGAAGAACCAAGACCTGCTTCGTTTGAGAAGACGCCTCTCTTGCATCCCTGTGTGATGATCGTCTTGAAAGCAACACCGGTTGCGCCGCCCCAGGCTGCCTGCTTGGAAAATGCCATAGTGAAGATAGCCTTGAAAGCTGGGAGGATCCCCTTAAAGTTTGCAACGATGATGATCAAGCTTCCGAGTACGAAAAGTACGACCATGACAGGAACTATTGTCTCAGCAACAGATGCTATTCTCTTAAGTCCGCCAAGTACTACGAAGCCTACGAGCACCATGAGAACGATTCCTACGATGAGCATGTAGAGCGTTACGTCAGTGTCGCCTGAAGAATAGAGTACTCTGGAAGACAGTGCTTTTATATCAAATGCTGAAGTGAAGTTGATAACGATCTTATTGACCTGGCCCATGTTTCCGATGCCGAAAGCTGCGAGTGCTGCGCATACTGCGAAAACAATGGCGAGGACCTTTCCTACAATCTTCATATGCGGATATCCGCCCAGGCCGTCCTGGAGATAGTACATAGCGCCGCCTGACCATTCTCCTTCGAGGTTCTTTCTTCTGTAGTAGATACCAAGGATATTTTCGGAATAGTTAGTCATCATTCCGAAGAATGCTGCAACCCACATCCAGAAGACAGCGCCCGGACCGCCTGTCATAATGGCTGCCGATACGCCTGCGATGTTGCCGACACCTACTGTAGCTGCCAAAGCAGTGCAGAGGGCCTGGAACTGTGAGATCGAAGCTTTTTCTTTTGTGTGCGAGATTACTTTCTTATCAAACAGGCTTCCGATGGTCTTTTTCCACCAGTGTCCGAAATGTGTGATCTGGAAAAAACCTGTTAATACCGTCATGAGGATACCGGTGCCTATAAGAAGTATGATACCGATTTTTACCCATACGAATTCATTGATCACATCGTTGATGCCTGCGAGTGAGTCCAAAAAAGTGTTATTCATAAACCTTCTCCTATGTGGAATGGTACTATTTTATACTTTTCTTTTTTATTGAAAAAGTGCGAGGGCCTAGATTGTTTTATACTTTTTTTGCATTTCACCTATGTTTTTTTGCCACTTACCCCGTTTTCGGACACAGTATCATTAAGCTTTGCTACTATGAGGCCACGAAGGAGGTGATCAGCATGATCAAGAGATTTATGAAAAGCAGATGGTGGAATCTGACATGTGCCATAACAGCTCTTGCGACAGTCGGATATGTCATCTACATGGCTTATGCATTCCATATACTGATGGTTTGGTTTCTGTTAGCTTCAGCATTCATTACAGTCTATGAGTTCTGGAAGTTCGCAACAATCAAGAAGAATGAGGTAACATAAGGATATCTTTTCCGGGAGGCTTACTCAAAGTGAAGGTAAGTATAGACATTTCAGCAGAATATAAGGAGCCTTTTGCGGTGATCCACACCGATAAGGTTACATCTGAGATACAGCGCGTGATCGATGTGCTGGGCACTTCGGAAACGCCGGTCACTGCATTTCAGAACGAGGAAGACATCGTCGTACTGCAGCCTAAGGATATTTACATGATCAGGGTGGAAGACGGTGATACGATCATCTACGGTGCCAGATCTCAGTACCGCTCGCGAAAAAGACTCTACGAACTTGCTGAACAGCTGGGTAAGCAGTTTATGCAGATATCCAAGACAACACTTATCAACCTGTCCTACATGGACAGTATCGAACCCGGATTCTCAGGCACGCTCCTTTTGAAGCTTAAGAACGGAAGCAAGGACTACGTGTCGAGAAAGTACCTGCCGGAGTTCAAGAAATATCTGGGATTATAAGGAGATGATAGCAATGAGAAATGTGATTAAAGATCTTTTGAAGAGCACAGTAATAAGCATCGGCATGGCGCTTACGATATTCTGCCTTATCGGAGTCTTTTTCGATATCTATTACGGAGGGAATTTCAGCCTCGAAAATTATGGCTACACCAAGATGGCATTAGGCAGCATTATCGTAGGCCTTGGCTTCGGTGTTCCGACTGTCGTTTATAACAAAGACAGCCTCCCCATGCCGGTCAAGGTGATCATCCACATGGGAATCGGCTGCGCAGTATATACGGCTGTTGCATTTGCGGTAGGCTGGTTCGGAGCTTCAACTACTGTCAGCCAGGGAATCGTGATCGCGGCAATCCAGCTCCTGGTAGCGTTTGTGATCTGGTTTTGCTTCATGCGTTACTACAGGAAAGAAGCAAAAAAGATGAATGAGAAGATCCAGGCCATGAAGAAGTAAATTACCTAACTTTTGCCGAATTTTTGATGCTTTTAGTTTAATTCCCCTTCTGTATAATCGCACGGAAGGGGAATTACTATGAAAAATAAGAGAGTTTTATGCCTGGTACTTGCGGCTGCATTCCTTTTGACAGGATGCAATGTTGGCAAGGCTGAAACAACAGAACAGACGGTTTTAAGCGGTGTTGCCGGACAGACGGCGACATCTGACGTAACAGAAACCTCTGTAACGGAAACTACGGCTTCCGAACCCTTTGAATTCAATCCGCATGTATATTCAAGAAAAATCGCAGAAAGGGTCCCTCAGGATTACTGGAATTCATTCTATAATCTTTGCGATGCCTTGAGAAAAGGCGAGGATACATTCCAATGTTCAAGTCAGGAAGCCTATAACTGGGCTACTGACGTGGGTGTATTATGTGATCTTTTCCCGCCGGCAGGTGCGAAGATAGAAGGAAAGAGCACCGACGGTTCTCCTGCTTTCGAGAACGGAACAGGAAAGATCCTTTATAAAATGCCTGTTGAAGATTTTCTCAAGAGAGAATCTGATTTTGAAGTCCTGATAACGGATATCCTTAACAGCACGATAGAGAAAGACGACTCGGAATATGAGAGAGCCCTTAAGCTGTATCTTTACGTGGCGAAGAACTATGTTTACGATACCTCGCTCATAGATAAAATGGGTGATGATGAGAACTATGTATATGCGTGTTTCATGGAGAAGAGGGGACAGTGCGTTAATTTCGCTTCTGTCTATGCCTATCTTCTCCTTCAGGCTGATATCGATGCAGTAAGTTACCGCATCTACGAGGATCTTTGCCATGCCTGGACATATGCCGTGATAGACGGCAAGGGATATCATATCGATACCACCTGGGCGCTTCAGGCTGACGGAGCAGACGGTATCTACCTGGATTATTTTATGATGAGTGACAAGGAAAGGATCGCTGACGGATGCACGTTAACTGATCCTGATGTAACTCTGCTGCCCGAATGCAATGTGAATAAGACCAATGTTAAGTTCGAAGCGACTGATGATCATTACTGCATCAGGGATTACTGCAGATTCGTGTCTCTTGATGAAGAGAAGAAGATCGTTCACTATGTAACCATGTATGATGAACAAAAAGAATTCTACTACGGGGATATTTGAGTTTTCGGGGAAGAGAGAATAAATGAACACTAAGAAGATAATAGGAATAATACTTGCAGCATCAATACTGCTTTCCGGCTGTAATACCGGAAAGACTTTGCCGAGCGCATCAAGTTCGGAAGAAACGTCTCAGACATTAGACAGGATAGTTTTCACAGACGCAGAAACTGAGTCTGAAACAACGCCATCTGAGACAAAAGGCGTTTTCGAGTTTAATCCGCATGTTTATTCAGGACAGCTCTCAAAGACCATACCCCAGGAATACTGGGATGCCTTCTATAATCTTTGTGACGCATTAAGAAAAGGTGAGGATACTTTCGATTGTGCGACTGAGGAAGCATATAAGTGGAGTACTGACTCTACAACTCTTTGCTGCCTTTTCCCGGCAGCAGGCTTAAAGGTCGAGGGCAAGACTGAAGACGGATCTCCTGCTTTTGAAAACGGCAAGGGAAAGATCACCTATAAGATGTCCAAAGAAGACTGGCTCAAGAGGCAGGCTGATTTTGAAGCCATGATCGTAGATATCATCAACAGCAATGTTGAGACTGATGATACCGATTATGAAAAGGCATTAAAGCTCTATTTGTATATAGCAAATAATTACGATTACGAATATGAGGTCATACAGGAAGATAACTATGTCTATAAGACCTTTACCAAGAAAGTAGGGCAGTGCATCAATTTTGCAGCCGTATATGGTTATCTTCTTCTGCAGGTAGGTGTTGACGGTCTGGCCTGCGGAACCTATGACGGAACGTGCCATGCGTGGACCTATGTCGTAATCAACGGCAAAGGCTACCATATTGATACGACATGGGCTTTGAAATCGTGCTATCCGGGCGTTGAACATATCTATCTGGATTACTTCATGATGAGTGACGAGGAAAGAAATAATGACAACTGCCTTATCAAAGACCTGACTGTCGATGTCCTCCCGGGCTACTGGGTAAGCCGTACTAATGCTTCCTATGTTGCAACGGACAACCATTACAACATAAGATCATACTGCGGCTTCATATCACTCGATGAAGAAAACAAGATCGTCCATTATGTCGATATGAATAATGAACCTCACGAGTTCCATTACGACATCTGACAGATCAGGATTTACTCGTAGTCACTGAATGAATTCTTGTAGATAACGTTCTTTCCGTCGCCCGCGATGCCGAAAATAGGGTCGCTGGAAGTGCCGGCTGTCATATCCTTGAAGTTATCTTCGTACATGTACATTCTCGAATCGATCATGTCGAGTTCGTGAAGCATCATTGCTTCAGGTGTCGAAGGATTTCTGATAGCGCCCCACTCGGGCTGGCCGTGGTGGGATGCGAGCATGTGCTTAAGCATTGCGACCTGTTCGCTGTTATAAGATCTGCCGCCTATAGCCTGGTTCATTCTCCAGACTTCTCTGTCAATCATCTCGATGCCCAGAAGTGAGTGGCCGAAGAGGTTTCCCATATCTGTGTAGTTTGCAATACCTGTATCGGATGTCTTCATTTCAAGGATCTTTCCGATATCATGAAGAGCCGTGCCGCAGACCAATAGCTCGCGGTTAAGAAGGGTATAGATATCGCAGACGGCAAAAGCTGTCTTTATCATCCTGTAGGTGTGATAAGCAAGGCCGCCATAGAGGTTGTGGTGCATAGCCTTTGCAGCTGAAGACTTCGTAAATGCCTTGATATTTTCGTTGATCAGTCTGATTGAAAGGGCTGTTAATGAGTAGTCGTCAGACGGAATGTCGGTTGTGTTAAGGTCGTAGGACCTTCCGGAAGACTGCTTGATAAGGATAATGATGTCCTTAACGAGTTTTTCGGGATCGATCGGAGGGAGCTTGATAAGCTGCTTTAATTCGTCCTCCGGGAGCTTTACGGGATTGATGTTGGTGATCTTATAGCTCTTTGAACCCTTGTAGTCCGTAACTTCAAGATTGATAACTGCCGTGCAGCCGTCTTCGATGCCGGCATCATTAAGATCTTTCTTTGTTGAATCGAAGATAAGAGCAGTAATGCTCTCTTCGCCGTCACTGATGCTTACTTTGAGCATAGGCTTGCCGTTGCTGGTGCTGGTCTGGGTAATGGCTGCGACTACGACGTCTGTCTCATAATTGCCGAACCCCATTGAACTGAACTTAACTATAGCCATAATAAACTCCTTAATACTTATCTTTTCAGAGTAAATGTTAGCAATAATCCGGTCTTAATTCTACATTTTGATTCTTGAATATGCGTTTGGCCGTGATATAAATATGCTGAATGTCCCATAAATCAAACTATACAAAAAATCCGTTAACGAATAATATAGTTCATTATCGGAAGCGGACGACAGATACTATATGAAATACAGACTCGCATGTTTTGACCTTGACGGAACTCTCCTTGATACGATCGGAGGGCTTACTTCAAGTCTTAATGCGGCAAGAAGGATGAATAACCTTTCTCCCCAGACAGAAGACCAGGTAAAGACCTTTATCAATAACGGAGTGGTCAGGTTCATCGAAAGAAGCCTTAAGGCTGATCCCGGTGATTACAGCGAAGAGCTGAAGCAAAAGCTCCTTAAGGATAATGTCTCATACTACGATTCCCACTATCTGGAGAATACCCGCCCTTATAATGGTATAGTTGAAGTGCTCACGCGTCTTAAGTCTGAAGGCATGCTCCTGGCTTGTATCAGCAATAAAAACGATGAGCCTGCAGGAAAACTCATAGATCACTTTTTCCCGAACCTGTTTGACTATGTCTCAGGTTCTGTGGAAGGAGTCGAGAGGAAGCCTTCTTCCGAGCCTGTTGAAAGGTGCCTAAAAGCTTTAGGCGTAGATAACAGTGAAGCAATCTATATCGGTGATACAGATACGGATATAGAGACTGCAAAAAACAGCCAAATGAGCTCTGTCAGCTGCACCTGGGGGTATAAGACACGTGAATTCCTTATGGAAAATGGGGCTGAAAGGATCTGCACTAACCCTATAGATCTTTACAGTCTGTTGAGGTAATGAGATGACTGAGAACGAAAAGCGCAACAGTTCCAAAAAGAACCTGAAGCTTATCGCTATATGCGGTATCTTCGCTGCTTTCGTGTTCATCGGAACTGAATTAAGGATCCCTACTGCCATAGGCTATATGAATCTGGGAGATGCTGTGATCCTTATGGCATCTTATTTTATCGGACCTGCCGCCTTTTTCCCGGCAGCCATAGGTTCCGCATTAGGAGACCTCATAGCAGGCTATCCCGTTTATATCGCGCCCACATTCGTTATCAAGGGCCTTATGGGCCTTGTTGCAGCACTTATAATGTCAAGATCGCACGAAAAGAAGGCTCTCGGTTTTGTATTGCGCCTGATCGCCTGTGTGTCTGCCGAACTTATAATGGTCGGAGGATATTTTGTTTTCGAGATGTGCATGTATGGCAGGGAAGCAGCATTAGGTTCTGTGGCCTTTAACTTTATTCAGGCAGGCGTTGGCATATTGATCGCCATACCGCTTACTTATGCCGTAAGGATCAAGAAGACCAGGTGATCCTTGATGGATATCCTTGAATTATCAGATTTTAAGCAGTCTCTGTCAGGGGCTGTTTTTGTTTTCAAAAAAATCTTATGCGAGAATGTAAGAAACTCATAACCTGAATCGTTAATATAGTGAGATCTCAAATCTTTGTGGGGAGGTTTAAGGATTGAAAAATGAGGACGTCATAAGACTGTTCGATCTGTATTCGAATGATCTTTACAAATTTGCCGTCTCATATCTGGGCTCGAAGCAGGACGCTGAAGATATCGTTCAGGAAGTCTTTTCGAAGCTGTTGGACAAGCATATGTTTTTCGAGAACAGGAACGAAAAAGCATATCTTATGACCATGACAGCAAATAAATGCAAGGATCACTTGAAGTCTTCGGCAAGATCTGATGTTGATCTCGAATCTGAAGAATGGCATCTGGAGTACTATGACGGATTCACTGAAAGAAACAAGGCTGTCTTCGATGAACTGATGCGCCTGGAAGAACAGTTCAGAGTACCAATCTATCTTCATTACTATGCCGGTTACTCTTATAAGGAGATCAGCAGGATTTTAAAGGTCTCTGAATCGGCAGTGGCTGTGCGGATAAACAGGGGCAAGGAGCGTTTGCGAATCAGGTTGGAGGAATAGAAAAATGAAAGATACTTTCGATAAAGTGATAATGGATAAGTCGAGGCAGGAAGAGATCCGTGCCGGACTTATGGGGAAGAGAAAAGCTAAGAAGATCTGGCTTGCACCTGTGGCAGCAGTTGCAGCGGCAGTAGCGATCATAATGAGCATCCCCGGCACCAGAGAGATCGTTGTAAAAGCTGCAGAGACTATTTATTCGACATTCTCGTCAAATTACAACAATCTGAATGTCGCAGTAGAGGAGACATCGTTAACCGGAACCGACGGATCGCAGATCCGCAGAGTATCTATTACCTATAGTTTTACTGATACAGAGCCTTGGGCTCAGGTCAAGGACGGCCGGTTGTACTTTGTCCTTAACGGCGAATGGGAAGACATTACCGATAAGTGCAGTGCAAGTGAGGTCTTCCGTTATGAAAAGGTGGATGAGAACGGGTATAAGATTACTCTCTATGTCGGTGGTACGCCTGATGATTACGGATGGGGACAGTTAGTCAGGAACCCGAATGGTGAGCTTATCGAAGGAATAGCGTTTGTCGATAAGGGTAAGACAAACCCGGAATGGCTTAGCAACCTGAAAAAGAAAGAAACAAATAATGACTTCATGATAATGGTGTTCACCAAAGATGATTATGAAGCAGTTGTAGGAAACGACCAGAGAGTTGTCTTTTTTGCGCAGGAAGTTAATGAGACTTAATTCTTTTCCATTATCTTTGTTGATTGAAGGCTCCGGATTATTTCCGGAGCTTTTTTGCCTGAATCTTTCACCTCCCGGCATTTGAAAGAGTTCAAACTTAATTCTATAATTAAGTGTAATCCTTTTTGCAAAGGAGATTTTTTATGAAAACTTATGATGTCATCATTATCGGCGCAGGCCCGGGCGGAATATTCTCTGCCTATGAATTAGTCAACTTAAGACCTGATCTGAAAGTCGCAGTTTTCGAGGCCGGCAAACCTCTCGAACAACGCAAATGTCCCATCGACGGAGATAAAGTAAAGAGCTGCATCAATTGCCCTTCATGCGCTATCATGCGCGGCTTCGGCGGTGCAGGCGCATTCTCCGACGGCAAATATAACATCACAAATGATTTCGGCGGAACCTTGTACGAGCACATCGGCAAGGAAAAAGCTTTAGAGCTCATGAAGTATGTTGATGGTATCAATCTCGCCAACGGCGGAGAGGGAACAAAGCTCTATTCGACAGCAGGTTCTTCATTCAAGAAGATCTGCCTTGAGAATAAGCTCCATCTCCTTGATGCTTCCGTAAGACATCTCGGAACCGACAAGAACTATCAGGTCCTTGGCAACATCTTTAACGTGCTTAAGGACAAGGTCGATTTCTATTTCAATTCACCTGTAGGTGACCTTAAAGTGCTGGAAGACGGCACTTATGAGGTCGAGTGCGGAGGCGAATCCTACACATGTAAGAAGTGCATCGTATCCGTAGGCCGTTCCGGCAGTAAGTGGATCGAAAAGGTCTGCAACGAACTTGATATCGAGACATATTCCAACAGAGTTGATATCGGTGTAAGAGTTGAGCTTCCCGCTGTTGTATTCTCTGATCTTACATCTGAACTCTATGAGAGTAAGATCGTTTACCGTACCGAGAAGTTCGAAGATAAGGTCAGAACATTCTGCATGAATCCTTACGGCTATGTCGTTACGGAGAATACGAACGGTATCGTTACGGTTAACGGCCATAGCTTTGATGCTCCCGAGCTCCAGTCGCAGAACACGAACTTCGCTCTGCTCGTATCAAAGCACTTCTCTGAGCCTTTCAAGGATTCCAACGGCTACGGTGAATCTATTGCAAGACTTTCCAACATGCTTGGCGGCGGTGTAATCGTCCAGCGTTTCGGCGACCTCACGAGAGGAAGAAGATCCAATGCTTCCAGAATCGAGGAGTCAACAGTAAGGCCTACTCTGAAGGCTACACCTGGTGACCTGTCTCTCGTTCTCCCGAAGAGAATCTTAGACGGCATCATCGAGATGATATATGCATTAGATAAGATCGCTCCCGGTACAGCAAATGACGATACATTGCTCTATGGCGTTGAAGTTAAGTTCTACAACATGGAAGTTGCGATCAACGACAGGCTCGAGACACGTTATCCCGGCTTGTTCGTAATAGGTGACGGATCAGGCGTAACGCATTCATTGTCGCATGCATCTGCTTCAGGCGTATTCGTAGCAAGAGAGATAGCTGCTGAAAGCTGATCGGTTTATACAGACAGTTTTAAGGCCCGCTCCGGCGGGCCTTTTTAATCATAAGAAGAGTTTATCGATCATTTTGTCGATTACATCTGTATTCAAAGGTGTTTTCGAAGACTCAAATGTGAGGAAAAGTCTGTCGCCGGGCATATAGCCGTTCAGAATATATTCATTAAGTCTTGGAACATTGTCGTTTAAATATTTATCGTCGTCTGACATACCGAGATGTTCCAGATAGATTTCCTTTCTGTCACTCCTTCTCAAAATTGTAAAATCCGGATGTATGACTTTGTTTCCGACTTTCAGCGGGCATTCGTATTTATAAGGAATACCTCTTATATATAGCCTGTCTGCAATGATCTGTTCTGATTTTGATCTGACTTTCTCGCCACGGAGTGTCGTAAAGTACGGAACACCTTCCTTAATTGCTTTCTTTGTAAATGGTTTTTCCTGCCACTCATTTACGAATTGTTCAAGGGGAGTGACTATCGGTTTTACAAGACTCTTTCTGTCCTCTGTTAATTTATCGTATATTTCTTCGGCAATTGTTTCAGGGTATTGCCTGAGTGCACGCTGCAGGATGGCAGCTTCCTGTGATGTGGATTTGAGAACTTTTTCGAGGTAGTTCTTTTGGGCAAGCTGAGAAACAAGAGCGTTGTCTTTACATAATTGCATTCCATCTGTGTTCGACTCTGAAAGATAGTAATAGACTTTTTGCCCTGCATGCTTGATTTCAATCCTCCCGTGCGGCAGGCTTGTTATTTTCCTTTCAATCGTATGCGCCAGTTTATCTAATATATCCAATCTTGAAGTTAAAGCTTTTCTTAAATCTTTTTCCATATGAACCTCCTTTTTGCATTATAGATGCCGGAATAAGGCAAAAGAGTCTCAATCTTTCTCGTTTGACAATATTGATACTGTTCATAAAGATTTGCTGATTTGATAAAACGAAAAGCGTCTTCTACTGAAATTTTAAAAATACTGCATTTCAGCTAAGTTTGAAGGTGAAATCTTGACTGGAATTTTGAAAAAAGAAACTTTCAGTCAAGTTTTTCGAGAATTCTTAACTGAAATCTTCAAAAATGTGTAATTCAGTCAAGAAATCTCTTTGATTCTTGACTGAAAACAATAAAAATAGAAATTTCAGTAGAGGGTGTAGGGAATACTCACTTCGCGGCTTTGTGATGCTTCCTTGCCAGCAGCACTATCACGATCACCATGCAGATACAGGTAACAGCAGTAGTTGCGAGACCACCCTCAGGTCCGAAGGAGCCGCCGGTGATAAGGGATGAAGCCTTATCGGAATAAATGATCTTAAATACAGTGTTTGATGCTTCGTTGCCTGATACCTGGAGGCCATAGATGTTGCCCTGTGTAAGGTTCCAAGCGGTATGCATGGCAGATGTCATCCAGATATCTTCTGTGTAGAGGTAGACCAATGCGAAAAGAACTGCAATCAGAACGAGGTTAACAGATGCCAGAGGAGTGAATCCCGGGTTCAGCGAATGGAATGCGGAGAATACGATGGAAGATACAATGACTCCGACTGCGACTTTGTATCTCTTGTTGAAGGCGGGGATCATGTAGCCTCTGAACATCAATTCTTCTGAAGCACCCTGAGGGAACCACATAAAGAGGTTGAAGATGAATGCTCCTATGCCGGAAGCGCTGAGATTAAAGCCGGAGAAAGATATCTGGCCTGTAAGTACCATGATGGAGATCGTTCCGGTCATCATCAGGAAACCGAATAAGAAACCGAGACAATAGTGCAGAGCTATATGCTTGCCGTTCGAGAGTGGATAACCACAGGAAGCGATCTTTTTCTTAAAGCCTTTGATCTTCCAGACTCTGCCTGCATGGATGAAATAAGTGAGGATTATACCGATATAACCCAAAGTCATCATGCCGAGGAAGAGCGGGTCCTTAAAGAAGATTCCGAAAATCTCAAATGTTTTGTTGAATATATCCTCTACAGTGCCTACGTTTGCGAGATCCTGAATGAATGATGAGTATTCAGGCTTCCTCATGTAGGAGACAACGACAGGGATCATTGCTATGAACTGGAAGAAGGATAAAACGACCAGAGGATAGAACAGCTCGGTAACAAAATAGCTGAAGTCGTCAGACATCTTGTTAAAGACCTGAAGAGCAGAACTCTTGCCGCCTTCGCGGTAACGCTTGACTTCCTTGGCGTCTACGGTATCGATGGATACTGTGTATTTCTCGCTGTGAAGGAGTCTTTCCGTGATGAAAGTGATTATTGCAGAGAGAAGGATTGTTGCAGCTGAACTTACTAAGAGGCCAGGAACATAAATGTTTCCGGTAAGTGCGTCACCGATTCCGTAGAATTGGCCATGAACTGGCAGGAACATATAGAAGTCAGCTCTCTCTGAAACTGCCTGGATGCAGGTGACGCATACTGCTACAAGAATAAGGAATATAGGCAGGAATGCCGTTTGCGCAGATACGACGGTATCGTTGATCACTGAGATCAATATGGTAACAGAAGCAATGAAGAGTGCGAGAACGAGGATATAAAGATACAAAGCCAGGAAAGTAGCGATGTTAAATTGTCCGACAAGCAAGGCAGAAATCGTGGCTACAATGAAAGCAGGGATCAGTGTCTTGATGACTACACCGCCGAGATAACCCATAACAATGGCGTATCTTGGCATTGGAGTGAGAAGGATTCCTGTGAAGGTTCCACGCTCTTTCTGACCTGCTATTACATTCGTTCCGATGCTCATAGATGAGTAGAGAAGGATGACGAATAACAGGATCGGTATGAAGGTTACGCTTATAGTATTGACGAAAGCCTTCACGCCGTATTCGGTTTCAGATGTGGTTATAGGATCATTTATTATCTGTGAATCAGAAACAGATGTGATCTTAAGATTATAATCTGAGCGGATTTTGCTCTGGAAGAACTCGAGATACTCGTCTTTGAAACCGTCTTTCATTTCCGAATATTCCATCGAATTTGTGCGGTAGTAAGTGAGGAGCTGAGGCTTTGCATCAGTTTTGCCTTCCTGTCTTAATCTTATTTGTTCGTCGAAATCTTTAGGGAAGACTATAGTCAGATAAGCATCGTTTTCTCTCATCCACTTGCCAAAAGTAACGAAGTCATAAAGAGCGTCAGTTTCTTTGTAAATGAATTCAGTCCAGCCGTAACCGTCGTAACTGTATTCAAAATACATCATATGTTCCCAGTTCTTTAAGAAGTCATATCTGTCACCGTAATCAGCAGCATCCATATCACGGTATTTCTGGGTCTCTTCGTTAAATTCCTTGAAAGATTCAGGCGCATTTACTACGACAACGTTATAGACTTCGTCGCTGAAGAGGTGATAAGGGAACCACCAGAAAATGAAAGATATAGCGCAGAATGCAACTGCGATAACAAAACCGACAGAGGCAAGGAAAGCTGCAGATGAGGCTTCTGCGCCCATCTGTCCTCTCTTGCGGAAGAAACTTCCTATTATTGTTCTAATGCCTCGTCCTGTGTTCATAGTCTTTATTATTCAACGTGGTTTTCAACGTAGATCTTGAAGAATGCTTTTTCGAAGTTTTCGGCTTCTGCCTGTTTTACCAGTTCTTCGACGCTTCCCTGAGCTGCGATCTTTCCGTCGACAAGTATTGCTATCTCATCGCAAAGCTCTTCTGCTACTGAGAATATGTGTGTGGAAAGTATGATCGCGTGTCCTTTTGATTTAAGCTCTTTTAAATAATCAGTAACCTGCTTTGATGTAAGAATATCAAGTCCGTTCGTAGGTTCGTCGAAAATAATGACCGGCGGATTATGAATAAGGCTTATCGCTATCGAGATCTTCTGCTTCATGCCCGTAGACAATTCATTAATCCTTTTATCTGCAAAAGGGGAGATGCCGAATCGGGCAAAACTCTCTGCCTTTCTGTCTCTCAGATCTTTTTCGGGAATATCGTAAAGCTTGGCGAAGAAATCGAATAAGATATTCGGTGTGGACATAGGATCGAGCTTTATCTCGTTAGTGAGGAATCCGATCTTGCGGTGGATCTCCAAAAGATCCTTATCTGCAGAAAGTCCGTCAATGAGGATCTGGCCTGATGTAGGCTTCATCAAAGTGGCGATCATCTGCATCAGTGTCGTTTTGCCGGCACCGTTAGGACCTAAGAGTCCGAAGATCTGACCTTCCGAAACTTCAAAACTGACGCCTTTGATCGTCTCGTGTTCTTTGGTGTAACTCTTGTGAACATCAACTAACTTGATCATTTGCGTTCCTCTTTTCTGAATGTATAGGATAAAACCCAGTAGGAGAGTCCGAGATTTATCAGGTAAATGACTATTACGTGCCATGCTTTGTTCTGTGAATTAAATGTCTCAGCTATCAATGCCAGAGTGTTATGAAGCGGCAGGAAATATTCCATTGTAATCGGTCTGGTTCCTCTGAACATCTGCATGAAGAAGTCACCAAGGAAATAGATCAACGGGAGCTGGAGATTAACGGTAATATCCTGCATGCGTCTTAACTGGAATACCGTACTGATGCAGATCGCGGTCATGAGAAGAACCGTAATAGGAATGCTTCCTAATATTATCAATAACTCTGAAGGCGTCAGCATCATTCCGAACGGGAGAAGTGACATCGCATCATTACTCCGGTTGACCCACGATGAGAAGAATAAAAGGAGCATAGTGATAACTGTCGAACAGGAAACGATCACGTTTATCGCAAGGATCTTTCCTGCATAGATCTTTTTCCTTGATACAGGAGTCATTATGAGTTTATCCATAAAGCCTCTGTCACGCTCGGATGCGAACATATCACTTACGAGAGAATATACGCAGTAATACATCATTATCATAAGAACGCCAGGCACAACTCTTGATGCAGCAGTGTTTGCAGTCGTTCTGTAATCTTCGAAATCAGTTATGGGATTGAAACTGTCGATGGCAAAAAGAGAACTTCCTACTACGGAATAATCACCACCGAGTTTATCGATCAGACCTGACTGGTAGTCGTTAAGAACACCTTCTTTTAACTGTTCGGCACGTGCTTCAGAAGTAAATGAGTTTCCGTCAAAAGCAACGTAGATAACTGCTTTGCTGACAGCCTGAGTGTTTTCGGCTGAGATCTCTTTGTAGTATGAACGGACTTCGTCATCGAAATCTACGAGCGGATCTCCGGAATAGAAATAAACGATGAGCGTTCCTTTGCGGAGCATTTTGTGATAAGAATCTTCGTCGCGCATTATCTCGGCGAATTCCTGATATGTTTTGTAGTCGTAAGTATATACTCTCGCATCAACTGTCTCATCTACATATGTTCTGAACGACTCCGGCGCACCGACAACAGTTACAGGTTTTTTGTTAAGAGAACCGGTGGACATGTAATTGACGAGAAGCGGGAAAACATTTAATGCAGCCATTAACAGAATTGCGGGAAGAAGGAACAGTGCAACTGTTCTTCTCCAGCTCGAAAAGAGTTTCTTGATCTCCCAATTAAAAACTGTAATGACTTTATCCATATGGATATTTTATTTTAATGTCGCAATAAATTCTATGAAATAAAATGAATTTTTATAAAAAAAACGATTAAGTCAAAATGCTGTAAACATAATGAGTTATGTGTATAAAGTGAACAAATAGAAAATGGACCGCAATAATATTCTTGCAAAAATTATAAAAAATGTTTGTTGACACAAAATATAAAGAAATGTAGATTTATTATATCCAAACAAGGAAAAAGTTATATCCAAACAAGGAAAAATACGGAGGTTCTTTTAGTATGGATACAGAAAAGAAAGACGTTAAGGTTGCTGCACCTGTAGCTGCTCCTGCTGCTGCACCTGCACCTGTTAAGGCAGAGAAGAAGGCTGCTGCTAAGAAGCCCGCTGCAAAGGAGGCTGCTGCTGCGCATGCTGCGGCAGAGAAGAAGGCTGCTGCTAAGAAGCCCGCTGCAAAGAAGGCTGCTAAGAAGCCTGCTGCAAAGAAGGCTGCTCCTAAGGCTGACGCTAAGAAGGCAGAGGCTAAGAAGCCCGCTGCAAAGAAGGCTGCTGCTAAGAAGCCCGTTGCAAAGAAGGCTGCTGCTAAGAAGGCTGCTCCTGCAAAGAAGGCTGCTGCTAAGAAGCCCGCTGCAAAGAAGGCTGCTAAGAAGGTTGCTGCTCCTAAGAAGGTTGACATCATCTTCCAGATCGATGGTCAGGAAATCTCTGCAGCTGCTATCGCAAAGAAGCTTCCTAAGGCTGCTAAGATCTATGTCGTTGCAGCTGAGAAGAAGGCTTACGATGTTGATGGTAAGGGTGTAGATCTCTTCTAATTCCAGAAGCATTTATACTGAATCAGGGTTGTCTCAATTGAGGCAACCCTTTTTTATTTCGTGTGATAAAATGATTGCCGTATTAATACTGTTGAGGAAATATAATGCCGCTTCTTACACTTAACAACATCACTATGAATTACGGACCGCGCCGCATTCTTGACGGTGTGTCCTTCCGCGTAAACAAAGGCGACCGCATCGCATTCATAGGTGATAACGGAGCAGGCAAATCCACACTCTTTAAGATTATCAAAGGCTCACTTACTCCTGATGACGGTGAAGTGATACTGCACGGAAATACCATTGCAGGTTATCTCTCACAGAATATGGATGAGCAGGATCTTTCGGGCGCGACATTAAAACCGTCGAATCTTATCGATCTCGAATTGAAGATGGATACGATCTCTTCAAAGATCACACATGCATCTGAAAACGGCGACGATAATTCCGCTCTTGTCGAAGAACTTTCTAAGACACAGTCGCTCTATGAAGCTGCAGGCGGTTACGATTACGAATACAGATTAAAAGATGCTTTGGCAGGATTAGGCCTTAAAGATATTCATTCCAGAGAAGATTTTTCTGATCTTTCAGGTGGGGAGAAGATGAGAGTCTGTCTTGCAAGACTTATTGTTGACAGGCCTGATATCCTTCTGTTAGACGAGCCTACGAACCATTTGGATATGGAAGCGGTAGAGTGGCTCGAAAACTTTTTGTCTTCTTATGGCGGCGCCGTTTTCGTTATTACTCATGACAGACATTTTATCGATCAGGTCGCTACCAAAGTGATTGAATTAGACGGCGGGCATATCACAGAATATAAAGGCGGTTACACTGACTACAAGGAACAAAAAGAGCATTTCATAAAGTCGCAGAGTCTTGTTACAAAAGCTCTGGAAGAAGAGCTCGCACATCAGTTGGATGTTAAGCAGACTATGCTCTCGCACAGAAATATCAGCGGTTATCACCAAAGAGAAAAGATGGTGGCAAAGCTCGAAGAAAAGCTTGAAGAGGCGAGATCTAAGCTTCCTGCGGGCTATGCGAAAATGAGTTTTACCGCTCAGCCTTTGGAGAGGACCGGCAGATCTGACAGGATAATCCTCCAGGCAAAAGATCTTGCAATGAAATTCGAAGATTCAGAAACGAATCTTTTTGATCCTTTGTCGTTTGAAGTAACAGCTGATGAAAAACTGTTCCTCGCAGGACCTAACGGATGCGGTAAGACGACGCTCTTAAAACTCCTGTCCGGACATGCCGGTGAGAAATTGGGCGGCTCTTCCGGAACCGTTCTAATCGGTTCTGCGCAGTCGATGGGCTACATGGAGCAGTTTGTTCCTTTTGACGATGAGGAAATGAACTGTTTTGATGAACTCGTATCAAGAAGTGACATCGGTACCACTGAAGCCAGAAGCCTTCTTGCCAGATTCGGTTTTAAAGGTGACGATGCATTTAAGAAGATCTCAATGCTCTCAGGCGGTGAGAGATCAAGATTATATCTTTGCTGTCTCTTAAGAGAGAATCCGGATATTCTTTTCTTAGACGAGCCTACGAATCACCTTGATATCAACTCAAGAGAGATCCTTGAAGATGCGATCAAAGAATACAGCGGTGCCGTTATCTGCGTAAGCCACGACAGATTCTTTATCGATAAATGTGCGGATAAGGTTTTGGGTTTCAAAGACAGAAAAGCTGAACTCTACGATTCGTATTGCTTCTATCGTAAGGCTGTGCAGACAGCATCTTCCGAACCTGTTTTAGAGGAAGAAACAAAGAAGGAAAATGAGAATACCGTAAGAAACGCTAACCGTGCTCTCGGCAGAAAAGAGTCTGCAAAAAGGCGCCAGCGCATTTCTGATATCGAGAAGGAAACTACAAGGCTTGAAGCTGAACAGAAGGAATTGGAAGCTAAGTTCGGCGGTTCCTGTACCAGTGAAGAGCTGAAAAGATATGAAGACAATGCCAATAAGCTCGCGGCTTTGTACGACGAATATTTCGAATTGAACGACGAGTGATAACCGGAAAAAACACTTTTTCAATCACCCCGTTATTCCTAAAATGCATAACATATCTTAGGGGCTTATTATTTTAAATAATCAAATAATGTTGTAAAATATACATTATTGTCCCGGAGGTAAATACACATGCCAATGACCATGACGCAGAAGATCCTGGCTGATCATGCAGGTTTGGACAGCGTGTCTCCCGGTGACCTTATTGAAGCCAAACTGGATTATGTTCTAGGTAATGACGTTACGACTCCGCCTGCTATCAAGGTTTTCGAAAAGCTGGGCGTAAAGGACGTTTTCGACAAAGACAGAGTCCTTCTGATCCAAGACCATTTCACACCGAATAAAGATATTAAATCCGCAGAGCTCAACAAGACTATGCGCTGTTTTGCCCGCGAACAGAATATTACCCATTACTACGAACTCGGAAGAAGAGAGATGGGTATAGAACACGTTATCCTGCCAGATAACGGAATCGTTCTTCCGGGTGATCTTGTAATCGGTGCAGATTCACATACATGTACATATGGAGCTTTGGGTTCTTTTGCAACCGGCGTCGGATCGACTGACCTTGCATGCGCAATGGCCAGAGGTGTTACATGGTTTAAGGTTCCTGAAGCGATCAGGATCAATCTTACAGGAAGATTCAAGAAATTTGTAACAGGCAAGGACCTTATCTTAAGCATAATAGGTAAGATCGGTGTTGATGGCGCACTCTATAAGTCTTTGGAATTTGACGGAGACGGCATTAAAGCTCTTTCCATGGACGGCAGGCTCACAGTATGCAACATGGCGATCGAGTGTGGCGCGAAGAACGGCATTTTCCCGGTCGATGAATATACATTGAAGTATATCTCGAAAACAAATCCCGAGAGATTCATCAAGAGTGATTACAAGGTCTATACAACAGATCCTGATGCTGAATACAGCCGGGTTTTAGATATTGATCTGAATGATATCGATCTGACCGTTGCGCTCCCTCATCTCCCTTCGAATACGAAGAATGCATCCGAGTGCAAAGACATGAAGATTGACCAGGTCGTTATCGGATCCTGCACGAACGGAAGACTTGAAGATATCGGTGCTGCCGCTACGATCTTTAAAGGACTTAAGGTCCATAAGGATGTAAGATGCATCGTTATTCCGGGTTCGCAGAAGGTTTACAGACAGGCGCTGGATAACGGATGGCTTGAGATTCTGGACGATGCAGGCTGTGTTATCTCCACACCTACATGCGGACCTTGTTTAGGCGGTCACATGGGCGTTCTCGCAAAAGGTGAGAGATGTGTTTCAACTACTAACAGAAACTTTGTTGGAAGAATGGGCGATGTAGGATCTGAAGTTATCTTAAGCGGTGTTCCGGTAGCTTGCGCTTCAGCTGTTCTGGGCCGCGTAGGCACACCTGATGAGCTGTAAGGCAGGGAGGTCAGAATGAAGGTATCAGGAAGAGTGTTTAAATACGGTGACAACATCGATACCGATGTCATTATCCCTGCAAGATATCTTACTTCAGCAGATCCGGATCATCTCAAAGAGCACTGCATGGAGGACATTGACAAGACCTTTAAAGACAGGGTAAAAGCCGGTGACATTATGGTTGCAGGCAAGAACTTCGGATGCGGCTCTTCAAGAGAACATGCGCCCGTTGCTATTAAGGCGAGCGGAATTTCACTTGTCATCGCAAACGATTTTGCAAGGATCTTCTACAGGAATTCGATCAATGTCGGACTCCCTATCTTAGAGTGTCCTGAAGCTGCAGAGAAGATATCTGAAGGCGATGAGATCGAAGCAGATTTCGATACGGGAGTCATTACTGATAAGACTACGGGAGAATGCTTTCAGGCGAATGCGTTCCCTGAGTTTATAAAGAACATTATGGCCAGCGGCGGACTTGTTGGATATACAGAGTCCGAATTGAAAGTATAAGGGGAAATACTATGTCAAAGAAATACAATATAGCAGTAATTCCCGGCGACGGAATAGGTCCGGAAATTACAAAGGCCGCAATTGACGTTCTTGAAGCTGCCGCTTCGCGCCAAGAGATTGAGATCTTTACAAAGGAACTGACGGCAGGAGGTGCTGCAATAGACCGTTATGGAATCCCGCTCCCGCAGGAGACTATCTATTCGGCACAGGACAGCGATGCTGTTCTTCTCGGCGCAGTAGGCGGCCCGAAGTGGGATAATGTCGATCCTGAATTAAGACCTGAAAAGGCCCTTCTCGGTTTAAGATTCGGGCTTGGATTATATGCAAATATCAGACCGGTTACGATCTACGAGGAACTAAAGGACGCATCACCTCTGAAGAATACCGGAAATATTGATTTTGTTATCGTAAGAGAACTTACGGGCGGTATCTATTTCGGAAAGACCGGTTCTTACCAGAGCGGAGACCGTCTGCCTGACGGAACCGTTAAGGGAAAGATTGCATACGATACAGAGAGCTATTCAGAAGGCGAGATCACGAGGATCTTAAAGATAGCTTTCGAGCTCGCAATGAAGAGAAAAAAGAAGCTGACATTAGTAGATAAGGCAAACGTACTCCTTACCAGCAGAATGTGGAGAAGACTTACGAGCCAGATGAGGTTTGATTATCCTGAAGTAGAAGTTGAATTCCTCTACGTCGATAATGCTGCAATGCAGCTTATAAGCAGGCCTTACAGCTTTGACGTTATCGTAACGAGCAATCTTTTCGGCGACATTTTATCTGATGAAGCTGGACAGATCGCAGGCTCCATCGGAATGCTGCCGTCAGCATCTTTAGGTGCAGCCGGAATACCCGGATTATATGAGCCTATCCATGGTTCAGCTCCTGATCTTGCAGGCCAGGACAAAGCAAATCCTCTGGGCTGCATCTTGTCGGCTGCAATGATGATGCGTATGGCATTCGGTGAAGAAGAGGTTGCAACTGATATTGAAAAAGCAGTTAAGAAGACTCTTGAACAGGGTCTTAGAACGAGCGATATAACCTTCGTTGGAGAAGGAATTACTACAAAACTTGTCGGAACAAAGGAGATGACTGAAGCAGTCATAGCCAACCTCTGACAGGTAACGGAAAAGAGGAATTGATAAGATGGCAAAAAAGCTTGTCGCGGTGATCGATATCGGATCGCTCACGGCCAGACTTAAGGTTTTCGAGATAGGTTCAAAGGGCAAACCCAAGGAAATAGAGGCAGTCCGTAAGTTTACGGGCCTCGGAACAAAATCTTACAGCTCGGGTGTTATCCAGTCTGCACAGGTTGAAGAACTGTGCAAATGTCTTAAGATGTTTGACGAGAAGTGCAAAGAATACGGTGTTGCCCGTGTCTTCTGCGTTGCTACATCAGCTTTCAGAGACGCTTCAAATGCCGAAGTCGTAATCGAGAAGGTAAGGACAAGAACCGGATTTAAGATCAAGGTCCTGGATAACTCTATGGAGCGTTATTACCAGACTCTGGCGGTTCAGGCTATCTATCCTGAATTTGCAAAGATCATATCTACAGGAACCATGATCCTTGATATCGGTTCAGGATCTATCCAGGCTTCTGTTTACGATAAGTCGGAATTTGTATTCAGCCAGAACCTTTTGCTCGGATCTTTAAGAATTTCAGGCATGCTGAATGACCTTCAGAGCAAGACTATCCATTACGACGAAGTTGCTGAGGAGTTCATCGCACAGGATCTGGAAGACTACCACGCAGTTGAGCCTAAGGGCATTATCTATAAGAACCTCATCGCTTTTTCGGGCGAGATGGGCTATATCAAGCAGCTGGCAGGCTATGGAGCAATGTCTTCCTGCACTCTTACCAAAGAAGAGTTTTTAAACGTATATAATTACCTTTTTAAAACAAGAGCTACGGACCTTACATTGAAGGATAACATTCCTTCCTTGATCGCTCCGCTCCTTCTTCCTACGGCCTTGATCGTCAAGAACATGCTCGAGTATACCGGCGTAGACACGATCTATATGCCTCATGCATCACTGTCTGACGGTATCATCTACTACTATTGCGTTAACTCGCAGGGCCTTAAGACAGAGATCTCTCCGGACAGTTATCTTATTTCCGCATCCAGACACATTGCGAAAAGATACCGTTCCAACAAAAAGCATATCGAATTCGTCGAAAAGACGGCGCTCCAGTTTTTCGATGAGACAAAGAAGATATCAGGCCTCGGAAGCCGTGACAGACTGCTTTTGCAGGTTTCTGTAATCCTTCACGAGATAGGCAAGTTCGTTCACTCGAGAAACCACAGCGACGCTGCTTATTCGATTATCAAGAATACAAATCTTATGGGCCTTGATCACGATGAGATCAATATGGTTGCCATGATCGTAAGACTCTATCCGAGAAACAAGCCTTACGACAGCTACTACTATTCGATTCTTCCGCCGGATCAGAAGGTCATAGTATCAAAGCTCGCATCGATCCTTAAGATCGCAGATGCAATCGATGCATCACACAAGGAAAAGGGCAAAAAGATCGATTGCAAGATCAAAGACAATGAATTTCTTATCTCATGTTACGCATCTGAAGATATGTCTTTCGAGAAGTGGGCATTTGAGAACAGAAGCTTAATGTTTGAAGACGTAATGGGAATCAAACCGGTTCTCAAGATCAGGAGGGAAGGCTGATGGCAGTCAAGAAAAACGCCGCCGGGCGCAAGGCAAATACAACAGAAAATAAGAAACAGGGGACTGTAAAGAAAACCGCGAAAAAGCCTGCTGAAAAGAAGGCTGTGGTTAAAAAGTCTGCTGCAAAAAAGACAGTGGATAAAAAGCCTGCCGTAAAAAAGGCTGCTTCATTTGTTGCTTCACCTGATATCTCAAAAGCTGATTACAATGAATCCAGCGCGTCTTTCTTAAGCGGAAACGCTTGCTTTTATAACCGTGAGCTTTCCTGGCTCGAGTTTGATGACCGTATTCTTCACGAAGCAAGAGATTCGAAAAATCCTTTGCTCGAGAGACTTAATTTCTTATCCATCACTGCATCAAACCTCGATGAATTCTACATCGTAAGAGTTGCTTCCTTAAGGGATATGCAGAGTATCGATTTTGCCGAGCGCGACATCGCAGGTTTTTCTATTGATGAGCAGCTCGAGAGGATAGACCAGAAGACCAGAAGGACTATGTCACTGATGTATTCGACATACAACAGATCACTTGTTCCTTCACTTGCACAGGAACAGATCTTCTTAAGAAACTATGACGAGCTGTCAGATCAGCTCAAAGCAATAGCGGATTCATATTTCAAGGCAGTTCTCTATCCCATCATCACACCGATGGCGGTAGACTCATCAAGACCTTTCCCGCTTATCTATAACCGCATGCTCAACATGTGCGTAATGCTCGAAAATGAGCCCAAGAAGATCAAGCTCCAGGAAAGAGCGACCGACGGCATCAGCAATGCAAAGCGTACAGTTAATGAAGAAAAATATATGTACGCAACGGTCCAGATCCCTACGGTCGTTAAGAGACTTTATCAGATCCCGACTGAGGAAGGCGACGTTTTCGTTCCTGTCGAGCAGATCATCAGAGCCAATGTTGACATGCTCTTTAACGGACAGACTGTAGTAGCTACGGCATTCTACCGCGTTATGCGTAATGCCGACCTCGATATCGACGAAGATGAAGCAGAAGACCTCTTAAAAGAGATCGAAGCGCAGGTAAGAAGACGCAGATTCGGTGAGATCATAAGGCTTGAAGTCCAGGATGATATCGAATCAGATCTTCTGCATTACATCGTAAACGAGCTCGAAGTAGATGAGGCCGATATTTTCAGCGTTAACGGTCCTATCGACTTAACGTTCCTCTCAAAGCTTACTTCCGCATGCAAGGCAAAGCATCCCGAATTATGCTACAAGGCACATGAACCTGCCGAAGCAGCTTCATTTGACGGCCCTGTCTCAGGACTCGATATTTTCGAGCAGATAAGGGAAAAGGACAGGATCGTCCATCACCCTTATGAGACTTTTGAACCTGTATTGGAGTTCGTAAAGCAGGCAGCAAGAGATCCTAATGTATTAGCTATCAAGCAGACCCTCTACCGCGTATCCGACAGGTCTCCGATCATCGCATCGCTCCTCGAAGCAGCCCAGAACGGTAAGCAGGTAATGGTACTTGTTGAGCTCAAGGCCAGATTTGATGAAGAGAACAACATCAACTGGGCTAAGAAACTTGAGAACGCAGGATGCCATGTAATCTACGGACTTGTAGGCCTTAAGACGCACAGTAAGATAACCCTGGTCGTCAGAAAGGAAGAAGACGGAATCAGAAGATATCTGCACCTTGCGACAGGCAACTATAACGATGTAACTGCAAAGATCTATACGGACTTAGGCCTGTTCACGGCTAACGAGTCATTCGGTGAGGATGCTTCCGAGTTCTTTAACATGCTCTCAGGATTCTCTATTCCGCAGTCCTGGAGAAGACTCATTCCGGCTCCTTTGTGGATGAAAGATTATTTCATCTCCAGGATCAGAAGAGAAGCCGAAAATGCCAGGGCAGGAAAGCCGGCGCGCATAATCGCGAAGATCAATTCTTTGGTTGATGAGACAGTTATTAAAGCTCTGTACACGGCTTCTAATGCCGGCGTTAAGATCGACCTCATCGTCAGAGGCATCTGCTGCTTAAGAGCAGGAATCCCCGGTATGAGCGAGAATATCACTGTCCGTTCGATCACAGGCAGATTCCTTGAGCATTCCAGAATTTTCTATTTCTACAATGAAGGTTACGAAGACATTTATCTTGCATCCGCAGACTGGATGCCGAGAAACCTTAACCGCCGTGTAGAACTTCTTTTCCCGATCGAAGATCCTGACTGCAGAGCCAGAGTCAAGGAAGTCCTTGATGTTGAACTTGCTGACACCGTAAGGGCTCATTTCTTATCGCCTGACGGTTCTTACCACAAGCTCGATCTGAGAGGCAAAGAGAAGCTTGATTCACAGCAGAAACTCATTGATCTTGCTGATGCAGCGGTCGCCGAGCGCCATAAGAGCATTGATAAACACGAGTTTATTCCGGAGGAAAGTCCCAGAGAGTAGTTAAATCTTTATTAATCATTCCTTTTCATACTTGTATTGATTTAAAAAATATTGATATGCACAATCATGGTATAAGGGGTGATAACTATGATGAAGAGAGTAACAAAAACTAAACACAAGAGCAGACGGGCGTTCACGCTGGTCGAGCTTATCGTGGTACTCGTTATCCTGGCAGTGGTTGCTGCCATGCTGGTTCCTGCACTAAGTTGGTTATATAGACAGAACTAAGAAAGATAAGTATTTAAACAATGCTCATTAAGCGCTTGTTGCATCCCAGGCTGTAATGACGGATCTTTATGGTTTGGGCAGTGATTATGTTCAGCATGGAGTAATCCAAGGCTTTTTAATGTTATGGAACCCTTAATGTTACGTTAAGGTTCTTTTTTATTGTTAATGGTATTATTACTAACGAAAATATATCTGTGGGGGCAGGAATATGGAGTTTGTAATAAGCCATTTAGTTAAGAGTTACGGCTCAAAGCAGGTTTTAAAAGACGTTGATTTTGTTTTCGAAGAAGGAAAGATATATGGCCTTCTGGGACGGAACGGATCAGGCAAGACAACGTTCTTTAACTGTGTAAACGGTGATATCGATTTTAATTCCGGTTCGTTCTTTTTCCGCGAAAACGGAGATTCACAGAATGTGATCCCGCTCAAGCCTGACGATATCGGATATCTCGTTTCAACGCCTACCGTGCCTGAATTCATGACGGGCAGGGAGTTTTTGAAGTTCTTCCTGGAAGTTCACGAAGAGATCACTCCCGATAAGACGATCGATGAATATTTTGATTACATGATGGTTCCTGAAGACGACCGTGACAGGCTTCTTAAGGATTATTCGCACGGCACGAAAAATAAGATGCAGATGCTCTTAAACATCATTGCATCACCTAAGCTCATGCTCCTGGACGAGCCTCTTACTTCATTGGATGTCATTATTGCTGAAGAGATGAAGAACGTTATAAGAGGCCAGAAGCAGGGGAGGATCACCATTTTCTCGACGCACCTTTTAGATGTTGCCGTAGATCTTTGTGATGAAATAGTTTTGCTTCATAACGGGAAGTTAGAACCGATCGACAAGAGCAATCTCGGCGATTCGGCGTTCAAGGATAAGATAATTGCCGCTTTAAAGGACGAAGACGATGCTTAATGATTTTCGAAAGACCTTAACCAAGGTAATTCACTTAAGGAGCATCATCGGTTATAACGGCCTTGTCTTTTCGCTGAAGAAGACTCCTGTAATCGGCAAGATCCTTCCTGACAGGCTTTACAGCACCACGGCGCTGAAGGTCATCTATTGGGTTTTCCATGTGATAAAAGAAGTTTTTATGCTCTTTATCGGCAAGATATTAGGTCTTGGTCTGATCTATCTGGTATCAGCGGGCCTCACGAAGGCATATTCAGTGTTTGATCAAGCGACAGGCATATCTGACAGCCTTTTGTTTGCAAGCTTCGCGCTGACGTTCTTCCTCATTTATGCGCTGGCCGGAATAGTGATCAGAAAGCCTGTTTTCAAATGTACGACAGAGAAGGAATATCTGGTCTTCATGCTCAGGATGGATGCCGGAAAGCTTAATAACACGCTTCTTATCTACGATATTGCAAAACTCGTTATCGGATATCTTATTGCCGGTATCGTTGCGATAATTGCTGGTGCGCCCTTCTGGCTCTGGCTCGGAATACCTGTTCTCGCTGTCCTGATAAGGCTTATGGGAACCGGTGCACAGGCTTTTTCATACAGGCTGAAGAATAAGAGAAATAAGCCGATGAAGGAGAACAACTATCTTTATATCCTGAAGCTCACCTTGATCTTAATGGTGCTGCCGTTTCTTTTGATCATGGTCGCAAACGGCTATTATATTGAGCTTCCTGTACTTGGGATCATTGCTGCTGTAATTACTGTTTTAGGCATCTGGGGATTTTTCGAGCTCAAGAAATTTGATTCGTTTCTTCATAAGAAGGCTTTAAGAGACAATATCGTACATAACGAAGTCGAGAATTATAAGAATCCCGACCGTTCCAAGCAGTTCAAGAAGATCAAGGCAGAAGGTACTGTAAAAGGTGACAAGAAGGGCTTTGATTACCTTAATGCGCTTTTTGTCGCACGCCACAGAAAGATGCTCATTACAAAGCCTGTCGTGTTTACCGCGATAGTTGTTACTTTGACCGGCCTTATTATCTTTGGCTTCATTTACAACTATTACAGGGAATTCGGTTCTTCCAATGCTCTTCATATGGTCCTTAATAATCTTCTTAACCTGATCACTTTCAGGGGCTACGAAGATACTCTGCTGCCTTTTGATAACAGTTCGGTAGGGTCGTTCTTAAGGCATGTTGCCGAGAATCAGCTCCTTTTGATGCTCATTCCAACATCGCTTTTCGATATCTCATTTAAGGCCACACAGGCTATGTACATCAACTGTGACAACAGCCTTATGACATACAGCTTTTTTAAGCAGCCCGAAAAGATCATCAGGCTCTATGACATCAGATTAAAGCTTTTGATCAAGCTCAATCTCGTTCCGGCGATAGCATGCGGCCTGTTTGCAAACCTTTTCCTGTTCTATACGGGAGGAGAGAGCTATCCCGGCCAGTATCTCGTAACTATCCTTGTCTGCGTAATGCTGAGCGTAATCCAGAGCATCATCTGGCTCGCACTCTATTATCTGTTCCAGCCTTTTACCATGACTGCGAACGTCAAGGGAGGCGCTTATATGGCGACCAGGATCGTTCTTTCCCTTGTCGCGCTGCATATCTTCTGGATACCATTAAATTCGTTGATCCTGGCAGGGGTTCTTGCTGTTATTACGGTTCTTATGCTGGTATTCATGAGGAAACTGGTTTATAAGAAGGCTCCGAAAAACTGGAAAGCCAAAGCATAATTTCTTAAATAAAATTATGAAATCCTACCATGTTGACCCGGAAATGTGTTAAAATTCTTTAAAAACATTAGGTTAGCGTGAGGATATTTATGGATTATCAGAGTTTTGTCGACAAAATCGATATAATGACATGTATTATCTCGGTCGAAACAAAAGAAGACGGCACTTACGGCGAGATCAGGATCGTTACGGGTAACCCTGCATATATCAAATCCATTGAGCATGCCAATCCGGATGCCCCTCAGATGCTTACTTCCAAGTTCGTTCCGAACAGCCTTTACCAGAACTATTTCACGACGGATATGAATTTTGAGGATTTTTGCTTCAGATGTGCTGTCTTAAAGCAGCCGATGCATACCTATGTGCATCCTGACAGATACGATTTCTGGTTCAATCTCTACATGATACCGTTGGGATCAGAGGGCAATCTTCATTACTGCACCTATTCCCAGGTCGTTTCCAAGTATGCGGACAGCGAGCAGATGAGCAACACATCGGCTTCAACAGCTTCTGAAGTTCTTAATACATGCATCAAGCTCAGAGGAGCGACCAACTTCCAGCACACGATGGATGAGGTAATCTCGGATATCAGAAAGCTCTGTGATGCACAGTCATGCGTTATCCTTCTTACAGATGACGAGAATAAGACTTGCAGCGCCCTCTGTGAATCCAGAAATGAGTACTCTATGCTTCCTTCCATGACAGGTGTACTGAGAGAAGGTTTCTACGATCTTACATTGTCTTGGAAAGATACCATCGGCGGCAGCAACTGCCTTATTGCGAAGAACAGAAACGATTGGGAATATATCAGGGCGAAGAATCCTAAGTGGTATGAGTCCCTCATGAAGAACCATGTTGAGAGCATCGTTCTTTTCCCGTTAAGATCCAGCGATGAGACTCTCGGATATATCTGGGCTTGTAATTTCGATGTCGAAAATACAGTCAAGATCAAGGAAACGCTCGAACTTACCACATTTTTCGTAGGTTCGGAGATTGCAAACCAGAGACTTGTTAAGAGACTTCAGTTCTTAAGTTCGATCGATATGCTCACGGGAGTATTAAACAGAAACGAGATGAACAACCGTATCGACGGTTTAAGAAAAAGCGGAAGTGACGAGCTCAAGGGTTTGGGTATCGTTTTTGCCGATCTTAACGGCCTTAAGAGAGTAAACGACAACCAGGGCCATGCTGCAGGTGACCTTCTTATCAAGAACGGCGCGAACCTTCTCCAGAACGTTTTCGTCGGTGACGAGATCTACAGAGCAGGCGGAGATGAGTTCATGATACTCTTGTCATATACTACTGAAGATAAGATCGTAGAAAAGATCAACAAGGCCAAGAAACTCTCCAGACACTACGATAATGTCTCTTTTGCAATGGGTTACTGCTATCAGAACGATCTGGGCGATATCACGCAGGCGCTGAGAATGGCTGACGAGCGCATGTACGATGACAAAGCCAAGTACTATAGGGATCACCCTGAACTTAAGAGATAAGAGATTTTAAATGAAACGAAAAAAGGAGTCCGTAAAAAACGCGGACTCCTTTTGTTTGTGAATAAAGCTCAGTAATTACTTGTTGTAAACGAGCTGCTTGAAGTATTCTTCTGCATAAGCATCAAGCTTTTTGTTCATCTCAGCTGTCTTATCCTTGTCGCCATAGATAGCCTTGATTTCATCTGATGAGATTGACTTAGGTGCGCCATATGTAAGAACGAAAGTCATGTTAGTTTCCTTTGAACCTTCAACAGCGTAAACCAATGTGTACTCATACTTAATGCAGCCGTTGTTTGTTGTCTTCTCACAGATGCCGGAATAATCTCCGAACTTTACCTCTCTGTATCTTTCAGGATCGTTGAGCTCACGTCTTGAAGATACATACTTTGCAACATTCTGGCCGTCCTCACGGATCGTAATTTCCTTGCCGTCAGCATCAGTGAACTTGATCTGTGCGTGGGGTGCAGAATAAGGAACAGTTACTGCTGTCTCATATTCCTTGCCGTCGATAGTGATCTTGGAAGGAACTGTGAAAACTCCGGAAGCGCTGGGGAAGTTGCCATCTGCATCGATAAGGTTGTTTGTGTCAAGGATATCGATCTTCATTGTCTTGATCATTGTATCAACGAGTGTCTTGTAGTCATCGATCGGCATCCAGCTGCCATATGCATACATATCAACCTCAACTACGATTCTGCCATCAAGGTAAGTATTTGAATCTGTGTAAAGCTCATAGTGGCACTTTGTCTTTTCGTCGATCTGTGAGGACCATACACCGACATAGTTAGCGCCTTCAACTGCTGCATAACGCTTGATCTGGTCATCAACATAGCTGTCGCTTCTAGCCCAGATCCTGATCGTATACTTAACGTCATTCTTGTTCTGGGACGCTTCGTCTTCGTAGAAATTAACGTAAAATTCGGTTCTTCCGTACTGGTCAGTGTTCTTGTTGTGCTCGATTGAGCTGCCTGCGAATCTGCCGTCATCCAATGCTGCGAAAGAAACATTTACACCAAGGTATTCACTCTTAACTTCAACCAGAGAATAACCGTCGGGAATGGCAGGTGTTGTCTCTGCAGTAGTCTCTTCTGTTGTTTCAGAAGATTCAGTTGTTTCTTTAGTGGATTCTGTTACTGTTGCTTCAGTTTCCTCTGTTGTTGCCTCAGGCTTTTTGCCGCAAGCTGCAAAGCTCAAAGCCATAGCAAGAACGAGTGCTGTTGCTGCGAATTTCTTCATAAATACTCTCCTTTGTCCAAAAGTGAATTTTCGACTGCTCGATTATACGCTTGTCTCTTTTTTGTGAAGAAGGGGAGTTCATTGTCATTCTTAACACCAAATTTTTAAGGCATT